>CAYXEW010000001.1:0-6139 GCA_964464115.1 uncultured Verrucomicrobiota bacterium
AAAATTTACCGTTGACTTCTTCCTGGTACTCTGACCCCTCAGAGCCCAGAATCATCGATCTCTCACTTGCTGCTGCCCATGTTTCGAATCCAGGTAGGCACGGATGCCCCCATATATCGGCAACTAAAGCGAAACCCCTGCTCCCAACCTCCCAGATAGCTTCTGAATGGTCTTGATCCTACGTTTTCCTTTGTTCGACTTTGGACAAGTTTTTTAGTCTCCACTCCAGGTTGAATGGAAATGACTGCTCCCGTGGTGTTGCGGAAATATTCCCAATCGGGAGTCCATCTTCCCCTGCCGGAACAGGTAAAGACAGGACCTCTGTCGGTGGTCCCGGTCAAAAGAAGCCAATGCAGCTCGCTTTCAGACCCAGACCCAACAGACCCAATCAGACAAAGCATGGGATTACCCTCTGCTATTTCCCTGTCAAATTTGTCCCGGAGCCGGGGAGTAATCTCATAGGAGAGCGGCGTGGCCTTAAAACAATCCAGGCGAAGCAGCGCAAAAACATCAGGTGGCCAACTACCCTTAAAATCCCAACCGTTTTTTTCAAACCACTCTTCTGCTTTGCGGCGGAGTGGCTCGGGCAGAAGTGGAGTTGACTCGTGAACACCGAGTTGTTGTTCAATCCACCATTTTGCACCACGGATTTTGTGGAAGCGGTACAGCGCACGAAGTGCACATGCCCCACAGCTATATTCGTCTTTTTGCTCAATAGGGGCGACTGACAGCGGGGCAGGCCGTTGGGGTAGGAGAGTTTTTTTTGGAGTCATTTTTTTCATTTCTACTAGCTACTTTGATTTTCTAAGAAATCGCTTTTAAGGCAAACGGGCACACACCCACTGGTATTGTTCTGAAATAGCTTTTTTATGGTGTGACGATAGCGACTTAGAGGTTGAAGAGGCAAGCAGAATCTCAAGGAGCCCTCCGGTCGTCCCCTGAGGTTCCCCCTGGCCCCCTGGGGTCTGGCCCCCTGGGGTCGGACCTGTGTAAGTGATTGTAATGGAATGTATTAACCTATCTCAAGTGGCATAAAAACGGCTTAAACATATTTTTTTTGGTACAAAAAGGCACCTTTAAGAACGGTCATGGTCAAACAGTAAATCCTCTTGCTCGATCACGGCACCAATGTCTACACGGCAGAGGGCCGCCTAGAAAGCCGCACTTGTCAAAGGTGTCAGTGAGCACAGCGGAGAGATGATTTCATACGGACGGAAAACAGACAGATCAGCCAATTACTGAGTAGGGGTCATCCACCCAGCATGAGCCGTTGTCGTGCTATGGTTGAAGATAATCAAGGCCTGAAAAAAGCAATATGAAAAGCTGTGTAAGCATCCCAATAAATGAAAGAGTGCAAGATTCTTTGGGTGGTACCTTTTCCACCGCCATTGGATTGGCAGAACGCGGAGGCGGTTTCCCACTCCCATCGATTAATCCGATGCAACTGGATTAATCACGTCTTCATAATTTTCCCCTATTCCCTGTGACCCAGTGTGTTCCGTGGTCGATTTTTTTACCACAGAGCGCATCAAAGCTTAAGCACTTTCTTCAGCCTTTCAGTTTCAGTTTTTCGATGTCGGCCAGATCCTGAAGACGGCCGGCGATTCGTTTGCTTTCGATTAAGTCAGTCAGATCAACGCAGCAGATGTGTAATCCCTCTATATCCAGCGTTTTACGTCGCTCATAAGCCACCTGAAAATTCAAGCCCTCAATGCCTGTAATCAAATCGATGCGCCGGGGCGGATATCCCAACTGAACCACATGATCCCCCTCCATAAAATCTTCAGCCTTAAGCCCGAGAGAACCGAACCCGAAATCATCCAGACATTTCAGCAATTTCTGAACATTATCGCGTTCCCGCGAAATCCAGATATCAATATCTTTGGTATATCTCGGGTAGCCGTGAAATGCCACAGCATATCCGCCTACCACAAGATAATCGACATTATGCCTGCTTAATAATATGAACAACTCTTTGAAGTCTTTGTTCAGCATCAGTATACCTCCAAGAGTTATATTCCTGACAAATCTCTTCCAGGGCATTCAGCCGCTCAGAGGCTGGTCGCTGCAGCCAATACTTGAGGTAATCTGATTCTCCGCCCCGTGTTCTCAGCGGTATTTTTGTAACAACTTTCTCCATAAAAGTTCTCATCCCTGTGCCCCAGTGCTCTCCGTGGTTTTTTCTTTTTCTCCAGAGATCAAAGAGCAGAATCCGTCCCCTCTGCCATTTACTTCATGCTACCAGCCTTATCACCGGTAAACTAGGGAATTTTCATGGTAAATACTTGCTGGTGAATTGGCATACTAACTGAGCCCCCTGTCGGTGCTGGGGGGCTCAGTTATTTTGTCAATTCACCGAACTCTGAACCCCTGAACTCTGAACACTTACAACGCTTGTAATTGGCTAAACGCCATGCTATTTTACCTACTTATTTACTCAAACAATCTCCGATTAAGGAGCTATTTTGTTTATTAAAATATGCGGCATCACCAACGAACGGGATCTCACGGCTGTGTCGGCACTCCAGCCCGATGCGATGGGTTTCATCTGCTGGCCGGGCTCTGGTCGTTTTGTACCCCTGGAGCGGCTTAGGCAGTTCGCCTCTGTCGATTGCAAAACGGTGAAACGCGTCGGTATCTTTGTTGATCAGACCCCCGAAGAGATCCAGGCCTTTGCCGAAGCCGGCCGTCTCGATGTGCTGCAACTGCACGGATCAGAAGATGCAGCGAGCTGCCGTCAGTTTGACAGGAAGGTATGGAAAGCTGTGCATCTGGACTGTATCACCGCAGCTCAGTTGGTACGGTACGATGTTGACGCATTTCTGGTGGACAGCTACACTTCAAATGCGCCGGGGGGAACCGGAAAGGTATGTGACTGGGGCAGGGCTGGTGAGCTGGTAGCCTCTATCAATCGCAGAGTGTTGCTTGCAGGCGGCTTGAATCCGGAGAATATTAGAGAGGCCATCGACAAGGTCAAGCCTTGGGGCGTAGATGTGAGTTCGGGGGTGGAAAGCAGCCCCGGCGTTAAAGATTTAAAAAAAGTGAAGGATTTTATAGAGCAATGTCGAAACAACTAACAGTTAAAGCACCGAATGCTCGCGGCTATTTTGGGGCCTACGGGGGAATGTATGTTCCTGAAACGCTGATGGCTCCGCTCAATGAACTGATTATTGAATACCGCAAGGCCAAGCGGGACCCGTCCTTTAGAAAAGAACTGGCCTATTATCTGAGAGCCTATGTGGGCCGCCCGACGGCGTTGACCTATGCAGAGCGCATGTCGCATCTGCTGGGAGTCCGGATTTATCTCAAGCGCGAGGATCTGTGCCACACGGGGGCCCATAAAATAAACAATAGCATGGGGCAGGCGCTGCTCGCCAGGCGAATGGGTAAAAGTCGTATTATTGCAGAGACGGGCGCAGGACAGCACGGGGTAGCCACCGCTACTGTCGGGGCTATGTTCGGTATGGAAACAGTCGTGTATATGGGCGCTGTCGATATGGAACGCCAAGCTCTGAACGTGTATCGCATGCGCCAGATGGGGGCGGAAGTAGTCCCGGTCACGGCCGGTCAGCAGACGTTGAAGGAAGCGATCAGCGAGGCGATGCGCGACTGGGTGACTAACGTGAAGAACACTCATTACGTATTGGGTTCAGCACTGGGTGCCCATCCGTACCCGATGATGGTGCGAGATTTTCAGAGTGTCATTGGTCGTGAGGCACGGCGGCAGATACTGAAGGCAGAGGGCCGGATACCCACTCAGCTGGTTGCGTGTGTAGGGGGGGGGAGTAATTCGATCGGCCTGTTTTACCCGTTCCTCAAAGACTCAGCCGTCAGAATGATCGGAGTCGAAGCCGGAGGTACACAAATTAAGGATGGTGAACATGCGGCCCGCTTTGCCGGCGGTAAGCTGGGAGTGCTGCAGGGTACGCGGACGTATGTGTTGCAGGATACGGATGGCCAGATTCTTAATACGCACTCGGTCAGTGCCGGGCTGGATTATGCAGCTGTCGGCCCTGAACACTGCTATCTGTATGACCAGGGCCGCACCGAATACTGTCATGTGAGTGATGAGGAAGCCGTCGATGCGGCCGACTGGCTGGCACGGCATGAGGGAATTCTACCGGCTCTGGAGACATCGCATGCCATCGCTCACGTCTTGAAGTGTGCGCCTGAATATGACAAAAATGACTTGCTGATAATCAATCTGTCCGGGCGGGGTGATAAGGATGTCCAGCAGATGGCTGCCTGGAAAAATGCGCATGGAAGGCAAGTATAAATGGGCGGGAAAGCCCCAATGAAGAGACTCAAGGAGTAAGGATATGGCCCTTCGCAGTATGACAGGCTATGGCAGAGGTGTTGCAACAGATAAAGGCTTGCGTGTGGAAGTGGAATTAAACTCGCTGAACCGAAAGCAGCTGGATGTACAGGTTTCCTGTCCGCGTGAGTTTACGGCACTGACACATCAGGTGCAGGAGTTGATCAGCCGCACCATCAGCCGTGGCAGAGTCAGCGGTGATATACAATTGCACTGGACTTCCGAGGCCAGAAAGAAATCAATTCATATCGACGAAGATCTCGCCGATGCATATATTCTCAAACTGAAAGCTGCTGCAAAGAAAAATGGTCTCGACGAACATTTTCCGGGTGAAATTCTGCTAAACTTGCCTAATGTAGTCTTTTTTCAACCACCGGTCCAAAAGGCTGCTGATGTGTGGTCTGTCATGGAAGCAGCTCTGTTGTCGGCACTGAAAAAACTGGTGGCCATGCGTGTGCGCGAAGGACGGACGCTACAGAAAGACCTGGAAGCACGTCTGAAAAAACTGTTGGTAGTGGCCGGAGAGATTGAAAAGAGAAGTCGGGTAGCCCTTAATCAGTACCGGAATAAACTTGTTGAACGGCTGCAGGAAGCGGGATGGGAAGGAGATCCAAGCCGAGAGGATTTCAGAAAAGAGCTGCTGCTCTATGCCGATCGCACCGATATTACAGAAGAAATTATCCGTCTTAAAAGTCATTGCCGACAGGCCTCGCAAATGATGAAATCACGCGAATCCAACGGCAGGGCTCTGGATTTTATGGCTCAGGAAATGTTTCGTGAAATTAATACAATAGCCTCCAAGTCTTCGGATATTGAGATAACCGGTCATGTGGTCAGCTTTAAAACTGAGCTCGAGCGAATAAGGGAGCAGTTGCAGAATGTCGAATAGTTGCGAGCGGGATGAATGGACGGGCATAGAAACAGCGCGCTCTCTTCTGGTCGTCGTATCCGCACCCTCCGGTGCGGGTAAGACCACACTCTGCCATCGGCTGATGGCGCGTCGCCGCGATCTTCGCTACTCCATTTCATGTACTACACGGAAGGCCCGTAAGGGAGAGGTGGACGGTGTAGATTACCATTTTATGGATGAAGAGACTTTCCGGCAACGTATAGAGCAGCATGCGTTTTTAGAATATGCGCAGGTGCACGGGCACTGGTACGGGACACTGAGAAAACAAGTGGAATCGCAAATGAGTGATGGGTTTCACTGTATTATGGATATTGATGTTCAGGGGGCTGAACACATTCGTACAGCATTGGAAGCCCTGCCGCCGGATCATGTATTGTGCCGAGGTTATGTGGATGTCTTTATTATGCCGCCATCGATGCAGGCATTGAAAGAACGCCTGGAAAAACGGGCCAAAGATGATGCGGATATTATCGCTCAGCGCATACAGAACGCAGCTGATGAGATCAGTCGCCGGCATGAGTATCAGTATGTAATTATTAATAATCAGCTGGATGCTGCGGTCGACGCCCTCGACGCCATCATGACGGCCGAGGAGCATCGCACGATCACCTAATCCGTTTGATTGTACAATTATAGCAATATGCCTACATAATTAGGCGGTTGTTAATAACTCGTTATATTCATTTTTTATTTTTGAAAGTTCACGGAATAGGATGTATTAACTAAACAGTCGGTACGGAATGTTTAATTAGCTCGTGCTGATCAGGAATAGGTGAACGAAACAGAACCAACAGAGCAATGAAGCTCGGATGAGGGGAATAAGATGCCTGCAAAAACAAAGAAGAAAGTCGCTAAAAAAGCTCCGGCAAAAAAAGTAGCAAAAAAAATTACTAATAAGAAAGTCGCTAAGAAGG
>CAYXEW010000001.1:6239-73790 GCA_964464115.1 uncultured Verrucomicrobiota bacterium
CACCGGCTAAGAAGGTAGCCAAGAAAGTGGCGAAGAAAGTTGCTAAAAAAGCTCCGGCTAAAAAGAAAGTAGCTAAAAAGGCGCCGGCTAAGAAGGTAGCCAAGAAAGTGGCGAAAAAAGTTGTCAAAAAAACGAAGCAAGTTGCCAAAAAAGTAGCTAAAAAGGCACCGGCTAAGAAGGTAGCCAAGAAAGTGGCGAAGAAAGTTGCTAAAAAAGCTCCTGTAAAGAAAAAAGCCGCCAAGAAGGTCGGCAAGAAGAAATAACAGTTGACTCATTGATTGAGTAATCCCCGACGTTGACCGTCGGGGATTATTTTTATACAGTGCGTTCGTGGTGAGCTTATGCGTTGCCCTAAATGTGTACATCTTGAAGATAAGGTTGTGGACAGCCGAATGGTGCGGAATGGTGCTGCCATTCGAAGGCGTAGGATCTGTCAGAAGTGCGGTCACCGCTTTACGACGTATGAAGAGGTCGTCAAGACGGGTTTGCGCGTAGTGAAGCGTGATGGTCGTCACGAGGAACTCGACCGTAATAAACTGCTCAGCGGCATTGAACGCGCCTGTGAGAAGCGGCCCATCAGTACGCGGGTTATTGAGAGCCTCGTGGATCAGGTGATCAATGAATTGGAATCTGAACACGACCGCGAAGTACCCAGCATTGATATCGGGCGCAAAATCATGCAGCGGCTTGAAGATTTGGATGAAGTGGCTTATGTCCGTTTCGCATCGGTCTACAGAAGATTTCGGGATGTGCATCAGTTTTTGAGTGAAGTGGAAGGGATGATAGGCCGGGAATAATGTTTGCTGAAGCGCAAAGTATACGGAGTGATCTGGATGTCTGGACTGACTGCCTCTGTGAGCGTTTCGAGGAGCTGTTTGGTCGTTGTCCTGAAGCCTTTGAGATGGAGACGGTAAAAGCGCTTGCTTTTTACTGTGCTGAACATAGACGTTTCGTAAGAGATGCTGAGCTGAATGCAGCTCTACGGTCTTTATCGATATCCGCATCGGCTGAGAAGTCGTATCGATATTCGCGCTTCAATGAAGTGTCATCCTATGGAGGGGTACGGATTATAAACTCTGTTACGTTCGGCGAAAAATGCTGCATGGCAGACCTTCGTACATACACGTCTTCGTCTGTTTATGAACTGTTATTTTTTCAAATACTGAAGAAGTTAATGGGCGTTGCCGTGCGCATCTGTCTTGAAGAACAGGTCGACATCATTGCCCTGCACGGTTTGGACAATGTGGTTTCGCGTTCCGGCCTGGCGTGCAAAGCTGCGGATGTTGCAGATTTTTGCCGGCAGTGCGTCGATCAACGAATCGCTGACGGCAGCAACCGGCATGAAAAACTGCGCGTCATTCGGTGGGATTTAGGGCGCGTCTGAAGAATGACATTTTTTTAGTCACGCTATATTTTTTCGAGATTTCTTTGACAAACCTGATGTTTTTCTGCACCTTACCGCATTCATTGCTTTTGGAAATGGAGTAGTAGTATGACAATGCATTCAAGTTTGCGTTCTGCCAGTAAGATTATGGTGAAACGTAATGTGTTAAAAAGGTTCGAGCGAGTTGAACTGCTTAAGAAGCGCGGTCAGTGGAAAGAAGGAGACCGTGGAGTTGGCCTCCCCAAAACCAAGTCCGAAGAATAATATACGGCTTCAAAAATACCTGGCTGATTGCGGTCTGGGGTCTCGCCGTTTTTGTGAGACTTTGATCGAATCCGGTGAAATCACTGTCAATGGCGTGCGGGCTGCACAGCTCGGTGTGACGGTCGATCCTGAAGTCGATTCGGTCTGTTTTAAGGGCCGTACGGTTCAACAGCAGACAAAGGTATACATTCTCTTTAACAAACCTCGGGAAGTGTTATGCTCTTCACGGGATCCTCAGCGCCGGCGCATCGTCCTCGATTATATATCTGGTGTGCCGGAACGTATTTATACAGCCGGACGTCTGGACTACGATAGTGAAGGACTCTTACTGCTCAGCAATGATGGCGAACTCGTGCAGCGATTGATTCATCCGCGCCATCATGTCGAAAAAGTGTATTGGGTTTGGTCATCCAAAGCTGTTCATAGTGAGAGTCGTCAACTGATGAAATCGGGAATACGGGATGAATCTGAACTGCTGAAGGTGGTTGATATCCAGGAAGACGGTGGCCGGCGTAAGCCGGGAATGATAAAATACCGGGTGACCCTCAACCAGGGCAAGAAGCGTCAGATTCGCCGCATGTTTAATGCCTGTGAAAGCCCCGTTGTACGCCTCATGCGCATCGAAATGGGGCCGCTGAAGCTGGACGGCCTGAAGCAGGGTGCATGGCGTTATCTTTCCAGTGAAGAAGTTGCCGCATTATACGGTGCCGTCGATCTGAAAACGCTTGACAAAACTACTGGTTAAAGCAGCGCTACTTCCACGCGATTGTCTTCTTTTGCTTTGTCCATGGTGATGACATTCCCTTCGATGGCCTCTCCGTTGAGGGTCACCTGCCGGACACCTTTGCCTTTTTTACCGTTTCTGATAACAATCTGAAAATGTTTTCCACGGAAGGTGCGCTGAACGTTTACTTCAGGCCAATCAGAAGGGAGGCATGGATCGAGCTTGAGACCTTCATAAGCCGGTTGAATGCCCAGAATGGCATGCGTCATGGCATAATAGTTCCAGACGGCGGAACCTGATAGCCAGGAAACGCGCCCGCTGCCGTATCGGGGGCTGGAACTGCTGTGCGTGCTTTGGCAGACTACATAGGGCTCTACTTCCCGCACTTCGGCATTATCATTGAAATTGGCAGGCATGACAGCACTCATATACTGCCATGCCAGATCATTCATTCCGAGCTCGGCAGCCGCCATCACCGCCCATCCCTGTGTATGGTTGAAAACACCGCCATTCTCTTTCATGCCGGGATTCATCAGCCGCGCCCGGCAGATCTCCGCATCGGTGGTAAGATACGGCGGCGTACATACCATGATGCCGTATTCTGTAAGCAGATGTTTATTCATGGACTCCATAATCTGTTCAGCTCTTTCACCGGTGGCGTGACCACTCAAAACGGCCCACGTCTGAGGATTCATGAAAATCTTACCTTCTTCACTTTCATGTGATCCGAATTTAAAGCCGTCGGCGCGATAGGCTCGCATAAACCATTCACCATCCCATGCGTGCGCGTCCAGAATGGCATCCAGCCCGGCCAGTTGTTCAGTTGCCCAGCGGGCCTCATCCGTCTCGTTTAAGCGTTGCGCTATATCTGTATACTCCCGAAGTGCAAGGCGAAGCTGAAAGGCTACAAAAATGCTTTCTCCGTGTTCTCCGAGGCGGATGCAGTCATTCCAGTCAGCCGCCAGGCCACAGGGGATGCCGTGTTTACCGCAGCGTTCCAGATTGAATTCTATGGCCCGGCGCAAGTGGCCAAAGACGGTGTCTTCCCCTATGTCGGCGTAGGGCAGCACTTTGTTGTAAAAGTCCAGATCACCGGATTCTTTCACATATTCGGGTATGGCATTGAAAAACCACAGACCATCATCGGCACGGTAGTGGTCGGCTTCTTGTTCGTGTCCCGGCCGGTGTGCAAAGGGCTTGACCACAGGCATGGCACCGCCGTTAGCCAGCTGCCCCGTAATCATAAGCTCGAGGCGCTTGCGTGATTCTTCCAGGATGAGTCCCGCCGTACCGCAAATATCCTGTACGGTGTCGCGAAAGCCCAAACCATCGCGTTCGCCCGCGTATACGAGGCTAGCCGTGCGTGACCAGTAAAAGGTCATTAAGTTATTATAGGGAGCCCAGGTATTTACCATACTGTTAAAGAGCTCATTCGGAGTCTCTGTGAACAGCGTGTTCAGTTTTGAGTGCCAGTAGTCCTTAACGCGGTCAAGGGCGGCATGCTGTTGAGCCGTATTTTCCATTTCTGAGACGGCTTCTTGTCCCTCTTTGACAGCCCGTCCGACACCAAATAGCAAGATGAATGAACGGCTCTCCCCGGCTGCCAGTTTCATATCCACCTGAAAGGCTCCGCAGGGGTTGTCACCACTGACAACGCTATTGCTGCAGCGTCCCTGTACCACCGCTTCCGGATCGCCGTAGGACCCGTAATCACCGAGAAACATTTCGCGGTCAGTGTCAAACCCGGACGCATCGGCCCCGTGAAGAATAAAAAACATATGACGTTTTTGATCTTTATTTTCAAAGTGTTCAGGGTCTTCCGGCATATTGATATTGGAACCGAGATCAATCATGTTGCCTTCAACCTCTGCCTTGGCAATGTACTGGGTGTACTGCAGATTCATTCCGTCGTCGAGAGCGTTCCAGTTATTCTGGGTTTCAATAAAAGGAAAAGCGCTGATGGTTCTCTCCCGGCTGTCTTCATTAGTCAGTGTGACCTGCCAGACCTCGTAGGTCTTGCCCATCGGGATGAAATATGAGGTTTGCGTGCGGATATGGGCAAAAGCGGTGTCGAGGCAGGCATACCCTGTTCCGAAACGGCATTCGTATTCATAGGCCTCAATATCCTTTCTGACCGGCATCCAGCCGTTGGACCAGAAGTCTGCCGATTCATTATCGCGGAGATAGATGTATTTGCCTGGCATATCAGAGGTAGGTCCATTAAAGCGAAAACGAGACAGGCGCCCCTGTGCTGCCGATTTATAAAAGGTGTATCCGCCCGCATGATTGGTGATAACCGATCCGAAATCGGCACTGCCGAGATAATTACTCCAGGGCCTTGGGGTGTCGGGTTTAGTAATTACATATTCTCTTTTATTGTCATCAAAATGTCCGTACTGCATCGCTCAACCTCTTTCATTGTCACATTGAGCGGAACCGTTTAGAACAGCTCACGGTGAATATCAACATCTTTCTGAACGCAAGTTGCTGTGACGGCCCGTGAACCCACTGCTTGCAGCCTTCGCTGCGGCACCGCAGGCATTGTCGCCACTTGTAGCGGTGGCACCGCTCTTGGAAGGCGAAGCCCCGCTATGCTACTCTTCCATTTTAGATGAATAGCTCAGCAGGAGCTTCGCCCTCCAATAATGAGTTCCGCAGCCTGCATTATTCACTATGAAGAGCAATGAGTACTAAATATTAGCTCTTTGTACTATTTTGTGGAAAGCGTGTACTATCTCTATAACATCAGCGAATAGCACTGAGTATGCCCAGCCATGTATACCTCATGATTCATCCTATATCCGGCATTCAACATGCAGCAAACGGCGTAAGTTCTTATGAATAAGGAGTTAGTTGATTGTATCATTCACCTGTTGGCGAGAGAATAGAGACAGGAACGGCCGAAGGAAATCGTGATCCGCTCTCGTCGCCCGCTATCGTCTACCGAACAGAGGAAGAGTCGGTGGACGCGAACGGCGACGCGAAAGGTTGACGAGTGGGAAAGCGCAAACCATGTTCCCCTCTTCCGCCAGGAGAGGGCCGGGAATCACAGAATCCGACGGATTCGCCAACAACAGCGTTGAACAGGAAGAGAAATAAGATGCCAATCATAGGGATATTCACGGTCATCGGGATGATCTTTGTCACGGTCTTCTTCACCGGCGTGAGGTTCTGGATCAAGCGGCACGGTCGAGGCATACTTCTGCTCTACGCCAGCACCGTCGCGGCGGTCTGGTGGGCCGGGCACTACTGCAACCAACTCCCGATGGATGCCCGGGGTGATCTGCTTTGGCACAGGAGATACACTCTAACGATTATGATCATCGGGCCACTGGCCATTCTCCTTTCAGCCATAATTGGCTACGCAGTCAGAATGAAGAAATACTTCCAGTCCGGGGGAGCAACCGAAGATAAGAAGTCCCAACAACCGGCTGCATGACGACATTGTGTTCCGCGCGCGGAACACCATGCGCATGAGCCGAAGCGTTGGGTGAAAGAAAGCTTGCTGCATTTTGAACCACAAGGGTTTGCTGATTTTGCCGCATCTACTGCGTTACAAGGGCTTTGGCATAGTTACTATAGCCAATAGCCCTGAAGTCTTGCAGCTACAGCAAACTTAGCAACTGCCGAATGTAGGTTTAGTTACTGCTTCAATGGACCTTTCCATTAGCCGTCACTATTTTTCATCTTCCACAAAATTCTACGAGGAACCTAAATAGTGCAGCTAAAAATCGAATATGACTTGCGGTGTAACATTAAATGACCCTGACCGGCTGCGACTGGTTATGGAAAATGACTTTAATTAAGTGCCTTATTATGATAGTATAAAGATAGAGAGAGAGTAGAGGTGCTGAAATGCATGCGATAACGACTAGTCATATATTCCATCCGTCTACGTGGTGGCGTGATTCGGTTGAGGGTGTTCGGCGTCTGGCTCACAACAGGGACCTGATGCTGACGATGGGGGCATTATTGCTGATTATTGTGTTGGCAGCCGTGATTATGATGCTGGCCCAAAGCGTTATGTCCAGTGATCCTACTCGGATTATTCCGCCCTATGATTACATCCACTGGCGGGTATGAAGTCGGATGTTTGGCCCTAGAGGACACGGGGTTTTTGTGTTTGCGGTAGGGTACGCGTCGCGGGCTGGAGAATAGGCGGTTTCTTATAACCGTTTTAGGCGGGGATTGATGTGACTCCTTAACTTATGAAAACCACCTCTAACTCTTCCTTGATTTCATGCGGCAGATATAGGCTTAATGATTCGCTGTATGCTGAAACAGGTATTATATTATGAGGGGTAAGCCGTTAATCGAGTGGCTTTGTTTTACGGTGTGCTGGCTGATTCTGTTAATTCCGCTCATCGGTATCACAAAGACTAAGCCGGCTACGTTTCCGCCGCCGATGGGATCGTCTGCTGTCAGTTTATCTGAATACTGGTTTTCTTTTGAAAGCACCGATTCTCCCGAACGTATTGAATGGAGGGTGGGTTCCAATACGCTTTGGCAGATCAGAGAGCCCGGTGAGTTTCACGATGAATTGATTGAGCTCGGTGAATATGCGCACGGGAAGCCTCTCACTATCGCATGCTTTTGGGTCGATAAGGCACGCCGTGCCACCCGCATGACCATTGAATCGACAGACGGCCGTCAGTGGTCCGAAGTATTCTGGACGAATGGCGATACACTGATGGCCGAGCCTTTTCTGCACGTGCCGAAGGGGGGGGTAGATCGTGATGGATAAGCAGCAACACGGTCATCATCTGCTAGCCGTTCGTGATCTGCACGCTCATTACGGCAGAGTATGTGCACTGCGTGACTTGTCTTTTGAGACTGAATGCGGAAGATCTGTAGCCATCGTAGGGGGGAACGGAGCCGGTAAAACGACTCTGATGAAGGCAATAGTCGGTCTCGTGCACGCGACGACCGGTGTGATTTTGTGGAAGGGTATGCCGGTGGTTAAAAGTACTCCGGAGATTGCATATCTACCCCAGCGTCAGGATGTAGACTGGCGCTTTCCGATAACCGTGCGCGGCCTTGTTGAAATGGGGCGTTACCCTTTTACGCGCATTTGGCGAGGGATGACCGGTGCCGATCATGATGCTGTTGAAAAAGCGCTGTGCGATATGCAGATAGAACACCTCGCGGCCAGACAAATTGGCGCGCTATCCGGTGGACAGCAACAACGCGCTTTTATAGCAAAAGCACTCGCTCAGGAAGCCCATGTTCTGCTTTTGGATGAACCCTTCACCGGCCTGGACCAGCCGTCCGCTAAATCACTGGCCTTGTTGATGAAAGTGCTGACGCAAAAGGGATGTCTGATTATGGCGTCGCATCACGATGTTCGCTCAGTGGAAGAACTGTTCGACGAAGTATTGCTGCTGAATCACAGTCTCATTGCTTTTGGTGCCCCCGGTGATGTCATGACGGAAGAATACATAGGAAAGGCCTTTTCACTATGATGGAATGGGTGGATCTGCTGCAGTACGAGTTCAGTGAGCGCGCTATTGGTGCGGCACTGATGATCGGTCTTATGAACGGGTATCTGGGAGCTTATATTGTTTTACAGCGTTCATCACTGTATGTCGGAGGATTGACGCATACACTGTTTCCAGGTATTGCGCTCGGCGCGATTCTGGCGGGGCTGAATCCCGGCAGTGCCTTGGTCGGTGCGCTGGTTATGGCATTGTTGCTCAGCCTGATGTCGACAGGTATCGCCTCGTTCTCACGCATCGATAAAGAAACGGCACTCGCCATCTTGTATACCGCCTGTTTTGGCGGTGGCGTACTGTTGTTGAAACATATCGAGACCTACGTTGATATCGAAAGTTATCTGTTCGGTAATATTCTGGGCGTATCGGATGTCGATCTGTGGTTTGTGTACGGGGCCGGATGGTTCTCCATATCCGGCCTCATTCTTTTTCAGCGCCCCTTGCTTCTGTATATCTTTTCTAGGGAGGCGGCGGCCGCGCAGGGGTTGCCCGTGGAACGTATGGGGTATGCCCTGTCGGCCCTGTTAGTCCTGGTGATGATTACGTCACTGCTGGCCGTAGGTGCTATTCTCACATTGGGACTGCTGATCGCGCCCGCCGCCATCATGTATCTTTTCAGTAATTCATCGCGCGTGATCATGCTGGGGGGGGCACTTCTGGGTGCTGTATTATCAGTCCTCTGCGTTGTGCTCTCTTTCGTGCTGGATGCGCCGACGGGCCCCGTTATTGTATCAGTTTTGGGAGTTTTATTTGTGCTGGCTTTTGTGCTCAGCCCCGAAAATGGTTTGCTGGCCCACGTTCTAAAGAAGCGCTACATGAAACAAAACTAATTCATCCCTGTCGGCAATAGCCGTTCAGAGCACATCAAAGGCATCTTTTCCGGCATAGCAGATGGGGCATACCCAGGATTCCGGTATATCCTCAAACGAGGTCCCCGGCGGAATGCCGCGCTCAGGATCACCTTTTGACTGATCATACACATAGCCGCAACTGGTACAAACCATCTTTTCCATGGGATCATAATTCCTTTTTGCTGTCGTTAAAGTCCGTATGCTATACCCGCTGATTTCTAAAAGCAAGCAGAGATCTGGATGTATCATGAATAACTCCTTGACCGCTTATGTATTCTGGAGTTAAATCCATACTAGTTTTGAATTCGGGCAAGACCGGAGCCCGTACAAAGGAATAATACTATGACAAAAAGAGATTTAGTCGTTCGAATTGCAGAGGAGACCGGGCTCATTCAACAAGACGTTTTTGCTGTTATTCAGAAATCACTAGATTACATTACGGAGTCTCTTGCCGAGGGGAAAAATGTGGAATTTCGTAATTTCGGTGTATTCGAAATACAGGTGCGGAAGCCGCGCCTCGGCCGCAATCCCAATAAACCTGAAGAAGTGGTCACCATTCCGGCCCGCAAAGTGGTCAAATTTAAACCCGGCAAGATTATGAAGCAGAAAGTTACTGACGGTTCTGCAATAGAATGATGGCCTCGGAAAGTGCACAACCCCTGCAGGGCATGTCTGATATCGCCAGCCCTGAAATATACCTCTGGCAGTTTCTGGAACAACGGGCACGCACCAGCTTTCACCAGTACGGCTATACGGAGGTCCGGACTCCGCTGCTGGAAAGAAAAAATGTGTTTGTACGGTCGCTCGGTGACGGCACTGATGTAGTGCAGAAGGAAATGTATGCCTTTGAAGACCGCGGCGGGCGTGAGATTGCGCTGCGCCCCGAAGGAACAGCGGGCACCATACGGCATCTGCTCGGCAAAGGTATGGAGGGGCGAAACGACCGCGTTTTTTATATGGGTCCCATGTTTCGCTGCGAACGACCACAGGCCGGACGCAAGCGTCAATTTCACCAGATAGGCGTGGAGGCTGCGAGCGAACCGAATGCCATACTGGATGCAGAGTGCATCGAAATGCAGATGCGGCTGATGGAATGCTGGGGCCTGTCAGGCTGTGAGTTGCAGCTCAATACACGTGGTGTGGGTGAGGATAAACAGCACGTGGTTGACGGCCTTAAACTCGCCCTGAGCAATACGATAGCGTCAATGTGTGATGACTGTCGGTCGCGTTACGATCAGAATACATTGCGCATACTCGATTGCAAGAAGGAGAGCTGCAGAGCGATCATAGCGGACCTGCCGCCCGTGACGGATTTCATGGCCGAAGAGACCCGCGCCTATCTGCAGGAAGTGACATCTGTACTGGATCTTTATGGTGTCGTGTATAAGCTGAATCCGTTGCTCGTTCGCGGTCTGGACTATTATGAACATACGGTTTGGGAGATTACCCATCCATCATTGGGTGCACAGGATGCGTTGGCCGGCGGAGGGCGCTATCGAATTCAGTACGGTAAAGATGCATTTGAGGGGGTGGGCTTTGCCATGGGCGTAGAGCGCGTCTGTATGGCGCTGACGTCAATCGGAATCACCGGTGAGCAGCACAAGCCATCCATGCAGATAGCACTGATATCCCTCGGCGAGCGCGCACTCAAAGAAAATGCCGTATTGTGCCGGACCTTGCGACGTGAAGGGTTTTCCTGCATTATGGAAACGACGCATCGGAGTATGAAGGCCCAGATGAGATCTGCCAATCGACACGATGTAAAGCTGGCGCTGATCCGCGGTGATGATGAACTGAACAGGGGCACGTGCCTGATCAAACAAATGAATGAGGGATCGCAGCAGGAAGTGTCGCTGGATGTCCTGATACAGCAACTGAGGGAGCTGACAGGTACAGACAGCTGAAATGCCGATCTCCCGCCAGAGGCGACTGTACGCTTGCCCGCCGCGCCATGCATACTCGCTCGAAGATCCATGCTTATCCCGGTAAAGATAGTTGCAATGTCATGCCGTCCTCTCTAGAATGCGCGGCTGATTTTGGTGATAGAATAGAATGAAAAGAGGGAGAATGTCCCATGATGCGAACACGTACATGCGGTGAACTTGAACAGAAAAATAGTGGCGAAAAAGTAGAACTGGCAGGTTGGGTGGATACGGTTCGCGATCATGGCGGGATCATTTTTATTGATTTGCGTGATCGATACGGTCTTACACAGGTTATCTTTGATCCGCGGGATTCACAGGCGGCTTGGGATACGGCGCAGGCTACACGCAGTGAATATGTGATCAAGGTTGTCGGCGTGGTGGAGGCCCGTCCGGATGACATGGTGAACCCCAGGTTGCTGACCGGCGGTATAGAAGTGCGGTGCAGTAGTATTGAGGTGTTGAATAAAAGTCAGACACCTCCTTTTCCGCTGGATGAAAAAGAAGCTCAGAAGGTGTCTGAGGATCTGCGCCTGCAGTACCGCTACCTCGATATACGGCGCAAATCGGTACAGGAAAATCTGCAGGCTCGACACCGTATTACGCAGGCGGTTCGCAGCTATCTCGACAGCCAGTCGTTTCTCGAAGTGGAAACGCCAATTCTGAGTAAAAGCACACCGGAAGGAGCGCGCGATTATCTGGTTCCCAGCCGCGTTATGCCCGGCACGTTTTTTGCACTGCCCCAGGCTCCTCAGCAGTACAAACAGCTCTTAATGGTGGGAGCTATCGATCGCTATTTTCAAATTGCCCGTTGCTTCAGGGATGAGGACCTGCGTTCCGATCGTCAGCCGGAATTCACCCAGATTGATATGGAGATGTCGTTTATAGCACCAGGCGATGTATATGAAACAGTCGATGGCCTGATGACCGCCGTTATGGAGGCAGCGGGGCACGGTCCGCTTCAGACTCCCATACCCAGGCTGACCTATGACGAGGCGATGAGCCGTTTCGGTTCCGATAAACCGGACCTGCGGTTTGAAATGGAACTCTGTGATTTGAGCGATATATTTAGCGCAACCGAATGTAAAGTATTTGCTGCGGTTTTAGCCGCTGGCGGTGTAGTCAAAGCTATTAATGCAAAGGGTTTGGCAGGTGTGTCGGCGCGAGTGATTGATGATTGGACGACGCTGGCCCGCGATGAAGGTCTTGGCGGACTTGCCTATATCAAAGTTCAGGAGGGCGGCAACTGGAAATCGCCCATTGTTAAATTCTTCTCTGATGGAGAAAAAGAGGCGCTGCAACAACGCCTTGACATCCAGGAAGGCGACCTGATCCTTTTCGCCGCCGATCAGCCGGCGACGGTTCACAATGCGCTCGGGCGTCTCAGACTGCTGGCCGCGGAAATGGGGCATCATATACCGGATGACACTTTTTGTTTTACATGGGTGACCGACTTTCCCCTGTTTGAAAAAAATGAAGAAGGGCGGATTCATGCAATGCATCATCCGTTTACGTCGCCGCACCGTGAGGACCTCGATCAACTGGAGGAGGCACCGCTGAGTGCCCGGGCACAGGCATACGATCTTGTCTTAAACGGCGTCGAAATTGGTGGCGGCAGCATCCGAATTCACGATCCTGAAGTTCAGCGTAAAATGTTCAGGGTGCTGGGTATGCGTGAAGAAGAGTACGGGACTCAGTTCGGCCACCTCCTCAAAGCATTATCCTATGGAGCCCCGCCTCATGGCGGCATAGCTTTCGGCCTTGATCGCCTCGTTATGTTGATGGTGGGAGGAAGCAGTATTCGTGACGTGATTGCCTTTCCGAAAACACAGAAGGCCATGGATCTCATGATAGAAGCGCCGGCCGGAGTCAGTGAAAAACAGTTGCGCGAAATTTACATCAAAAGTGCCTTACCCGATCAAGAGTAGGGGGATGATGGCGTCGCCGGATTCCCGATGCCGTTATCTACTCGCCGGTGTATCCGCCCATCGCATGATACTTATCATATCGCTGCTGCAGTAGTGTTTCCACAGGGAGTTGCTGCAGCTCGGCGAGATGCTCAAGAAGTGCCTGTTTGACATTGGCCGTCGCCACTTCCCAGTCGGCGTGCGCGCCACCTTCCGGTTCTTTAATAATCGCGTCTGCCATTTTGTTCTTTTTGAGGTCAGTGGCTGTCAGCTTCAATGCTTCAGCAGCTTTGTCAGCATATGCACGGTCTTTCCATAGAATCGCTGCACAGCCCTCAGGGGATATGACCGAATAGTAGGCGTTTTCCATAACGAGCACCCTGTCTCCGACACCGATGCCGAGAGCTCCACCACTGCCGCCTTCACCCGTGATACAGACTATGATCGGCACTTTGATCTTAAACATTTCGCGCAGATTAACGGCAATGGCTTCGGCGATGTGGCGTTCTTCCGATTCGATGCCGGGATAGGCTCCCGGCGTATCGATCAACGTGATCAGCGGCAAGCCGAATTTATCAGCCATTTTCATCAGACGCAGTGCCTTGCGGTAACCTTCAGGATAGGCACATCCAAAATTGCATTCCAGGTTACCCTTGGTATCCCGTCCTTTCTGCGTACAGATGATCATCGTTTTGTGCCCATCCAATGTAGCGGGGCCTCCAATGATAGCGCGGTCATCCGCATGTATACGATCTCCGTGCAGTTCTGTAAAATCCGTTGTGATGCTCTTGATATAGTCAATAGGGTAGGGCCGCTTCGGATGACGAGCCACCAGCACTTTCTGCCAAGGTGTCAGGTTACTGTAGATTTCGCGCCGCAGCTCCAGTATCTTTTCTTCCATACGGGAAACTTCAAGGGATACATCAATGTCCTGCTTTTCACTGAAATCCCGCAATTCCTGCATTTTTTTTTCGAGCTCAACAATGGGCTTTTCAAATGGTAGTGTAAATGTATTCATGATCTGACTCCCGAGAACCTGTTTCATGCTGTTAATCCTGTATGACGACCTCCGTGCCGGAAGGTATTAGACTGAATAGTTCCTCTACATCGCTGTTCAACAGTCTCACGCAACCTGCACTCTCATATTTACCAATAGTTTCGGGTTCCCACGTACCGTGTATTCCGTACCCGCGCAGAGCGGTATCTTCTCTGGCAATGAGTTGTAGCCAATGAGTTCCCAACACGTTTTCGGGATCACCATACGGCACCTGCTTGCCGTCAGAGCGCCACCATGGGGGGTGCACTATACGGTCGCCGACCGTAAACAGACCTTCAGGTGTTTTGCTGTATTTACCCGTACCGATACGGTACGTTTTGAAATAGCGATCATTCAGGTAAACGGTTAGTATATTGTCGCTTTTATCGACAGTGATGCGGAACGTACCTTGCAGTACCCTCAAAATATCACCCACACGAATCAGGTCGCCCTTTATGTTGTTGCTCTTTCTGAGCAATTCAATCGTTGTGCCGTAAGTGGATGCAATTTTGCCCAGTGAGTCACCGCTTTTGACAATATACTGCGTCTTTTCCGGCATCATATACGGATCCATTACAAGCGATGTATGGATCTCATCCAGCATCTTCGCAGCGTTTTGGGCGGCGGCGGTGCCTTCGGCTGATTCGAGGATTTGAAAACAGAGATTGCGCGACTCGAGCAGTTGCTGCTGATTCTTGAGTTCACGTGCCTGAATAAGCAGATTAGCAACCTCTGCGGGCTCAGCTGTCGGTATTGCTCCAACCGGTCGGGGTTCTGACGATACAGACACAGGGTTCACTGTTTCCAGTGCCGGTGCCGTCTCCGGCACTTCGCTGTGCACGGTAACTTCAGCGACTGTAAGAGCCTGTTCAACTGCCGACGTTTCGGGCTGATCCGCGCGTTTGCGCTCTTTAACGACAGCTACGCGCCAACCGATTAAGGCGGCCGCCAGCAGGAAAAAAACGATGAGAAGAAGCGTAGGACGTTTTCTTCTGTCGAAATTCTTTTTTACATAAATATCTGTCATATCTAACGGGAATGTATTGCTACTGTCAAAGGTGTACAGTAGCGTTGAAATATTAACTTGGCAAGACAGGATCAGTTTTAGTTATGGTATCTTTTCTTAGAAATGTGATGTGGAATAATTCCGTCAGAGGAGCCGTCAAGGTGTTGCTCATCTGCAACATTGTTATCTTTTTATTTCAAACGCTGTTGGATGCGGCATCGGGCGGACTCTTTACCTATCTTTTCGGGCTCAGCGCTGAAGGTATCAGCCGGGGCTTTTACTGGCAATTCGTTACCTATCAGTTTTTGCACGGCAATCTCATGCATATCCTGTTTAATATGATGGCCCTCTACTTCCTGGGGCCGGTGACGCTGCAGACTGTAGGAAACCGGCACTTCCTCATCATCTATCTGATGAGCGGTGTGTTAGGCGGCCTGGGTTGGATTCAGATGCATCCTTATTCGGGCTATTTTTGCGTGGGGGCTTCCGGATCGGTCGTGGGGGTTGTAGCCGCATTCACCATACTGTTTCCCAATCGGCCTATGATGCTGCTCATTTTCCCTTTCCGTCCGTTTAAGGCCTGGGTACTTGCGGTCGGTATTTTGGTAATAGAATTTTTGCTGATGCTCGCGCGGCCGGGAGGCGGTATAGCACACAGTGTCCATTTGATGGGGGGCATGGTCGGAGCTGTGTACACGTTGATTGTATTCAGAAGAGACTGGTTGATCCATCGTATGAGTGGTCGTCACCGCATGCGTCGCCCTCCGACAATTTCACGCGATGAAGTGGACCGCATTCTCGATAAAATCAGCCGCCAGGGCATAGGTTCACTGACACCCAGAGAGCGAGCTGTACTTAAAGACGCCAGCGAGAGAAGGCAGATATAGATCGCTCAGACGCGGAGTTGACAGGGTAGGCATTCAGCGTTTGGCTACTGTTGATTCCAGCCTGTATTATTCATGAGTTCAAAATGCAGGGCTAGGGCTGCACCGATTCCTGTCTGTCTGTTGGGACCTTTAAAATAGTCAACGTAGCGATGGCAGCTCTCTTTTCCGCCTGGCGTCGGTTTCGGCCTTCGCCTCGTCCATAACGCGTCTCTCCAATATAGACGTCGACCGTATAGTGCCTGTCATGTGGGGGCCCCATCTCTTCTGTCACCCTGTAATGTGGTGTATGGGGCAGGTGTTTTTGGCACCACTCCTGCAAGGCACCTTTTGGATTATGATACTCATCAGAATCCAATCCCGAATAATACGGAATAAAGAGTTGTTTGACGACTTTCTGCACCGCTTTATATCCGCCGTCTTCGTAGGCGGCCCCCAGAACAGATTCTACGGCATCCGACAACACAGCATCCGTCTGCCGGACACCCTTACCAAGTCGAATATAGTCCTGAATGCTGATTTCACGGCTGATCTCCAACAGCGCATCCCGATTGGTAATACGGCTGCGTTGCCGGGTCATATCTCCTTCCGCGAGATCCGGGCAGGTCTTATAGAGATAAGCCGCTATCGCTGCTCCCAGCATGGCATCCCCGAGAAACTCGAGGCGCTGGTTGTCCGGCGTATCCTCACCCGTTTCATTGCTGAATGAGGGGTGAGTTAAAGCTGTCTGCAAAAGTTTGTTCTTCTTAAATCTGTAGCCCAGCCTTTTTTCCAGTTTTTTATAGTTGTCGGTCATTACAGCATATTTCGAGATCCATACTCGGTTAGGAGAATACGTCAACATGTATCGTCTACCGCATGACCGCCTTGTAATCCAGTCTTTTTTAAACACTTAAAGCCAGTCTAATCTGCCTTATTTATATTGAAGCGTCGCTCGTTTTTTGCTTCTCTGCTTTTGATGGCAGGAAAACTGGAAATTGAGTTTGAAGGAACTTCTTACCATGTGATGTGTAGGGGCTGTTGTCAGAAATCTGATTGTAAGGATGAAAAGAGAGTATGAGCTATTCCCTGACAGTCTGGAGAAGATGGCCGAACGAAACCGGTCGACGGATCCATGTTTTTGTTCTGTTGATCAATTAATGGGGGATGCTCTGTGGAATCTGAAAAAACCAAAAATGGATTAGGCGGTCAGCCTCCAAGTGAGAGAGTCAAGCGAATCGGTGGTTACCTTCACCGGGTGATCCCCATTGCTGACGGCGCGGGCAAAGTGCTAAACTACGCTCTCAGTCCGTTGATGGTTGAGTTTCGCCCCAGAGACCTCATGCAGGTCATTGTGGGAGCCTCTATTTTGGCTGTCCCGGTAGCTTTTACAGAGGAAACATGGAACTTGGGAGATCAGTTACCTTTTTACAATGTGCTGGCGCTGAGTGCTCTCTCTCTTCTCTTCATTGCCCTTTTTGTGTATTTTAATTTCTATCGATTTGCCTTCAAAGGGCATGCGTTAGAGTATTGTAAGCGTGTGGCGGCCACCTATACTTTTTCGCTGTTTCTAGTAGGTGTCATTTTGACCATCATTCAGAAATGTCCATGGGGTTCCGACAATATACTCGCAGTGAAGAGAATTCTCATAGTGTCCTTTCCGGCCTCCATGAGCGCTGCCGTCAGTGACACACTGAAATAGGAATACGTCGGATGAGCTGCTGCAGGACATCATCGTTAAAAGGCTCCACTTGCCGACGCTTTCGCAGGTAGTGAACGGGGTTGTAAGAGATCCCCTAATCAAAAAAACCGATTATTTAGTCGGCAAAAGTGGTAGCGGGGGCAGGATTTGAACCTGCGACCTTCAGGTTATGAGCCTGACGAGCTGCCTGGCTGCTCCACCCCGCAATCAGTTGGTTTTAAGCAAGGCCTCCGAAGATGCACCTTGCTTGAAATCTTTACAAGTACTTTTCCAAACCTTTTTTAGAATTGTACTGCTGGGGCCGTCTCTGCACCTTCCGCCGCTTCAAATGAAGCCCGCTTCTCAAATCCAAACATTCCCGCCAATACAGTATTTGGGAATTTTCTGATCGCTATGTTATAGCCCCTGACGGCTTCGTTGTAGCGCCGGCGCTCGACCGATATGCGATTTTCGGTACCTGCCAGTTCATGCTGAAGGCTGAGGAAGTTCTGATTCGATTTGAGTTCAGGATATTTTTCAACAACGACCATCAAACGTCCCAGTGCACCTTCCAGCATAGAAGCGGCTTGTGCTTTTTGACCGGGCGATTTTGCTTCACCCCATTGACTGCGCAGACGGGTTACCTCCGTCAGCACATCCTGTTCCTGTTTGGCAAAGCCTTTTACAGTGTTGACCAGATTAGGGATCAGGTCGTATCTGCGCTGGAGTACGGTTTCCACATTGGCCCAGGCGTTATCGACCGTCTCTTCCTGTTCTATAAAGCTGTTGTACTTACCTTTTACACAGCCATACGGCAGACCTAGTACCAGGAAAATGATTCCAATGGTAATCAGCAATTTAGTCATTTTAGGTGACATGGTGTTTCTCCTCTATATTTGATCTACTTTATCAACTAGTTTTTCTATCGTTTTTAAATACGTTGCAAAGAGTTCTTTTACGTTGAGATTGGACGCTTTGACCGATTCGCTCTTCAGCGCGTTCACGCTTTTCAACACACTCAAGTCCAGTTCAGTATACTTTTCAAGGAGTTCGGAGGCCTCCTGTTTTTTTGCAGGAACATCGTCGGTGTAAAGCCGCACCACAGCCCGCGTCAAAATGAGGAATGTTCCGATGGAGTGGATCATGAGCTCTTTTATAGCTTTGTCCTTTTCCCGCGTCAACAGGTAACGCTGTCGCAACTGAATGAGTTTGCCTTTGAGTTCATGCTCAATCTCGAGGCGCAGGTTTTCCCGGCTGACGTCTACTTCTTTCAACACATCCAGCCCATAGAGCACTTTGTGAGAGTCCTGCATGTCGAGCAGTTCAATGGGAAAAACATCGGCAGACTGCTTCAGTCGTTCACGGGTAAAGAGAAGGGGCGGGGGATTTCCTTTTCGGTTCCACTGCAAACTTATTTTCTGCAGTTTATTCAACTCGGATATATTGAGGTCTTCAGCGACGATAAGGAGGTTGTAATCCGAGTGCCTGCCCGTGTAATCACCGGCCGCCGCCGATCCATACAGAATGACAGCCACTGTGTTGTCCGCCCAGGCCTGCTTGATTTTTTCTGTCATTTGTTCTGGTGTCATATTTCTTACTCCTTTTCTAAATTACCATCGTCCCCCGGCTCCTCCGCCCCCGGACATACCGCCGCCAAAGCCGCCGCCACTGAATCCACCGCCGCCACCGCGTCCGCCGCGACCGGAACTGAGGATCATTAAAAAAAGAAAGGGGTGGCGAATCGCAAGGTACCCCAAACCTATGAAGACCAGAATGTCGATGATGGAAATGCCCCGTTTTTCCCGTTTGTCTGGCGGGGCTCCAGTCATTTCACCGTCCAGGCTGACATTATATTCCCGGGCCACCAGTTGGGCCGCTCGAACCGTCCCGTTGACCAGTCCTTCTGAATAGCGACCTTCTTTAAAAGCCGGAATGATAATCCTGTCAATAATGTCTCCGACGACAGCGTCCGGGAGGCCTCCCTCCAGGCCATAGCCCACTTCTATCCATATTTCCCGCTCTTGCTGAGCCATCAGAATCAGCAGTCCATTATCTTTACCTCGCTGCCCAATACCCCAGCCTTCAAACAGGCGGGTGGCAACATCGCGTATTTCGCCGCCTTTGAGAGAGGGCAGGGTGACCAGTTTTATTTGACTGCCTGTTTTCTGCTCCAGTGTTCTGCTGACGCTCTTGATTACCGTTGCGTCCCTTTGCTGGACCACCCCGGCAAAGTCATACACATAGCCCGGTTTTTTACTGCGTATGAGTTGTTTTAGCAGTTGATCACTTTCGACCGCCCCGTTTGCACAGAAGGGCAGCGCACACAGTATCAAAACACTGCAGAAAGCTATGGACAGTCGAATCTTGTTTGACTTCATGGAACAGACCGTAGCATGGATGATACACGGCTTACAAAACAATATTTTCAACAGTCTCCGTCTGTATCAACATCGCCACAAGTTCGGTCCCGCCATTCTCTACCGAAAATATAACTATTATTTGTTATTGCGGATGGCTCAGCATATTTCGTAGTACTGCAATACGTAGATGAAAAGCCCTACAGGAGAATACATCATGAAATATCCGGAACTTTCAGAAAAAACAGTATTGGATCAGTACAGTGCGGCTCAAGATATTTACGGCGAACTGAACATCGATACCGAGGTGGCCATTCAAACAGCTCTCGAGGCTCCCATTTCGCTGCACTGCTGGCAGGCGGACGATGTCACGGGTCTGGAGGGTATTTGTGAGGAAACCGCTGGCGGCGGTATTATGGCAACTGGCAACTATCCGGGCAAGGCCCGCAACGGTGAGGAGATGCGGCAGGATTTTAACGAGGTCCTTTCACTGCTGCCGGGAACTCACAAGCTCAATATACACGCATCGTATGCTGAAAAAGGCGGCGATAAAGTCGATCGAGACGCCTATGAGCCCAAACACTTCACCCAGTGGATAGAATGGGCCAAAGAGCACAAACTGGGGCTGGACTTTAACACCACCAATTACGCTCACCCCAAAGCAAATGACGGAATGACCCTTTCACACCCCGACAGTGCCATTCGCGACTTCTGGGTGCAACATGGCATAGCCTGCCGTTCCATTGCCGAACATATGGGGAAAGAGCTGAATAACCCTTGTGTCCTTAATCATTGGCTCCCCGACGGGATGAAAGATGATCCGGCTGACCGCTGGTCGCCGCGTCAACGCCTCCTTGAATCGCTTGACCGCATACTGTCAAAAGAGCACGGAATTGACACAACGTGGTGCAATGATGCCGTTGAAAGCAAGCTGTTTGGTATCGGGAGCGAGGCGTATGTGGTGGGGTCTTTTGAATTTTACTGTGGCTACGCCCTGAGCCGGAAAATCAAGCTGTGCCTGGATATGGGGCATTTCCATCCGACGGAGACTATTCATGATAAAATATCCTCACTGCTGTTGTTC
The DNA here is from genome assembly GCA_964464115.1 of uncultured Verrucomicrobiota bacterium. Classification (GTDB taxonomy): domain Bacteria; phylum Verrucomicrobiota; class Kiritimatiellia; order CAYTQP01; family CAYXEW01; genus CAYXEW01. Next base: position 26,811 of record CAYXEW010000001.1, read on the forward strand.
CTCGATTCACTGCTCATCCATGTGAGCCGTCCGATCCGTTGGGATAGTGATCATGTTGTACTATTCAATGATGATGTCAGAGCCGTCTTCCAAGAGTTGATCAGGGGCGGGGCTCTGGACCGCGTAGCTCTGGCACTGGATTTCTTTGATGCGGGTATTAACCGTATTGCAGCCTATGTAATCGGAACGCGTGCCTCGCGCAAGGCTTTGCTGTATGCGCTGCTTGAGCCCGTCCAGATGATGCAGGAATTAGAGCGGAATAATCAGAATGGACCCAAACTTGCGGTAATGGAAGAGGCCAAGACACTCCCGTTCCCCTCTGTATGGAATATGCTCTGTGTGCGTGCCGGCGTGCCGGCCGGTATGGGATGGCTGAATGAAATTGAGTCATACGAAAACAAAATCCTGTCTAAAAGGGTATAGCCTGTATGATTCAATACATACTATTCGTTATGGCGGTTTTTATGAAGTATGAAGGATAGTTCTCTTCCTGAAAATCGTACGAAAGAGCGGCTGATAAAGGTCAGACCGCTCTTTTTATTTGCCCGCCTTTAGGGAAAGACTATACTGATGCCATGAGTTGGAAAAAAGAAAAACCGGTCTATGTGCTGGATGACACGCTCATTAACAAGATCGCCGCCGGCGAAATTGTGGATCGTCCGGCATCGGTTGTGAAAGAGCTGATAGAAAATGCATTGGACGCTGGAGCCGATGATATCATTGTAAAACTGGTTGACGGGGGATGCACATTAATAACCATCAGTGACAATGGTTCAGGGATGTCCCGGGATAATGCACTGCTGAGCATTCAACGCCATGCGACAAGCAAGATCAAGACGGCTGAAGATTTGCATAGCATACTGACAATGGGCTTCCGTGGGGAGGCCCTCGCAGCTGTTTCCAGCGTGTCACGCTTTCAACTGGTAACGCGTTGCGAATCGGAGGCAACCGGTGTTGACATCAGTATTCACGGAGGCAAAATACAGGAGGTCAATGAGGTCGGAAGGGATCGCGGAACGACTGTTACGGTTGGCCATCTATTCTATAATGTCCCGGCCCGTAAGAAATTTCTGAGAGCGGAACGAACTGAACTCAATCATGCCAAGCGAGTGTTTCTGCAGTATGCACTGGCCTATTGGCATGTACGTTTTCAGTTTATTGTTGATGAGCGGACTGTTTACAGCCTGCCCGCAGAAAAAGAACTACTCCACCGGTGCGAGGCATTGATGGGTAAAGAATTTACACGTGATATGAAGTCGGTGAAATGGAGGGGTGGGGGCATACGGGTAAATGGACTGGCCGGCACCGATCAGCGGCATCTTTCCGATCGATCTGATCAGTATTATTTCATTAATAGCCGACCGGTTGTCGCCCCGATATTGTACATAGCCATCAACGAAGCCTACCAGCAGATAGTGCCGAAGGGACGTCATCCGGCCCTGGTATTATTTATCGAGCTGCCGCCGGAGCTTATCGATGTAAATGTTCACCCCGCCAAAAAAGAAGTACGCTTCAAACGGCCTATTGAAATGAGGGAAGCCGTGAAGACGGCGCTGCTACAGGCGCTTGGACAGTCCGGCGCGCGTTCAGGCGTAGCAGGACAGTCTGGTGGTATGCCGTTTTCGCCTAGAAAACCGGCAATACGAATGCCCGATATTCCGATCCTTCCTCCCTTTACATATCCTGGCAGTCAACTGGATTTGAGCCTGACGACGAAGAAGAATGAAAAGGAGCTCGACCGGGAATCAGAGCAGGGTTCTGTTGGAACCGCCTCGCCATGGTCATGGTGCAGGATCATCGGCCAGGCCGGTGGCACCTTTGTGCTGTTGGAAACAGAAGAAGGTATTGTGGTTATGGATCCGCGGGCGGCACATGAACGCGTTCTGTACGAAAAAATGAAAACAATGATGGAAGCGGGCATCAAAGAAGAACAGGGCCTGCTGATACCGGAGACCGTTGAGCTCGACTCAAATGCAGCGGCGCGGGTAAGTGAACACCTTGAAAAATTACAGCAGATGGGTTTTGGTATTGATGAATTTGGAATAAATGCCTTTATCGTGGACCGTATTCCAGCCTGTCTTGATGACGTAAAAGCAGGCCCTATTATCGAGGATATTGCTCACGGATTAGAGCAGGGGACGGGCCGTGGCGAAGTGATTGAAGACCAATTGCTTAAATGGGTTAGCCAGTCTGCCGTCAGACATGAGGAATCGCTGACTATCAGAGAAATCGAGCAGCTCGTCAATGATCTTGCCAGATGCGATATGCCCTATACGAGCCCGCGGGGAAAATCCTGTATTATCTTTATGGGCTACAACGAATTAAACCGCAAATTCGGCAGGGCGTGAAAGTTTATTTGGCGTACCCAGCAGGAGTCGAACCTGCAACCTCCTGATCCGTAGTCAGGTGCTCTATCCAATTGAGCTATGGGTACACAGAAAGTGAAGCGGGAATATAGTTAAGGGTGTAAACAATATCAAGAGATTTCCTTTACAAATCGCCACGGGATGTAATTATACAGGCATAGACATTTGGTGAAACCTAATGGGGGCGACTGGCTTCGACGTGTAGGTTGAAGCATTTGTTGCGTGTCGAGGATATCGGTGGGCCTCGTAAATCATCCGGTAAAAACAATAAAAGCCAACCAAGAATTGGCCCTCGCAGCGTAACATAAGTCTGCGACGTCTCTACGTTGACGCCTGCTAGGCGATAGAGGCGACGACAGCAGGCTGGCTCCAAAGCCGGGCAGCCGGGCCGAGGAGTAAGATCTATTTCGTGGCCGCTGGTCCGATGATCAGTCTGTTCGTCGACAGTTCATCGGGCGAGATTAAATGACGGAATACACACGTAGATGCATATGTGACTCTTATGCGGACGGGGGTTCAATTCCCCCCGCCTCCACCATTTGAAAAAAACAAACTGATCCTGTTGCCGATTCCTTAACGCGGGGTCGGTTTTTATCTTTTGATTTATTAGCCTGTATTATGCACGCATTCAAAATATTGTAGCTGCGAGACGCCAGAGGTGCTGCTGTAATTTTCTACCGCAAGTCTCTGGCAACGAAGCAGATGCAGCATTTTCAACGCGCCCTCTGGGTAAAAAACGCCATTGACTCTTGTATTTAATTCCGTTATCGACTTCAAATTCAACTTTTACTCTCACTTATCATTATTAATTGCTATTCAATATGTACCATTTCTTATGGCGTTTTTTATGAAGTATGCAGGTTAGACTGATCTATTCATAAAAATGGATGAGAATGATTGTACCTCTTGGGTTTGGGATGGATATGGATTTTTGATCGTGAATAATTCAGGTTAGCGACTTATGCTGTATAGAGCGTTTTGCAACATGCTCCGGATTCACTCCCGCTTCGGAAAATCTCATTCCCTTCCTGGCAATGTGAGTGAGACACCAAACGGAGAAAGTGCGAAGGGTTGGAACAAAGAGGGGGTGCCATCAGAAGGACTGCACTGTTGACAGCGCGGGGCGTCTTGCGGTAGAAACCAAGTTATTGGAGCATAGCTTTATCCACGAGTGCAGGAAGCGAAAGTGTTACCCTTTTTAGACAAACTCTTTGTCATTATCAGATAGGAGAAACAAGGTGCGAGATTATCAGACAGAAGAAGCGGGAGCAAGTACAGCAAGGCTGGAAACCTTAATTAATGCGTTTTTAAGCAGGTGCAATAAAAGCGAAGTAAAGCTGCGTGCAGATTTAACGATACGAAAAGAACCAGGATTTACAAGAGCTTCAAGCGGCGCAAAGGTGTGGGAAATCAATCCTGGTGTACTTGATAGAGATGCTTTCCTGAATGAAATTGCTGACGATGTTGGGCTTCATGCAGAAACACTTCGCTCAGAAGACTGGGCACCATTAAGGGATCAGATTTGGTTTGACGCAAAACTTGAATTAGCTGTGCGAGATGTGCCGTGGATACAAGAAACTGATATCCGTATAACCGATTTATATGATCCAAAAGTGCGCTTACTCGTAGGGTTGGGAGATGTCAGGGGCTCAGCTTCATACCAATCGTTCTACGTTAATTTTTATCGAAATAGAGAGCTGTCGGAAGTCCAGGCTATTTTTAACACCGCGGGTTATCGATTGATACCCATACCTGTTCAAATGGAGGAAAAAGATCTTTCTAAAATGGGGCGAGTGTTGAACACAATTTTGGGTGATAACCGTATTATACGGATGGCTTTTACAAAACCAACTAAAGAAGCAGCAGTCAAAACCGGATTATTTAATGTGATCGATCCTGATACTTTAGATACGGGTGTAGTCAATACTGCGGCTATTGAGAGGGAAGGTTCAGAACGGCATTTTGTAAGGCGAACTACAGATGGTCTTGGAACTATTGCGAAGGCAAAGGAGAGTCTTGCCAAAACAGGGCGTACGCTTGGAAACAGTATTACGGGTATAATAGGTTTGCGTGGATTTGGTTCTGCAGTTTTAGGCAAACTTTTGACCGATTTAGAGGCGCCCAACGAAGTTCGTATAGCTGTTAGAGATGCCAGTTATCAACATGCAGTGGAAGTAATAGATTGGATTAAAAAGGCCTATGAGAAAAAAACCGGTAAACCAACACAAACGATCATTCGCATTCTAAAATATTCGGAGTTTGATTTTGAACACGAATCACATCCTCTGAAACAAGTCGATGTTTTGTTTGATTGCACAAAAGTCGGCATGAATGATGATCACTATTCTCTGCGTTATTTAGGATTCATCACTCCCACTATGATTGTATTCCATGCTGCTTATAGGGATAAAGATAAACAACCGCGTGTGCCGCCTATATTATGCAAGGCCAGAGCGTTTGGAGCCGTGGTCCATAATGGTATAGCTGATTGGCTGGGGCATCAATATATGCAGGTAACGGAAGATTTGAAACGGGCTTCGGGATTGATGCCGGATATGCCGGAGTGGAATGATGATAAGTGGGTAACTATTCGCAACCAGCTTGAAAACGTTGCTTTCAAGTGGGCCAATTTACAGGGATTAAAAGATGCTATGGATCTTTTGGGTGAGTCAGGTGTTGAAGGTCCTAAAGCAGACGGGCATGAATGAGTTGTAGTAGCTACGATTTGGATCGTCCTGATGGGCCGGATTGTCAGTCTACTTCTAACGGCCCACCTTCCTCATGGAGCTGACATACTTCACCTTGCCATTATAGGATTTTACTACAGCAACTTCGCCAGTAGTGCATGATCATCCTTTCCCACGCTGTACTTTTCTGCTGGTACAACTTCCATTCCGTTTTCCCAGGTCGAGAAACGATAGAGGGTGGCAAAAGTGAATTCGGGAGCTTCTTTCCCCTGTCCTCCGACGACTTCGGCTCCGCGCCGGACGTTGTCCATCATCCAGGCCGGCAGGCGCAGGTGATAGGGGTTTCGCGCCACTTCACCTTTATGTAAAGACAGAGCGGTTAGCAGGGTGCCCACGTTATCTTCCGACAGCTCTACCATCATATTAGGCTGTTTCATGGGCCGCCAGAATTCTGTCTGTACAAGGTGTGTGGAAAAGTCGTTTTCCATGTCTGCCAGAGCGTCCATCACCAACTGGTGCACACCTTCGTGAGTTCGATTCCAGTCTTCAGCATGCGGAAAAAACAGTATGCTTGGATGGATCTGTATAAGCAGCTGTTTGATGAGCTGGACAGCATCGAACCACGGGGCCGGTGTCTCCGATCGCGCCAACGGTGTTATATTGTCGAGACCTAAGTCTTGAGGAACAACCAGTTCAAACCCGAGAAAGCGGCATCCTTTTTTCACTTCGTCGAGTCGTCGCTCCCGCTGGTCTTTCCGGCTGCCCAGCGTGACGGCAACATTAATGACTCGGGCATGTATCTCTTTTTGAAATCTCAGCGGGAGTCCTCCGACAATGCATTCATCATCGGGATGCGGCGAAAACAGTAAAACAGGACCTGCCGCCGGCGGTGGGGCACCGGTCTGAAGATTCCGTTTCCATTGTACATCAGCCACTATGCTGCGGCCCTCACGGAGAGCGGATGAAAACTGTTGGCAATAATCTAAAAACGATTTATTCATAATGCAGGTTAAGCCCTCGGGTGAAACTTCTGATGAATGGACTTCAAGCGGGCGGCGTCGACGTGGGTGTAAATCTGAGTGGTGGCGATATCGGCGTGACCGAGCATTTCCTGGATAACGCGAAGCGGTGCCCCGTTGGCCAGCAGATGGGTGGCGAAGGAGTGCCGCAGGGTATGCGGTGTTACATTTTTACTAATTCCGGCTTTCAGCGCGTACGCTTTAATCAGCTTCCAGAGGCCTTTACGTGAAAACCCGGTTCCGCGGCAGGTGAGGAAAACAACATCCGTTTCTGCTTGAGCGTTTCGATCGTGGTTACAGTATTGCTGTATTGCCGACAGAGCGGAGGCATTAATGGGAATAATGCGTTCTTTACGGCCTTTGCCCATACATTTGATATAGCGATCATCAAAACGTATGTCTGAACGCTTCAGGAAGGCCAGCTCTGAGACGCGCATTCCACTACCGTAAAAGGTCTCCAGAATGGCCCTGTCCCGCAACCCGTTTCGCTTTTCAATGTCCGGTGTCTGCAGGAGCCTATCCACTTCTTTGGCCGTAAGCGTATCGGGCAGGATTTTCCAGAGTTTGGGGGACTCCATATTGTCTGCGATGTTCTGACTAATCAGGGATTCCTGCTGCAGGTAGCGAAAAAACATTTTGATGGCCACCAGACGACGGGAGAGCGAGGTCGTTTCCAGGCCCCTCTTCTTTTCCTCCATGAGGTAATCCAGGATATGGTGCCGTGTGACATCAGATGGTGTATAGATGCTGCGCTTTTGCAGAAAATGAAAAAAGGTCTTTAGATCCGAATTATAGGCGCTACTCGTGTTCGCACTCAGCCCCCGTTCCACATTCAGGTAATCGAGAAACTGGTCCAGCAATACCTGCATGCGTTATACACTCAAAGGGTTGCCGGTCAGCAATTCATAGGCCTCGATGTATTTCCGGCTCGTCTTTTCTATAACTTCTGCAGGCAGGGCGGGGCAGGGCGGAGTTTTATTCCAGTCCAGCGCCTCCAGATAATCTCTCACAAATTGTTTGTCGAAGGATACAGGAGAGGTGCCTGGCTGATACTGTTCTCTGGGCCAAAACCGTGAACTGTCCGGTGTAAAAATTTCATCAATTAAAACCAGTTGATCATTCAGCATACCGAATTCAAACTTGGTGTCAGCCAGGATAATACCCTTCTCAAGTGCCCGCTTGGCAGCTCTCACATACAGATCGAGGCTGATTTGGCGCAGCAGGACTCCAGTTTCCTGTCCGACCGTCTCACACATAACTTCAAAGGAGATATTTTCATCGTGACCTGAATCGGCTTTTGATGATGGCGTAAAGATGGCCTCATCGAGTGGGTCCGCCATCCGGTAGCCTTCGCGGAGCGGTAGACCGCAGACGGAACCGCAGCGCTGGTATTCTTTCCATCCGGAACCAATCAAATAGCCCCGCACAATACACTCAACGGGCAGGGGGGAAACCTTTTTGACCAGCATCGAACGCCCTTTAAGCTGATCGGCATACGGCTGAAGCGATTCAGGAAAATCCGCTACCGAAACTGACACCATATGATGGGGGACAATATCCTTCATTTGTTTAAACCACCACGCTGACAACTGTGTAAGCACCGCTCCTTTATAGGGTATGGGCTGATCCAGTACACAGTCAAATGCTGAAATCCTGTCCGTGGCTACAATGAGCAATTCATGGCCCAGATCATATACTTCCCGCACTTTTCCCGATTTGAATTTCGGGATTCCCGGAAGGTTTTCTATAGAAGGGTTTGGTGTCATGATGTACTCCTTGTCATGTATCTGATCAGCGGCACTCAGCCGGCAGCTTTTTTCGCGCCGAAGGCAAACCTATTGCAAGATTGCAGTCAAAGCCGAGTTCTGTAATAGCGCGCTCAATGTTTTTGTCCGCCACCTTGACGCGGTTGTAGTCAACGGTGACCACACCGTTTGAAATATCGGTATCGACAGATCGAACCTCCTGAATGCTTCGCAATTTTTTCACAATGAGTTGCGCACATGCGTCACTCTTCATGCCGGGCACATCAAATGATTTTACACGGTCGTCTTCCCTGTTTAGAAAACAGCCATTTAACAACAGTATCACGGTTAACATAAAAATAGTTGAATGCTTCATAATCTATATGGTTCCTGTTATGTTTTTATCCTCTAAGCACGTATAGCTCAGATACGGTGGCTCTGCATTCCTATTAATAACAGGCTCTTAATTTTTTTCCACATTTTATTTGAACAAGATTGGGATCTAAGCATATTGTATTCACTGAAGAGGCGAGTGTACGTTTTTCCCATAGGGTTCCTCACCCTGACCTCCTTGGCGTGCACCGCCTCTTCTTTTTTCACCCTTCATCTCATCCATTATCCGAATCGCATCAGAAGCTTTCTTAGATGCCGCGGGGTACAAATCTCCAAATTGCTGAATAAACTCACGGTAGATACTACGCGCCGTATCATAGTCCCCGTTTTTTAAATAGCACAGGCCCAGGTTCAATCTGTACTGGGGGGGGGCATCACTGTTGGCATACAGTTCTTCATAGATTTCAATGGCTTCGGGTATATGGTTGCGCTGTAAGTAGGCATTGGCCAGTCTCAATTTTGGATTCCAGTGCGATTTCAGCTCCCCGCTGATTGCTTCATACAACGGGATCGCTTTACTCCATTCTCCCTGCATGTAATAGATGTCGGCTAAACCCATACCTGTCTCCAGCTCCGGGCGCGTTTTTCGTTCTTTTATAAAAAGGTGATAAAAAGCCATCGTGCACAATACGCCTGCCAGGACTCCGCCGGTTATTAACACGCTGCCGGCAACGGCCGTCAGCCGTCGATTGAATAGTTGCTTCTTTTCTGAAAAGCGATGAGCATAGAGATCGAGTGAAAGAGCCGTGAGGGATAGGGCCTGCGCCGGATATTGCAACTGATTCGATTGCATGGCAAACCTAACTGTATGACTCAAGTCTTCTGTCCGATACCGGTATTGCCAGGCTCTCGGGTTGCGGTTTAAATGATAAAGCATCCATTCTACAGCCAGAATAATGCTGTCGGGCAGTTCGGTACAAAGCAATTCCTGAAGATCGCAATAACCATTCACAGCGTAGCTGAGTAAATGTTCGCGCAGCACGTCGCTATCGGTTGCGGTATAAAGCAAATTGAAAAGCAGTATATGTTGAATGGGCTGGTGCTGAAGGTCCCGTTGAGTCATGAACTCATCAATGCAGCGTGTGATGATTGTTACCAGTTCCCTCAGTTCAAGTTTAATTTCCGCCACGTTATCTGTGGCGCCGCCTTGCCTCTCGAGTATCCGCTGAAGGGCTTCCAGTTCGAGCAGCAGCATCACGCACAGGTCAACATCGACAGATTCACTTGTGCTGTCTGTTTCGAGCCAGCCCTTTTCACCGGAGCGCCAGCAGAACTGGCAGGTGTGTTCGAAATCGTAACAGCGCATCAGCGCCTCAGCGTATGAAGTCCATCGTTCCAGCGCAGCCCGTTCGTCTGCCTCTGCAAAATAGCCCCCCTCAATGAGTATTTCGCAACCGGCGGCGAGGAGGGGATAGGGCGCGGAAAAATGGCGCAGGGGTTCCAACGGATCCGAATGATGTTGCAGGATAAACGTGTCCATCAATTGCCGGTAATCGGCGCTTTCGCAGGACACCGTTCGCAGCGCGCTCATAAAACTGAACGGATTGCCTTCCAGTCGCACTTCGCCGTCTGTCCTGTCAAAGGAGGCTGCCGAATGCAGCCATCGTTCCTGAGCGGCATGATACACAGCTCGGTAGGACGCGGGAAGCAATTCGCTGTAATCAGCAACGGCGCCGTTAAGATGGTTTACAGTATTATCCACGAATAAACGTTTGTTGGATTAACATACATTTTTACTCACATATTCGGTAAGAGACTATATAGTACAGTCATGGACAGGTATATGAAAAAGAATTTCAATCGGTGAATTGAGCATACGTGAGGTAGTTATGAAGGGAATAGTCAGAAGTACAGTACTCCTGCTGGCCGCTGTTACCATCGCATCAGAGGGTGCGGAGAGTCGTTTTGTCGTTCGTGGGAGTCGTGTCAACGTTCGAGCGCGTCCAGAGCAGCGGGCCGAGGTGGTAGGACAGTTAAATGAGGGGGACACCCTTGCGTATGTTGAAAGCCGGGAGCCGTGGATTGGCATACGGCCCCCTGAAGAGCTGTCGCTTTGGGTGTTCGGTGAGTTTGTGAACAATGGGCTGGTTACAGCAAACAAGCTGAATATACGCTCGGGAGCGGGCGTTAATTACACTGTGGTTGGAACATTGCACGCGGGCGATAAGGTGCGCGTTCGGGAATCCTTCGGCGACTGGGTGGGTATTGATCCCCCGAAAACAGCGGTTCTGTGGGTTCACAGCGACTATGTTGAGCACATCCGCCCACCGGAACCCTTGCCGGTACTGGATCCGCCGGAGCTGGTTTTACCCACGGAAGATGATCAGCCGGTTTTTCCTCTGATCGAGAGGGATGCTGAAAAAGAGCCCAATCGTGCGCCGCCGCCGATGCCTGATGAGTTGAACCTGATTCCGCTGAGCGGGCAGGGGAAGGAAGCCGAATATCGCGGTATTTTAAAAGAAACGTTTTTCCTGGGGCATCCACCCACGGCCTATCGTCTCATCAAAAAGGTTGATGAACGACTGGTTAATATCTGTTATGTAAAGGGGAATCACAGTCAGTTAAAAAAGTTGAAAAATGTGTATCTGATCATTAAGGGGCGCGAGTACTGGGTGCAGGGGGATAGCCTTCCAGTCATTGTTCCCGAGCGCATAACGCCGCGCTACGACAGTTTGCGGTGATCAGCGCCGACCTTTGAAGAAATCCTGAAGTAAAGTGCGGCAGGGTTCTTCAAGGAGCCCCTGCTCGTAGACCGGGTGATGATTCAACTTCTTGCAGTCAAATGTGTTGAAGAGTGAAATGGCGCCCCCGCGGTTGGGGTCCGGAACGCCCCAGCAAACGCGCGGTATCCGCGCCGACAGAATAGCTCCAGCACACATAATGCAGGGCTCTTTGGTCACATACAGTACGGTTTCGAGAAGGCGCCAGTCACCGATTGCATTAGCGGCCTGTGTAATGGCTAGCACTTCTGCGTGGGCCGTCGGATCCTTCAGTGTTTCCACCTGATTGTGTGCTTTGGCAATGATTTCACCCTGATGCGTGATCACGGCACCGACGGGCACTTCCCCCAAGGCGGCTGCCCGCTCGGCCTCTTTCAAAGCCAGACCCATTATAAATTCATCGACAGACCAGTTTTCCATAGTCATTGTATATACGTTCCATGATTCACATTTGTGTCGCGTCAAACGACGCCGTATAATGTGTGAAACGAGTTTGCATTGCCATTATAAAACATTATTTTAACCCCTATGCGAAGAATACCCGACTGGATAAGATTGTCACTTCGTGCGGATGAACATTACAAGGATGTTCAGCAGCTCGTCTCAAGCCTTCAGTTGAACACTGTCTGCGAGAGTGCACGATGTCCCAATCGCCATGAATGCTGGAACAGCGGTACGGCGACCGTCATGATTCTGGGTAACAGATGCACGCGCGACTGCCGATTTTGCTCTGTGGAAAGCGGTCCACCGCACACTGTCGATGCGACTGAACCGGACCGGGTGGCCCGCGCCGCAGAGAAACTGGGTTTAAAACATGTCGTGATTACTAGTGTCACGCGGGATGACCTGCCGGATGGAGGCGCCCAGGTTTTTGCCGATACGATAGCAGCTGTTAAAGCCCGCGCTCCCCTGGCAACCGTCGAGGTACTGACTCCCGATTTTGGGGGCGACACAGAGGCAGTGAATATGGTGCTAAACGCCCGTCCGGATGTGTTTAACCATAACCTGGAAACAGTGAAGCGGCTCCAGGTCTCTATTCGCCCATCGGCATCCTATACCACTTCGCTGAGCGTACTGACTCATGCGGCGTCACATCGTCCCCCCGTGCTGGTCAAAACAGGTTTAATGCTGGGACTCGGGGAGACGGAAGCTGAAGTCGAGGAGACGATGCGAGATCTCCATGCGGCGGGGTGTCGACTGCTGACGCTGGGGCAATACCTGCAACCTGACAAGGTCTGTATGCCCGTTCAGGAATATATAACACCGCAGCAATTTGAACGATTGGCAGCATGCGCGCGAGCCATCGGATTCTCTTCCGTCAAGGCGGGTCCGCTGGTGCGCTCATCCTATGAAGCCGAGTCCATGCATGCCGAGGCGGGAGAGAAGGGGGGGGAGCGTTGACAGCGATTGAGCCGCATCTGCGTATTCGCATCGACCGGGAACATATGTGCGTTATTATTCCCGCGTACAATGAGGCCGAGGGCATCACACATTTGATCGGCGAAGTCAGGAAGTACTGCTCTCATATTCTGGTTGTGGATGACGGCTCGCAAGACGGAACGGGTGAGGTTGCCGAGCGGGCGGGTGCCGAGGTCATACGTCATAATAAAAATATGGGAAAAGGGGTATCTCTCGGGGACGGCTTTGCCCATGTGCGCGACCAGCGCTATGGGCTGGTTATAACGATGGATGGTGACGGCCAGCACAATCCTGCCGACATCCCTCAGTTTATTGAAACGTATCAGCGAACCGGTATTCCGATGGTGGTCGGAAACCGCATGGCAGATGTGCATGAAATGCCGTTTTCCAGGAGGCTTGTCAATTTTCTGATGAGCCGCATACTGAGCAATGTAATGCATCAGTACGTTCCGGATACGCAATGCGGTTTTCGTTTACTTCGTGGTGATATTATTCCAATTGTGATGACGCATTCAGCTCGTTTTGCTGCAGAATCCGAAATGCTGCTCTACGTTGCGGATCGCGGTATCCGCATTGGTTCCGTCAGGGTAAAAACGATTTATAATAAGAAGAAGAGCTCCATCCGTCCATTCCGTGATACGATACTCTTCATTCGTATGTTGAGACAGTACTCGAGGCAGAAGAAGAGGCGCCGGCGCCGGATGGCAAGATAATGTGTTGCCTATGCGTGTAAAGGTGTATGCGGAAAGCAGTATCTACAGGTCGAAAAAAACGTTTCAGAAACCTGAGAATAGGCAAATCCTGAAAGGCGTTATGGCATCGTGTCTGGACAACCGGCCCCCTGAGGGTTCCGTCTTTGCAGTCTGTGCAATGTTATTTCCGGGGGGCAGTTCAGGCGAAGGGGTACGGATGATATACCACAACCCGCCGAGGTGTATCCTTTGAGTCTGTCGCGGTATTGCCAGTTACCCCTGATCATTGACCGCTTTGACTTGACGTTTCCGATGATGGGAATCCCACCAGGCATACATAACTGACCACCGTGCGTATGACCACACAATACGAGATCCACGCCGCAATAATATGCTTTACGGGCAATTTCAGAAGTGTGGGACAGCAAAACAGTACAGATGTCATGCTGAATTTTGTCGGCAGCTTTTTCGAGATTGTCGACGGCATAGAAATGCGGATCATCAATACCGGTGATCGCCAGATTGTCGTGTCCCCGAGTCAGCACCACCGATTCATTGAGTAACAGGTGTACCCCGTATTTTTCAAGCTCCAGCCCCAGTTCTATAAAATCATGATTGCCGAGGACCGCGTAAACCGGTTGATGAATATGATCTAGTAACGTGCGCAGCAGCCCTACGGCTTTATCAAATGGTCCATATGTCAGAGCCCGGTAATCACCGGTCCAGACGCAGATGTCATAACTGAGATCACGGACCTGTTCAATAATCCGTTCGATGAGATGCTCCTCAAAATCAATATGTAGATCGCTTAAATGCAGGATCGTAAAATTTTCAAAAGAGGCGGGCAGTCGGTGCAGCACGATATCGTTTGTTCGCAATTCAAGCCGATATATATTTTCTTTAGCCCGCCCATACAAACATATGAGTCGAAAAGCTTTTTCCAAAAGAACGTGTAGCGGTGTCAGGTTTTCGATGTGAAATTTCATGGTGCCCTGACCGAAAGCCTGTGATGCATGATCTTCCTGAATGTCGAGACGCTGCCGCAAATGCAGCCGACCGATGCGTTTAACGAGAGTCTCGTAGTCAGCTTTTTTCATTGTACTGAATCAGACGAATGCCTGTTGCGGTTTTCGGCGGCAGGTTGCTGCGATCGCTGCGCCTGAACAGCTCTTTCCAAACGCGAAGGCCGGTGAATATAAGCTCCGCCGGGTTTGAGAGATTCTCTGTAACGGTGAATGTATAGGGGGTTGTTGTATCCTGTACAATCCTGATATTTCCACTGCAGATCGGGGCTGTGATAAAGGGCGCAGCGATGCCTCAGATTCAGTGCACAGCCGACGCACTTTTTAGTTGGTTTTTTTTCCGTCATCCTAAAATCCTCAACCTTCCAAACGCCTACACTATTAACCTATCACAACTGCATTCGGGTGGCAACTGCCTGATCCGTTATTCAGCAACTTCAGAGATATAGCGATGATAGAGGGTTGAAATGGTGTGCTGACTCTCTTTCAGTCGCTGGGACAGGTCATCAGGAGTGGCTCTGACACCCAGGCATCGCTTGGAGAGCGCTTTCAGAGCCTGTCTGTTTTTCGGCAGTTGATGTATCTGCTGGTCTTCGAGGATCTGGAGGTAGTGTTCAACCTTGCGTAGGAAAATATATTCGCGTTCTAGTGCAATCGCTTCATCATTGTCAATAAGTCCGTGTTTGTTCAGACGTTTCAAAGCATCCATGGTGTGGTAGGAGACGATATCCGGGTGCGAAACGGCTTCGGTTAACTGAAGGCTTTGCACGATAAATTCGACATCCCGAATACCTCCCGGACCGTTTTTGATATCTCGATTGCTGTCAATGCCGTTCGTATGAACGTCGACAGCCGCTTTGCGCATGCGCACAATATTGGAACAGACAGCTTTGCGATCACGCGGTAGCTGAAAGAGCGGCCAGACCTCGTTCATCAGTTCAACGCCGAGATCTGTGCAGCCGGCGACGGGCCGCATCTTCAGCATGGCCTGAATTTCCCAGAGGGCCGCTTTTTTTTCATAATACTGTACAATAAACGGAAGGGAAACGGCCAGGGCCCCGGAGGTTCCGTATGGGCGCAGTCGAAAATCGACGCGGTAGGCGCAACCATCTTTCATGTAGCGGCTGAGGTCAGAACTCAGCCGTTCCGTAATTTTGGGAAAGAGGGTTTGCGCATGCACGCCTTCAGGTAAATCCGCGTCATCATAGATGGCAATCAGGTCGATGTCTGAGCTGTAATTGAGTTCATGTCCGCCCAGTTTGCCGAGGGCGAGTATGCAATAGTGCTCGAGTAAAGCATACTCGGCCAGCTCCGGGTGCGTTGACTGAAATTGCGCCCATACCCGTTCCAGGGCGACCTGCACGATGCTGTCGGCGAGCATGGAAAGTTCACTCGCAATTTGCACCAGCGGAAGCCCCAGGCACATATCGCGCGTACCGATACGAAGCATTTCCTTTTTTCTGAATGTGCGCATGACGTTTAACCAGTCATCATATGCCCCCGCACTGTCGGCCAGTGTGTGTAATTCTTTTTCAAAAAAAGCGGAGTTGCGCTGTCGGTAGAGGACGGAGGGGTCGGTGACCCAGTCAAAGAATTCAGTATGCTGAATCAGGGTTTCAGACAAAAACTGACTGCGCGAAAAGATGCTCAACATCAGGTGCAGCCGCTCCGGTTGAGCGAACAGCATGGCGTATTCCTCTTTAGCATCACGAATGCGGGATGAAGAAAACCGCTCCCAGTTATTGAGAGCCATGTCGGGATCGGGCTCCTGTTTTACATAATCGCAGGCCAATACCGCCAAATTGATAAACAGATCCCGCGTACGACCGCTTCCCGTCAGACGGACCAGGTTGTGATATGCCCTTTCGGGATTCATAAACCCGTGGTCTTTGAGTAACGATTCCATCAGGTTTGGATCCGGTTGATCGGCGAGCAGGAGGTCAGCTATATTGCCCCTGTAGGGCCCTGGAAGAGATTCGCGGCCGAGGTGTCGGGTGACAAAATGGCGGACGGTGGCGGTGCGTCTTTCAAATTCGACATAAAGCTGGCGCGCCGGATCCAGTTTACCGCGGGCTTCATATCCCATACGGCGTGCCAGGTGCATAAATTCCTGTGACGAGACCCCGGGCAGGTAGAGATCTTTGGCATTACCTCTGAGCATACGGAGCGCATTGATTAATGTACGCAGAAAGTCATAAGCCCTTTCAATGTCTCTCTGCTCGCCTTTCTCCAGAACGCCGGTATCAGTTAATGCTTCCAGTGCCAGATGAATGCGGGGGGTTCGCATGGATGCATTAAGGTGGGCGTGCATGACCTGCATGAGCTGCACAGAGTATTCGACATCGACCAGCGCACCCGGGCTGAACTTGGCATTATAGATTCCAGGTTTCTGCTTTTCCCTGAACTGACGAGACCTCAAGTCCCTCAATTCCTGCGTTTCAATACGATTGGATTCATAAATAAATTCATCTCTAAGACGCTCCAGCCGCGTTCCGAGTGCCGGGTCGCCTCCAAAATGTCTCAACCGCACCAGCGACAGCAGTTCATAGGAATGGGCTTCGCCGCCGGGGCCATAATACTTGCAGAAACTTTCCATACTGACCGCTCGCGGACCGCTCTGACCATGTGGTCTCAGGCGCAAATCAATTGAAAATATACCTTCTCGCTTGGTGTGTATAAACTGCGTAATGCCTTTGACCAAGTTTGAGAAAAATTCGGCATTGTGAAGTACGTCATCCCCGTTGGTTTTCCCGCTATCGCTATAGACAAAAAGCAATTCGATATCCGAGGCATAGCCGAGGGCAGCACCGCCCATCTTGCCGAGACCCAGCAGAGCGTATTGCGCCTTCATTCCGGCAATGGTCATGGGGTCGCCGTGTCTGGAAGAAAGATCCGTGTAGATAATCGAGGTGGTCGTGCGGATGATCATCTCTGCAAGGGCTGTCAGTTTTTCTGCCAACTGGCGGAAATCGATTCTCCGACCCACGATATGATCCAAATCAATCAGAAATAGTTCACGATCCTTGAAGGCATTAAGTACCGCTTGTTTTTCACCAATGTCTGCAGCGTGATCTAATTGTTGCTGCAAATCTGCTTCCAGTATATCGGAGGACCGGCTAAATGGTTGGTCGTGGCTTTCCAGAGACAGCAGGGGTAACAGCACTTCATATTGTGATCGAATAAAATCCTCCCATAGGTAATCACTGGTGCCCAGTACGCGGGCGAGATCGTCCATCGTGTGAGGATCGGCCACCGCCTTCATCCATTTGTCGTGATCGGGAGCTTTGATGAGATCTTCGGTCAGTATTTCAAAGCGTGAGAGGGCGGCGTATGGATCGGGGGCCTTCTGCAGATGATAGGTAAATTGCTTTGTCAGCAAGACGCACATTTTCAGGCGTATTTCCTGTTTTTCAAATGTTCTGGATCGTCCCGAGATATTAAGGACCTCCATTTCGTCCTCAATTTGTCCCTCGGCTGTCCGGATAGAGAGTCTTTCTATGGACATGTCCTGTAACGCGAGCGCACTGGACAGCGCGTACAGAAAAGCGGGGGTATCTTGGGAGGTAATGTTCAGTCTATAACGGTTTTCAGCCATTTCCGCAATATGGATATCAACGGGCTGCAACATGTTCGTGGTTGCAGAAGATGGGTGCTGCAGGGCATGGACCACCCATTCGTTTACCTGTTTACGAGCTTTTTCGATGTCTGCCTGGCGGCCCTTTTCCAGAAGCTCGAAGATGGCGCTGATACGGACCGTCAACTCCTTTTCCCAGAGCGGTAAAGGCATAGACGATTCCAGGTGCCCTTTGAAGCAGTCTATGATACATCGGTGGTTCTTCATATTCTTTTGCGGGCTGTGCACGCGGCGGTGAGCGGTATGAACGGGCTTCAAGGCTGGGGACCGCTTGCTGTAAGTGAAGACATGCCCCGCCACGATGCTGAAGTCCATACCGGCCAGGATACCGCTCAGGACAGAAAAGACCCCGGGATAATTATAGGAAAGAAATGTGACAGAAGTAGAGGAGCCCTCATGTTCCACTTCTAGTTGTACGGGAATATCCGACGGCAGCGATGCGAGAGCCTGAATGTGCCGAGCTATTTCATCAAAGGTGAAATGCTCGATATAGTCTTCTCCCAGGCGTTCGATGTGCTGCTGGCAGAGATCCGCGCCCATCTCCGGGTATTCGTCCAGTATGCGTTGAAGTGTATCCTTCACTGTATCAGCTCTCTTTAAAGAATACTTAACCATCTGTAAACCCATCGGTCACGGCAAATATTATTGTTATCATTGATTGGAATCCCCCGGTCGGTTCTGCCATGATGCGCCTCTGCAGAAGGTCCCGACCCTCTGACCTATGCGTCATGGAGGTGCGGGTTCAGAACTGAATACTATAACCGTTAAAGAGCTGACAGAAGATGAAATGGATTTTACAGAAAATTATCGGCACTAAAAATGACCGCGATGTGAAAAAAATGCAGCCGCTGGTCGAGCAGATTAATGCGCTGGAAGAAGAATTTCAAACGTTTACAGAAGACGAATTGAAGGCCAAAACGGACGAGTTTCGTAAACGTTTACAGGACGGGGAGTCCATTGATGACATCCTGTGTGAAGCCTTTGCCGTTGTCAAGAATGCCTGTCGGCGCCTCAAAGGAACGGTGGTCGATGTAGCGGGGCAGGATATCGAATGGGATATGGTACCGTTTGATGTGCAGCTTATCGGAGGTATGTGTCTTCATCAGGGTAAAATTGCAGAGATGGCTACCGGAGAGGGAAAGACCCTGGTCGCGACGATGCCCGTGTATCTCAATGCCCTGACCGGAAAAGGAGTTCATGTCGTAACCGTCAATGATTATCTGGCGCGGCGCGATGCCATTTGGATGGGGACCGTCTACACGTATCTAGGTTTGACTGTCGGCTGTATTCAGCACGATATGAGGCCGGAAGAACGGAGTGCGGAATATCGGAAAGATATCACGTATGGAACCAACAGTGAGTTCGGTTTCGACTATTTAAGAGATAATATGGCTTACGCCGGCGAGGACCAGGTTCAGCCGAAGCACCACTATGCGATCATTGACGAAATCGACAGCATCCTTATTGATGAAGCCCGGACGCCCCTCATCATCTCAGGTCCTGCGCCCTATGAGATCAAGCAGTATACGGAACTCAAACCGGCCGTTGCGCGCCTGGTTAAAAAACAGCGGGATACCTGCAATCAGTTGGTGACGGATGCGCGCGCCTTGATCGAGACAGGAGCGGAGGAGGAGGCTCAGCACAAGCTGTATCAACTGGGGCAGGGCATGCCGAAACACAAACAATTCATGCGCATGCTCGAAGATCCCAAGATTCGCAAACTGTACGAAAAAGTGGACAGCATGATGCTTACGGACATGCACAAAGAAGAGGCGCGTGCGCTGCGTGAAGAACTCCTCTTCAATATCGACGAGAAAGGGCACGATGCACATCTGACGGAAAAGGGGTGTGAAATCCTCAGTCCGCATGATCCCGAAGCCTATGTCTTGCCGGACATCGTCGAAGCGATGTCTGCACTCGATGGAAATGAAGCCCTGAAGGATGAGGAGCGCTTTGAACAGAAGCAGCGGTTGCAGGATCAGTTTGCCGAAAAGAGTGAAAAGATACACGCCGTCGATCAGTTGATTAAGGCTTTTTGTGTATTTGAGAAGGATGTCGAATATGTCGTACAGGAAAACCAGGTAATCATCGTCGATGAATTTACGGGCCGTCTCATGCCGGGTCGGCGCTGGAGCGATGGGTTGCATCAGGCCGTCGAGGCCAAGGAAGGTGTCAAAGTCGAGCAGGAAACGCAGACGCTGGCAACCATTACGATTCAGAACTACTTCCGGATGTATGAAAAACTGGCAGGCATGACGGGTACTGCGGAAACGGAAGCCGATGAATTCATGCAGATATACGGTCTCGATGTTGTGGTAATCCCAACAAACAGGCCCGTCAGACGCCTCGATTTAAATGACCAGATTTACAAGACACAGCGTGAAAAATACAATGCCGTTGTCGATGAAGTGACCCGCTGCCATGAACGCAAACAGCCGGTGCTGGTCGGCACAATATCGGTCGATGTATCCGAATTGATCAGTCGTATGCTGAAGAGAAAAAATATTCCTCACAATGTGCTCAATGCCAAGAACCACGAGCGCGAGGCAGAAATTGTCATGAGAGCCGGGCAGCCCGGTGCTGTTACGATCGCCACCAATATGGCGGGGCGTGGAACGGATATTAAGCTGGGGCAGGGCGTTGTAAAACTGGCGCGTGACGTCATCGAGTCACAACAGTCACTCGACGACAAGATCGACGGGCGCCCTATGAAAAAAATACTGGAAGAGGATCCCTGTGGCCTGTGTGTCATTGGATCTTCCCGCCATGAGTCCCGCAGAATCGACCGGCAGCTCAGGGGACGTTGTGCGCGACAGGGTGACCCGGGGGCTTCCCATTTTTTCATCTCTCTCGAAGATGACCTGATGCGTTTGTTCGGTTCGGAACGCATTTCGAGTATCATGGAAAAGCTGGGCATCGAAGAGGGCGAAGTGCTCGAACACCCGTGGCTGAACCGTTCGATTGAAACAGCCCAGCGCCGGGTTGAACAGCAGAACTTCTCTATTCGCAAGCGCACCCTGGAATACGATGATGTTATGAATAAACAGCGCGAAGTTATTTACAGCTTCCGCAGTGAGGTACTGCAGGCAGATGAACTGCGGGAGCACCTCTACGATGTGTTGCAGGAAGTGATTTTCACCAATGCTGAAGCAGTAACTCAGGGAGGCGATGAAGCGAGAAACGACTTTGTGCAATGGGTCGACAGCACGTTTCCCGTAGGCATCAAAGTAGAAGAATTACCCGCGGGAAAAGATGCCGATGCGGAAAGGCTGACAGACTTTGTGTTTGAACGCGTGAAGAGCGCTTACGATCTCAAAGCGGGTATGGAAGATGCGAAAAACCTCAGCCGGATGGAACGGCAGATCATGTTGCAGTCCGTGGATACGCACTGGCAGGAATACCTGCGCAGTATGGATGCACTGCGGCAAGGTGTTTCATTGAGGGCTTATGGACAGCGGGATCCGCTCGTCGAATACAAAAAAGAAGCCTACACCATGTTCTCAGACCTGATGGATAAAATCTATGATGATATCGCGGCAAGGGTGTTCAGGTCTGCCACCAATTATGAAGCGTTCACAAGGTTTCTGTCGAGCTTGCCCCAAAAGCTGGTACATGATGAAGTTCAGTCGCTCGGCGGCAGCCCCGCACCGGCCTCTGCCATGGGCCGCTCCAGGCCTGGGGCGGAGATGCCAGACGGCCCGTCTGTACAGAGCGGCCCCAGGGGTGCTAAACAGCAGACTGTAACCCGTGAGGCCCCAAAAGTCGGACGGAATGATCCCTGCCCATGTGGGAGTGGACGCAAATACAAAAAGTGTTGTGGGGCAGGGGAGTTTTAGTTCAAAGGGTCGGCTCGGGCATCATAAGCTGATCTGTTTTCCCGAATGGGGCTGGCTCCCATCCTAATAATCTGTAACCGATATGATAATTGAGAACGATAGACGCCTGTTCACTGTTGGTATTATACCTTACATTAATCCTATATACAGCAGTTGAAGTGCGGAAACTATTTCTGCACCCCGTGAACGCACAGCCTGAAAAACACACCGCTATTCTTTACAACCTGTAGCACTGTTTTCAGTATGTAGACTGTCGGATAAGGGCTTACCCGTCACTACCATCTGCACGCTACCGGATAATGGTCAGACAGCATATCCAAAGGCGGGTCTGTCAACGGCTTTACGGCCGGTTTACACATCATCATTTCTTCATTGCAGAGGATGTAATCAATCCTCATTTCCTCAGAGTGGGCTTTGTCTTCGCGAAGCATGGTGGGAATTGTCTTTCTGAACACGGACGTATGTGCCGGATCGTGCAGGCCCGCATCGAGCAACATTTGCATAGGGGTGTAATCTATGGCTCCGCATTTATTGAGGTACTTTCTCGTCAGCTTGGGATGTTGCTTAATGCGGTCGGTCATCGTAACGCTTTCGTAGTGTGCGCGATCAAGCGGTGACAGAGTGTTCAGGTCACCCATCAGCAGCAATGGACCCCGTATGTCCTTCATTGCGTTCAGCAGGGTCTGCACTTCCCTAATCCTGTCATTGCTGTTCCATGGCGAAAGGTGCGTAATCAATATATTTATGTCGAGTATTTGGACATGAATTGCGGCGTGGACAAAAGGGGCGTGGAATGCTTTTACAGGTCGAATAGGATAGCGCGAAAAGAGACCTATCTGAAAGCCGCTGCTGATCGCTTCTGTAATCCATGCATATTCGTAGCCGCACCGATTAGCTCTCTTGACGGTATCTTGTATGGAGCCCCAACAGCACAATTCATTAAAACCTGTAATATCATAGGGATGTTCAAGAAGCCAGCGGCACATATCTGCCCAGCGCTCCTCTTCCCGGCAGCCATTATAGATGTTATACTGGAGAACGTTCATAGAGGCCCGGCCCTAGCTGTTTTTCAGGGTCGCTAGCATATCCCGCAATTTCTGCCCCATTGCGCTATGTTCAAACTTGAGAAACAGCTTACCCATGAAGCGAGAAGAACGCAGTGATGAGGTGAACCAGTAAGCCAATCGAGAATTGGGAAACAGGTAGGTTGGTAATTCCGTCTGTGTAAACGGCATATTCCAGTCAATGCCTTTGAATGCCGTAATATTGGGCATCATAAGAGTCTGAATCCAAGCGCAAGCAGCTGGATCTAATTGACCTTCAGCCCACTCTTCCGCCATTCCCTGCCTTAAAATGGCCTGATTGACAGACTCCCATATGTGGCCGCTGCCATTATGCAGCCATTCTTTCCAGATATCGCCCTCTTCATCGACACAGGCCCTGCCGGTGTCTTTACTCAGTATTGGCGAAAGCTGCAGTGCATTATCAAAAATTCGGGTTACGTCCTGAATAAAGCGCTCGGGATCCGTCTGCTGGAGTGTGGGGGCATTGTGCAATGCCGGGTTACATCGATACAGTTCGAGGGCCCGCAGGAATGCAGTGTGTTCATTGGGGACAAAGCAGGGTCGCTGCAGAGAAAGCAGTGTCAGCATGCGGCCCACTTTTCGCTGGCGCTCCAGAAAGGAATGCGGCGTCATCAGGTGATTGTGAAAACCGATGGCGTTTTCCAAGTGGCGCAGGACCATGCCGCGCAAATGCAGGCGATATCCAAATTCAATATCCTCATAAGCCGCGTAGCGGTAGCGCGTGCTGAAAAGAACTTCTTCACGTATGACGAATGATCTCTTCAGTGAGCAGTTAGAGGTGTAGAGGCGGTCAAAAGGGACGACGGCGTCATGGCTCATATCGTTGTATTTAAACTGCTGGCCGCCCGAACCCGTTATGTGTTCCATAAAGACGGTCTCGGGTAAGTCCGGATGCCAGAGGGTCAGTCCGACAAAGGCCGTGTCTTCCTGCGGGAATCGATCGTGGCCACGTATATGGGTCGACAGAAAGTCCTTGCGCGGCTCGATATCATCGCCGGTAATGAGGATGATTTTGCCCGCGGCCTGTTGTATCGCCAGGTTTCGAGCCGCTGCGGGACCGCCTTGACCGCAGTTGTCCAATACGCGGACATTCAGCATACTGTGTCTGGAGGCCTCTCGCTGTACGGCCTCGAGGTCCCCGTGATCATTGACAATGACAATTTCATACGTCCGCGGATCGATCGTCTGTTGCCGGTAGGCGTTCAGCGTCTGACCCAGAACATCGACCCGATCTTTTGTCGGAATAATGACCGAAAGGTCTACCGTGTCAGGATAGTTTCGTTTACTGATTTCGACGAAGCGATCATCGTGCCAGTCTTCAAGGGTTTTCATGAGGCGCCCAGCGGCAGCATCCCATGAAAAATTTGAACGAACCTGTTCCAGTGCCCGCTGACCGGTTTCGATCACTTCATCTCTGCGATCAAGAATGGATGTAAGCTGTTCTGTCAGGCTGTCTTCGCGCGGTTGACACCAGTAAGCACCTTCTCCGAGAAAATAGTGATTGTAGTCATAGCAGTTTTTGACGGGTACTTCATCGTAGGGAAGGTCGAAAAACATGCCCGAACGGGCAAACTCCATGGGGCCTCCGAAAGCGGGCATCAATGTGGGCACCCCGACAGCAGCAGCATCCAGGATTTTCATAGCAAAGCCCTCCCCGCGAAACGGGGCCAGCTGGATATCCATGGAGGCGTACAACCTGATCAGGTCTTGCTTACTGAGGAATTCCCTGTGCCAGACAATACGCGGAAATTGTGGTTGTTCGGCGATCCACTTCTTGAGCTGCGCATCACTGGCCCCGGCCCCGTAATCCTTGATATGCAGGACAACCGGATCCCGCTCGCTGTAGGCGCGACCCAGTGCTTTTATGGCGATGTCCGTTCCGTAGCGGTAGAGATCATGGGAATTCGTCACCATCAGCATTTGCAGTTCATCGTTATTATTCTTCCCCGCAAGGGCATCGGCATCCGGGTACAGCGCATCGATTTCCGTTGAATAGCCGAGGGGTACCGTTTGGCAGGCCTTTTCCGGAATTCCTATTTCCAGCAATGCATCCCGGTTAAAACCGGATACCGGTATTTTACGGAATTCATTGACTTGGACATGGCGCATCCAGAGATCCAGCTTCCGCCCTTCCATTCGGTAACGATAGTTTGTGCAGAAGAACTCGGCATTGATGTCACCGAACAGTGGTTTCCTGTAATAGTCTGGCCAGTAATGGGTCCATTTGACATGATAGGTACTGCGAGGCTGCGCAGACATACAGGCCCGCAGCATATTCTGATGATGCCTCTCAATGGAGTCATCCAGCTTGGTGGACATGGGAATACTCAGTGAGACGCCGCGTCTGCGGAGGGCTCCCATGAGATCAACAGTAGCCCATGTGAAGGCATTGGCTTTTGTAAAATCGACATTCAGGTGGAGTCCTTTTTCAGCGCTCGGTCGGTTGCTAGTCCTGCGAGCCGCTTTTTCATTGTGGATACGGTCCTGTTCTCCCAGTGTTTCCAAATCCCACTCGTAGCGGTTATTCCAGCGCGACAAAAACTGTTGCCAGTTCTCTTCATCTTTTTCCGTTCTTCCTTCGGTGGCCTGACCGTAGTGATATATTTTACTGGCAGGCGTATACCAGACACCATATCCGGCCTGCCGTGAGCGAAGGCAAAAATCGACGTCTTCAAAGCCGTTTTGGTAGCTTTCATCGAGGCCGCCCAGTTCGTCGTATACCTTTTTAGCTATCATGACGCAGGCGAAGGTGACGCACTGAAATTGACGCTGGTAGAGAGCGGAGGGCGTATCGGGCGGCATTCCGGGATTCAGATGGAGGGGAAAGCCCTCTTTGTCAAACCCCATTCCTGCATGCTGAATCTTTCCTGAATCCGGATAGAGGTGGCAATTGGCCAATACCCCGACGCGATCTGTTGACTCCATCACAGCGACCATGTTGTCGAGCCAGCCCGGCGTAACAAAGGTATCATTATTGAGCAGGCAGAGCAGTTCGCCTTTGGCTTCTTTTGCGCCCCTGTTATTGTTGGTACTGTAAGACTTCCGGGTGTCATTGCGGAACGTTCTGATGGGAATATCGCCAGCCAGTCCGGACAGGTCGGGCTGTTCACTTCCGGCATCGTCAATCAGGATGATCTCCCGGGATACGCGGCCTGAGCAATCAACGATGGATTTCACACAGGCTTCGGTTAACTCCCTGCAGTTATAATAAGGGATAATAATTGATACCTTTGGGGCATCCTGTCTTTCCAGTGCCATGACGCAAACCTCTTCTTCTATTTCGCCGTACCTCTATATGTCACTTCCATGTCGGCCTCCAGATTGGCGATACCGTAAGCCGGCTTGTCTGAAATCGCCTCAAAGGCAATACTTTCAGAACCGCCGATTGTTTCCGGCATATCCTTTTTTATTTCTGCGAGTCCCATACCCAGCCGGAAAGGGCCGGGGCAGATATTCATACGAATGTTCACCTTTACGGCTATGCGCTCGCCCGCTTTCATGGGGCGAATGGGGGTGTGCGCAGAGCGGGAATTATAGTCGTAGGCCGTAAAGCCCATCATGGTTTTGAGTTGAATACTAATGAGCGGCTCTTCTATATCAACATGGACCGTGAACTCCGCTCTAATAAAGTATTCTTCACCCGTGCGCGGGTGGATCACCTCGACACCTTTGTCATCGGTCAATACCATTTTTTCAAATGACATACGCGGCCCCGGCGCATAATCCGAGCCGGAGTTTTCCGGTGCGTCGGTCGTACTCAGTCTGGCCAGATAGGTGTCGGTTACTTCTTTGGGGTCACCGGTGCAAATCATGTAACCCTTGTCCAACAGGATAGCCTCATCGCAGAGCATTTGAACGGCATTCAAATCATGGGATACAAATAGGATGCTGGTACCGTTCTTCTTCAATTCCTCGATGCGGCGAAAGCAGCGGGACTGGAAGCCGATATCGCCCACTGACAAGATCTCATCGATGAGTAACAGGGTGGGGTTTACTTCAATAGCAACCGCAAATGCCAGGCGTGCAAACATGCCGGAGGAGTATGTCTTGACGGGATAATCGATGTGTTTTCCGATGTCGGCAAAGGCGATAATGCGGTCCAGTTTTTCTTCCAGTTCATGGGGCTGGTAGCCATAGATGGATCCCGAGAGCATGACATTTTCCCGGCCGGTAAAATCGGGATTAAAACCCGCTCCCAGTTCGAGCAGTGCCGCGACGTTGCCCTCCACGTGAATAGATCCGACCGTCGGTTCCAGCAAACCGGCAACCATTTGCATGAGCGTCGACTTTCCACTGCCGTTTTTGCCGATAATGCCGAGCACCCGGCCGGCTTTCAGCTCAAAGGATACATCCCGCAGAGCCCAAAATTCATTGGCGGTCGGCATCTTTAAAAAAGGGAACAGATAGCGCATTCGATTGCCTGCTTTCAAATCAGGATACGACTTTCCCAAGTGTTCCGCTTTTACCAGCAGGTTCAGGCTACAAGACATCGGCGAACCTCCGTTTAACGGCCTTGAACCATCCGGCGACCAGTAACAGCAATAGAATATTGCCCAGCATCTGGTATATCCACATACGCATTTGCAACGGTACGCCGAGAATACAGTTTTCACGAATTTGCAGCACGGCCACCGCCACCGGATTGATCCACAGGATTACGCGCCAGGCTTCCGGAATAAAATTGGCAGGATAGATGATCGGTGTCAGGAAAAAGAGGATATTCATCAGCAGGCCTATGCCGTGACTGAGATCTCTGATAAAAACGCCTGCGGCCGCCAGAAAGAGGGCCGCACTGAGTGTGAAAAGGGTCAGTGGAAGCCAGATGAGGGGAAGGTAAAGGGCGGTCAGCGGAATATAGCCGAGCACATAGTAAATCAGCACAAAGAGTAACCCGGTGGAGATGAGCGCATGAAAAAGGGAAGACCCCAGCACTACCGCCGGCAGTAGCTGTACGGGAAAGGCAATACGTTTCACGTAGTTGGGAGACTGCAGTATCAGGGCGGGAGCCCGTGAAACCGTTTCCACAAAACAGTTAAAAGGAATGAGACCACAGAAAAACATAACAACAAAATAGGCCGGCTGATCCTGCGCGCCCCAGCGCATTTTAAAAAAATAGCCAAAGACGAGGGTATAGGTTGCCAGCAATGTGAGAGGCGTAATAAGGCTCCACAGCAGGCCGAGCCCCGAGCCGCGGTAGCGTGCGGCAATTTCCCGGCGCGTAAGGGCCAAGAGAAGCCCCCTGTGTTTGATAAAGGAACCCATTGTTTCAAATGAGGAACGGAATATGGCAACTAGAGTATTCATCGTCGCGGTGATTTCCTCAGACAGGTCGACCGTTCCGGGAATACCCATGCCGGCACATCTGCATTATTACCATGCGAGAGAACCCGATCACTTTTTACGCTCAGCTCCAAATTCATCGGTCGAAAATAGGCAAGCACCCCTGGATTGTCAAGCTATTCCCCCGCCGCCGTTGAGCCTTTTCACCGATCGCCGGTATGCATTTTTGTGCTTGTTTAGTGAACCTAAAAAGGCAACTGTATCTGGGTGCCCCAAGTGAGGTGCATTGATCTGCGTTTATGGAAAAAACAACTACAGCTTATGCCCCGGCGGTGTCGATTGTCATTCCCACGTTGAATGCAGCTTCATATATGGAACCGCTACTCCGAGCAATTACCACCCAGCACTACGACAACCTCAGGGAAATTATCGTGCTGGATTCGCAATCGACGGACCGCACCTGTGAACTGGCCGCGCTGTATGAGAATGTTCGGGTGGAGACCGTTGAACAGTTTTCCCACGGAGGTTCACGGAATATGGGGACGGTTATGAGCACCGGTGATATCGTCGTTTTTCTGAGTCAGGATGCACTGCCGGCCAACAAGCACTGGTTGGAAAATCTCATCAAACCGTTTCAGGACGCTGATGTCGCTGCTGCTTTTTCCCGTCAGGTGCCGCGTCCTGATGCCAACCCCATGGAACGCTATTTTCTGTTGACGCACTTTCCTGAGAAAAACAGGCGTTACGGTCCTGCGCCCGATGGGCGAGAACTGTATTTTCAGGACGATGTCTTCTTTTCCAACGTCAGCTCGGCCCTCCGGCGCCATCTGGCTCTGGATTTCCCTTTTTCAGATGATATCATTATGAGCGAAGATCAGCAATTTGCCCGCGATGTGCAGCGGGAAGGTTTTGCGGTGGCATATGCGGCAGAATCAGTGGTCTGTCACTCGCATAAGTACACGCTTCGCACCGTCTTTCAGCGCTATTTTGACAGTGTCTATTCCCTGACCCAAGTTTTTCCGTCGCATGGTTTTACGCACAGCATTCGTCTCGGAGCGCGCTATGCCTTCGCCGAATGTTTATACATTCTGCGCGTCAGACCATTCTGGTTTCCTTACTATCTGCTGTATGCGCTGAACCGCGCGGCAGCCGTTTTTCTGGCGCACTGGGCAGATCGTATACCGCTGTGGCTGGTAAAAAAAATGAGTATGCACAAGTATTACTGGGATCATGAACAGAGAATGTGAGAATATAACAGCTCTGCCGACTAACGGGCCTGAAGTGAGCGTCATTCTCGTAAACTATAACGGGAAAAAGTGGCTGGAGAACTGCCTGAGAAGTCTCCGCCGTACACGAGATGTGTCTTTTGATATTATTCTGATCGACAATGCATCCGTTGACGGAAGTCTCGACTGGCTCCGGGAACACGCGCCGGACATCCAGGTGCTGTCTCAGGATGTCAATATAGGATTTGGGCGCGCTAATGCGATCGGTGTAAGCGAAGCGCGCGGTTCCTATGTCGCGTTTCTGAATACGGATACTGCGGTGGACCCCGATTGGCTGTCGGCACTGCTGCATGGCCTCAGAGAAGATGAATCCATCGGCGCCGTGACATCGTTGATGACCTCGATGGATCATCCTGAGATGATCAATGCTGCGGGCGGGGGAATGACGTGGACCGGTTACAGTTACAGGCGTTACTGCAACTGGTTTATTGACGATTATGCTGCACTGCATGGTGACAGTTGCGCTGATGTATTCTTTGCTTCCGGAGCTGCCATGCTGATGAAAAAGGAGACGTTTCTGGAAGTGGGCGGCTTTGATGACGCCATGTTCATGTATCATGAGGATGTCGATCTTGGATGGCGCTTATGGCTGGCCGGTGTTCGGGTCGCCGTCTGTCCTGCATCACGCGTACGGCATGCCGACACCGGTTTCGAACAGGCTGCTGAAGCGATGTCTTTTTCCGAGGTGATGGGTGCGCGCCACAATGTCAGAACGCTCCTGAAGTGCTTTGAATGGCGGCAGGCCTTGATAGCCCTCTTTTATATAGCCATGATGTATGCCTATAAAAAACGCTTTGGCTTATTGTTTAAAGTCGCGTTATGGAATCTATATAAGGGGCCTTCAACTATGGCAGAACGCCGGCGCATTCAAAAGGGTCGCGTTCGATGCGACCGGGAACTGCTGGACCGCTCTAGAATTGATCCATATGCGGCATTTCCGAGTCCGCTCTACCGCTTTAAGCCGGATGTGCCGCCCGAAGGACTCCTGATGAGCCACCACCTCTACCCGGGCGAAGATTCAGCTCTGGGGCGACTCGGGGAAGGGTGGTCAGCAAAGGTTGAGACAGATGGAAAGCCCTGTCGTATGATGGCGGATGCAGCCCACTGCGTCATGCTGGCCCGGCCCGGTCAGAAGGGGGCACTACATATCCATTTCAAGGGACTCAATGTGCACGGTACCACAACGCTGTATCTACACTGCAATGAACAATTTCTGAAAACAGATATACGCGATGGCCAATGGCACGAGATGCAGATAAATGTGAATGTGCCGGAATCGGGACTGCTACAGATAAGAATGGGTCTTCAGGAACAGCATACAGTTCGATCGATTCACCGCACGCATCTGAGCGTGAAATGCATCGTTTTTGAGCCCGATGAATCGGTTGAGGTAAAAACCCGGCCCGTTACTACCGCCGTTGTCATACCGCATATGAACAAGGGTGGTCCAATAGCTGAAGTAATCCGAGCCCTCGAACGCCAGACCGTGCTGCCCACTGAAGTGATTATTGTCGATGACGGTTCGCGTGTCCAACCTTTGGAAGAGCTGAAAGAAGTGGTTTCCAAACCTTGGAAGATACCCGTGCAACTCATTTGCCAGGCACATGCCGGACCCTCTGTCGCCCGGAACAGAGGGGTCGACGCTGCCAGCTCTGACATCGTGCTTTTTATTGGTGATGACATTTGTCCTGGGGAATGCTGGCTCGAACATCATCTGCGCACCCACGAGGAGTTGGGGCCGGGCCATGCTGTTTGCGGTTATACGGTGTGGGACGATGACCGTATGCGCGTATCACCGCTTTTGAACTATGTGAATGAACACGGCGAGCAGTTTGGTTATGCGTATTTCACGCAGCGCGGTGCTTTGCCTTTTACCTGCTTTTACACCAGCAATATATCGATAGCCCGCGATCTGCTGGAAATCTATCGCTTTGATCCGTGGTTTACCGATGCCTGCTGGGAAGACTGTGAACTGGGCTATCGGCTGTGTTGTGCAGGAGTGCGCATCATCTACGAAGAGCGCGCCTCTGCGCGTCACTATCATCCCATGAATGCGACCGCTTTTTACCGCCGCCAGCAAAAAGCGGGGCGCCTCTATGCGACCATGGTGCGCGAGCGCTGGCCGCGCTTACAGGCCCATTTTTATAATCCGTCTGAGCGCATGTTAGAGCGCTTGAAACGGTTTGAATGGTTGATTGAGGTCGGTGTCAAAACAATCTGTCTTGTGGATCGTTTTAATATTCCGCTGCCAAAGGCCGTATACCGTTATTCACTGGCGCTGGTCTATTGCCTCAGTATGCGGGAGTGAGCACCTGAACGCAATTAATGATTCATACGCCTGGGCAGAGCCATAATACTGAAAAGATAAGAGCAGACCCCGAGCTGTGTGCCGTTAACGAAGCATAATAATCCGAATAAAAGCGGACGCGCCATGTCGAGATCACCAAAGCCCCTGACAAACCAGATAATGACGACGTACATGCAGAGCAGTACTCCGATCAGCAACAGGCTTCCGGCCAGCAGCGCACCCACTTCAAAAGACAGCTTTTCGTACAGCCAGGCCACGACCGGGTCATGCCGTATACCGGTCAGGTGGGCAAATGCCTTCGCGAGCATGCCGACACTCATAAACTGCATACTTACAATATTGAGTACCCCCATAATCAGCATGAAGTGAATATCGATCCGGCGAGATGCAATCATGACCGGACCGAGCGCCAGTGGCAATATCAGGACGAGACTGATGATCCAGAGGGTGATGCCGGGAATGACAAAAACCGTACTGGGGCTGTGCATCATCATAAAACGCAAATGCCGCCAGCCGTCGCGGAATGTGCGGAGTTTTGATTCACCTTCCCGCGGATGGTATTCAATATCGACAAACTGAATGCGCAAATTCTTGTAGATGGCCTTAATAATCATCTCACTGGCAAATTCCATACCGGTTGTGATACAGTCGAGAGCCCGGTATGCACTTTTTGTGATTGCCCGGTAGCCGCTGTGAGCGTCTTCTATATCTTTTCGGTGCCACATAAGCTGCACCATTTTGGTCAGCAAGGGGTTGCCCAGATGCTGATGCAGAAAGGGCATGGCTTTGGGTTTGACGCCCTGCAGCCGGTTGCCAAGCACAAAATCTGCCCGGCCGTCCAGTACGGGCTGTAGAATATCCTGTATACGTGACAAATCATAAGTGGTATCGCCATCTGCCATCACCAGAATGGAATAGCGGGATTCTTCAAAACCTTTGCGAATGGCTGAACCATAACCCTTTCGGCATTCCCGGACAATAACGGCCCCAGCTTCTTTGGCGCATTCGATGGAACGGTCTGTGGAACCGTTATCGGAGACGATCACTTCAAACGGAATCTGCATGGCGGTGAGGGCCTCGCGGGCATCCGTCACCACTCTGGCAATGGACTGCTCCTCATTGAGGCAGGGAATGACCACCGATACGCCAACATGTTCATCCGGCCCTGTTGACTGCTGTGCTGCGTTGTTCATGATTGTTTACTCCGCTGACAGGCGGTACAGAATAAAATGACCGCCTCTTTTTTTAGTACCCTTCGGCACGCTCCTTTTGGGATGGTGCTGTATGTGGGAATATAGCGGATGATGACTGTGCTCAGAAGC
Source organism: uncultured Verrucomicrobiota bacterium (assembly GCA_964464115.1). GTDB lineage: Bacteria > Verrucomicrobiota > Kiritimatiellia > CAYTQP01 > CAYXEW01 > CAYXEW01. Next base: position 59,625 of record CAYXEW010000001.1, read on the forward strand.
CCTAATTGTGGTAAAATCCGGCGGGCCGTTGAGTGACAGGTAAAAGGTGTTGGTTGTCTGTGCTGCCAGATGTTGTGCGAGACTCTCCACCGCTTCGGGATCATCGCATTCTTCGAGATGCAGTTCATAGCTTCGGTGGCCGTAGAGAAACCGCAGCGGGGCGGCAAAGCCGGGTTGATCGCACAGGATGAACGCGTCAGCCGGCAGCGCTTCATTCACCTCATGATACCAGGCTGTGAGGCCGGGCCAGTCCCGGTTGCGGGCCATGGCGGCTGTTTGCCGGACCGTGAATCCCGTTAAAAGTAGAAAGGCAGCAATATAAACCATGGTTGCATAGGTGGGTTTCCGCCGCCCGGCCAGCTGAGCGAGCAGGGCGGTGGTCGCACAATAGCCGATAATGATCAGGGGTAGAATGACGGGCACAAAGCGCCTCGTAAGCCACATCATGAACTGGTCATTGAATATGTTCAGCGTCAGGACAGCCATGACCAGCATGGAGCAAAATGACCAGATGCGCAGTGAGGTCTCCCGGCAGCGAAGCAGGATGATAGCGATGCCGGCAATACCCATGGCGAGCCCCACGAATCCAAACAGCACCTTGAGACGAACAAAGTTCCAGGCATTGTGATCGCTGAGCGCTTCAAAAATCCAGTACATCGGCGTATTTTCAGCCTGCTGGAAAAGGTCCATGAATTCATCGTTGCGCAGCACAAACTGCGGTCGGATAAACCATCCCCACAGGGCATACAGGATGAATGCCGCGGTATACAGAAAACGGGTTTTATAAATGCCGCTGAGAAGTATATCGCGCTGTCGCTGCTTTAACAGCAAGGCGGCTCCGATAATCACAAGGCCCGTCACGGTGAAACCTTTGAGGAAAGGCAGGACGAGGCCGGGGAGCGGATGGTAATAGGGTGCCAGTATGCGCATATGCAGCCACGCGTGAATACCCAGCATCGAGGTTAGGGAAAAAGTAATGAGATATGCATAATGTTGTTTGGTGACCAGCGTGTGCCAGAGAAGGAGCGCCAACAGGGGGACGAGGATGAGGATGGTGTCGTAGCGCGTCATCCATGCCAGACCCAACGCGATACCGGCCAGCGTGGCCGCAAAGATACGATGCCTGGATCGTTCTACTTCGCAGAGCCAGAACGCACCCGTGAGGAGCAGGAACTGAGTCAGCAGCTCCGCGGTCGGAAAACGGCTCTGCCACAACTGTGCCGGATTCAGCATCAGTGCCGCTGATGCCAGTAGACCTGCTTTCCATCCATAGGTGCGGCTGATGAGCGCATACAGAATGAGAATGGAGCCGATCTGCAGTATGGCGTTGACAGACAGCGCCCCTCCGATTCCGAAAAAATCATACGCTACGGCGAGCAGTGATGGAAAAAAATGGTAAAACTGTGGTGACAGGCGTTGGTTCGGCAGCAGCCGCATACCCAGAAAGGGTTCCGTGATAGAGTACAGGTCCCGACTGACCGCGCGTAGCTGATCGGGTGGCAGGGCCGTATAGTCATCGGCATTGAGCTGTATGTTACCATCTCTGGCAATGGAGGCGGCCGTGTGCAGATAAACGCCCGGATCCCATCCCCCGAGCAGAAGCTCGCCGGCAGGCAGTGATAACCGGAGGCTTATCATAATAAGTGCTGCCAGAATCCATCCCGTCCACCGGTTTCGGTCGACGGGGATGAGAACTTTTTTCCTGACAGCCAGCGTGATCAGAAATGTCGTGAGGCCACCCCCCGCAGTCAGCGCAACCCAACCGTTAAACTGCCCCGCCTCCGCCAGAACATAGGCCGTGTATCCGGCCCCGGCGACCAGCCCGAATAAGAGGAGGGGTATATATGTCATCAGTGCACTCACTGTTCAGGTGTTTCCCCGGCTTTAAACTTCGCGGCATATTGGTGGAGGATGGAAGGCGGGCAGTAGACACCGTTTTCGACACAACTGTCAAAGATGTCAGCCGCATAGGCGCTGCTTTCTTGCGGATAGTGAAGGCCGTGACCGAATGCCATGTATTTTGCTGTCACGCTGATGAGTTTCTTTCTCCATTGTTGCATAGCGCCTGACGCCGACCATGTGGCCAGTGTAAACACGATGAGTAAAACACTGAATACGGCGGACAAAATGCTTTTTCGACTGAAGAACGCGGGGTAGAGTCGGAGAAGGACCGCCAGTGTGACGGTCAAGAATAAGACCGAATTGATGCGGTAGCGAACCTCGAGAGCCTGAGCAACACCGAAACCGGACCGGCCGACTGCCGTAGCGGCAGCCGTCAGCAACAGGTAAATCAAAAAGGCATAGAGCCCCGGCACCTTTCGGTAACCGTGCTGAATCGTGATGAATCCGAAAAGAAAAAGCAGCAGGGCACCCAGTGCCAGCGCAGCCTGACCATTGAGAAAGATGGAGCCCAGGAAGAGCAGTATATAGTGAATGATACGAACGGGTTGGAAAAGGCTTTCCTGAACATCCGGATGATGTTCGGGATGGGCGTAGTTATAAAAGTAGGCTGTTGCGAGGAACAGTCCGAGCAGTACCAGCAAGATGAGGTCCATTACACGATGGCGACCATCTACTCCGTTGCGGAGCCAAACAGCATCCCCCCATAAGAGCATAAATGTTCCCAATATGGCAGGCACCGTAAAGATGCCTGATCCAGTCGAAAAGGATGCCAGAAAAGCACTGATACAAAACAATATACGTACATAGCTTGCGCGTGATGAGAAAAACAGGATGCAGGCTGTAAACGAGAAAAAAAGCGCAGCATTAAATTGTACGGCCGTCGTGCTCCACATCATGTTAATCCATGCAAAAGGAGCAAAGAGCATGGCCCCCATCAATGGCAGTTGAACCGGTGAAACACTTTTTCTCAAATGCATGAGAAGTGCTGCGTAGAGCGCTGCCAGGTAGCCCGTCCCCGAAATCGTTATCCATTTTAATTGGACACTGCCGGAAAGAGATGAGCACAGCTCCGCAGTCAAACGGGTCAGCAGTATGCGATGCTCATTATGAAGATGAAAAAGCGATGTTAGCGTAAAGCGCTCCTGAAGGGGGCGGTTCATATAGAGAAGGATCGCGTCAAAGTCATCCCAGGATGGAATATTTATAGCGTAGCGAGCGATGAGGAAGAAGTGGACAAAAGGAAACAGCAGTATCAGAACACAGATAGCCGCATGGCGTGTCCTGCGGGGCAGTTTATGAGCATAAAAGCCCCATAGACAGGCCAACGCGATGCAGACTGCTGTCAGACTCAATGAGGTAAGTACCGGCAGTGTGCTTGAAAATAGTAGAAAATTTGTAAAATGAACGTACAAAAGCACCATCCAATAAATTAAAAAAACAAGCTAAGCATAGTGCATATGACAGGATCAATCGGAACCTTAAAAATAATAATTATTTTATAGACAAAATGCATTTATTGTTTATAATGTAATTATGAGTTTCAGTATATTACTTGTTGAAAAAGAAAACGTACTCGGATCGCGGGTAATGGAATGGTGTCAAGCCCCGAATACGACTCTACAACACATACCAAGTCTTACGGACGGAATTGACTGGTTGCATCAGCATACCTGTCATTTGCTTATCCTCGATATGGACTCACATGAAATGAGGCAATTGCTGGCGCTCAAACTGATTAACAGCAGCTTTCCCGAATTAAACGTCATCGCGGTTGGCTGCCGCCACTCATTGGCATTGCGCTGTGAAGCGAAAAATATGGGGTGCGTTGAAGTGCTCTCAAAGCCGGTCGATACGGATACGTTGAAAGCGGCGCTGGAACACTTCCGTCAAGGTGATTCGTTATGCGGGTCAGAAGAGACCATTCCTTGTTTGGATTTTACAACAATAGGAGTGCCAGTATGAAAACGAGAGTATTGCTGATAGAAGACCATACGTCGGTGCGTGCCGGTGTAGAGCATGACTTGCAGCAGATTGATTGTGAAACGATCGATGCTGTAACCGAGGATGATTGCATTCGGGTTTTGGCTCACGGCGATGCAGATGTCGTTCTGCTCGATGCTTTCACAGGAGAAATAGACGGGCTGACTGTTTTACAGCATATTCATACTTTTTATCCAGATATACCTATGATTGTCGTTGCGGGTGAGGAATCCTTTATCATGGGGCTGCCCCCCTCCAGGGAGGAGACCACAGATCTGCGGGGCAACCGGCAGTCAGGTCTCGAATCGGTAATATGGGAAATCGAACACTTCCTGGATCCGCTAATGACGGGCACCGATGGCAAGTGAGTCATGGCAGGGGGATTTTCCTCGGCATCGGTGCATCGGCATGCAGCTTAAGTAGTTGACCGTCAGGTGAAAACGCTATTGATTTCTAGGTCCTCGTAGAATTTCGTTTCACCGCCATGAGCAAATGGATGTAAATAACTTGTATAGACCTGCATCATCGCTTACTATGCCGCGCATGAGTAAACAATTAATCGCAGCTTTATTACTGATAGCACTGGTGGTGGCTGTCGCACTGTTCAACCAGGGCCATATGAAGCTGGACCTGCTGGCCACTGAATTCAAGATCCTTAAATCAGCCGCACTATTGTTTTTTACGGCCGTTGGTATCGTCATCGGCGCCCTGATTAAGTAGTCCGTACGCATATGCTGCTCCGGTGCTGAAAATCTTCACGTTTTTCTTTTATCCTCATTCATCATGGTGATAATGGGTGCTCCTATGATATACAGTTACAGTGTGGATGTTGATAAATGAGAATATTGTCAGGTATACAGCCGTCGGGAAAACTGCATCTCGGCAACTATTTCGGCATGATGCTGCCAGCCATTGAACTGCAGGAGCAAGGTGAGGCATTCCTCTTTATTGCGGATTATCACGCCCTGACGACGGTTCACGATGCGGCGGCCATGAGGCAGGGGGCGCAGGATGTGGCTCTGGATTTTTTAGCCTGCGGACTCGATAGTGAAAAGACTGCTTTTTACAGGCAGAGTGACGTCCCCGAGGTGACGGAACTGATGTGGCTATTGTCTATCCTGACACCCATGGGACTGCTTGAACGCTGTCATTCCTATAAAGACAAAATCGCCAAAGGAATTCCTGCAAGTCATGCACTGTTTTCCTATCCCGTTCTTATGGCGGCCGACATTCTTTCAGTTCAGTCCAATGTCGTGCCGGTGGGGCGGGATCAGAAACAGCACGTGGAAGTTACGCGCGATATGGCCATCAAATTCAATAACACATTCGGCGATGTATTTACTATTCCGGAGCCGGTGATTCGTGAAAGTGTGGCGGTGGTGCCGGGCATCGATGGTCAGAAAATGTCAAAATCTTACCACAATACCATCGAAATTTTCGGCGAGCGAAAGGCTGTCAAAAAAAGTGTCATGAGCATTGTGACAGACAGCACACCGCTGGAAGACCCGAAAGATCCGGATACGTGCAATGTATTTGCCCTGTACAAGCTATTCAGCAGCGAGGCTGAACAGGCGGATTTAGCCGCCCGATACCGGGCGGGCGGTTTTGGATATGGAACGGCCAAAAAGGAGCTGCTCGCCAAGATACAGGACTATTTTGAACCCATGCGACAAAAGCGTGAAGAGCTTGCGGCAAAACCTGAATACATTGAATCCGTTCTTCGCAGAGGGGCTGAACGGGCTCGTGCCTGCGCGGCTCGCACGCTCTCAGAAGCCAGAAAGGCTGCAGGTTTATCATGACTTCCGAGACAGTCAACACCGATTACAAAGTGCAGCTTGAAGTCTTCGAAGGTCCGCTCGACCTGTTGCTGTACCTGATCAAAAAAGACGAAGTCGATGTTTATGATATACCGATAGTCAAGATCACAGAGCAATACATGGAATATCTCGATATGATGAAGATGCTCGATCTGAACATAGCGGGAGATTTTCTGGTAATGGCCGCCACACTGATGATGATCAAGAGCCGTATGCTCTTACCCGTGGAAGACCGCAAAGAGCTGGATGAGGAAGACGAAGAGGACCCCCGCTGGGATTTGGTCCGCCAGCTCGTCGCCTATAAAAAATTCAAGGATGCGGCGCTGCATCTGGAAGATCTGGAACTGCTAAGGCAGGATGTGTTCAAGCGTGACGGCGAGCCGGTGGTTCACGTGGAGGACGATCTGGAGAGCACGATGCAGGATGTGGGTATTTTTGACCTGATTACAGCCTTTAACGAAGCGTTGCGCAGGATCAAAGAAGAACAGCTCAGTGAGATTTTTTCGGAACGATTTACCGTAAGTGAAAAAATTGACAGCATTCTGTCGATGATCCGTACAGATAAGAAAAAGATATCGATCAGCAACCTGTTTGTAAAAATGCAATCCAGAACTGAAATCGTATGTACTTTTCTCGCTGTACTGGAACTCTTGAAGCTGAGCCAGATCCGGCTGTTTCAGGATCACCACTTTGGCGAAATTGTAATTGAACCCTGTGAAGTTTAGCACTGCAAATGAACGGGATTAGCATAGCATAGGGAAACGGGAGACAGGCATGAACAAGGTAGATGTGCTGCCGGAGTTAAAAGAAATTATCGGCTCGATGCTGTTTGCAGCCAAGAACAGCTTGGATGCTCACAGCATTAAAAAGGTGCTGCAGCAGACGGCTGAAGAAGCGGGCGGCCGCGCTGAGGAATATGCGAAAGCGTCTGAGTCGATGATTGAAGAGGTCCTGGAAAACTATGCCGCTCAAATCAACGGGGCTGCCATGGGTTTTCGTATCACGCATGTGGCCGGCGGTTATCAGTTGGAGAATGATCCCTCCTGCGGTCACTGGTTGCGCATCTTCCTCGATAAAAGCAAGCCGAACCGGCTGTCAAAACCGGCGCTGGAAACGCTGGCTGTTATCGCCTACCGCCAACCATGCACGCGCGCCGATATCGAGGAAATCAGGGGCGTGGCCGTTTCGCATATGGTTAAAAACCTGCTGGAAATGCAGCTGGTTAAAATTGTCGGCAGAAGTGATTTACCGGGGAGGCCTTGGCTGTTTGGCACAACGCACCTATTTCTCGAGCACTTCGGACTAAGGAGTCTTGACGATCTGCCAAATATGAAAGAATTGAAGTTTTACAAGCCTGAAAAGCAGGATAAAAAGCCAGATCCGCAGGCAGAATTGAATTTGGCTGAAGAACAGGAAGCGAGCGTGCAGGATGAGTCTTGATGAGCTGCGCCGAGCCATTGACGGCATTGATGAGAAAATTCTCGACCTTTTGAACGAGCGGACGCGCGTTGTTTTCGATGTCGGCAGGCATAAAGAAGACAACGGTAAGGCCTTCTACGTTCCCGCCCGGGAAAAGGAAGTGTATGAGAGGCTGGCAACGATGAACAAAGGCCCCATCAGCAATGAAGCACTGCACGCGATTTACCGTGAAATCATGTCCTCCGCATTGTCACAGGAAAAAGACCTGTCCATAGCCTATCTGGGGCCGGAGGCCACCTTCACGCATCAGGCGGCGCGGGCCAAGTTTGGCGGAAGCGTGCAGTACCGGGCCTGTGAAACGATAACGGATGTCTTTGCTGCAGTGGAGTCGGAAAATGTCGATTACGGTGTTATCCCGGTCGAAAATTCAACAGATGGCGCCGTCACCCATACGCTGGATAAATTTACAGATACCACCGTGAACATCTGTGCCGAAATTTACCTCAACATTACCCATTGCCTGCTGGCGCGAGATGATCGGCAGAGCATAGAGCGTCTCTACAGTAAAGAAGAGGTCTTTGGTCAGTGCCGTCACTGGTTACATGAAACAATGGCCGGGGTTGAGTTGAAACCTGTTTCCAGTACGGCAAAAGCAGCGGAAATGGCTGCATCCGAAGCGGGAACCGGAGCGTTGGCGTCAAAACTGGCCGGTGAGCTGTATGATCTGCAAATTCTGGAAGAGGGTATTCAGGACCGGGGGGGGAATACGACCCGCTTTCTTGTCATAGGCCGTCACTACGGTCCGGCAACCGAAAAAGACAAGACGTCGTTGCTGTTCAGCGTTAAGCATACTGTCGGGGCGTTGTACGATGCCTTGAGCGTTTTCAAGAAACATGCGATCAACATGTCTAAAATCGAATCCCGCCCCAGTAAACAGCAGCTCTGGGAATACTGCTTTTTTGTCGACATTGAGGGGCACGCAGAAGACGAGCTGGTCAAGACAGCACTCGATGAATTATCGATACACTGTTCCATGCTTAAAATACTGGGATCTTATCCGGCCGTTGCGTAATGGTTTGGCTCTTCCGTGAAGAACCTTGTTTGACATCCAGAATTAGGAATGACACCGTTTTCTGAAACCTTTTTGTAAGGCTGGAACGGTCGCAGACCTTCCAGCCGCATACGGCGCGATGGCCTTCGGCCATTAGCGCCCTACGAAGGAGCCATCTCCACTTCGCTTCGGCTGTTGCCATGGATTTGCGGCAGGAAACTACAGCGGCACCCTGGCGCCCATGCAAAGCGTGGCAAGTTCGCAGCCCTGTCCCACTTATGCGGGATACAGCATTTTGAACACGTGAAGAATACAGGCTAAAACCATTGCAGAGACTGTGTTTTTTGTGTATAGGTGGTCACACTTTTTGGTTTATGTTATGAATTGGTTAGAAATAGTTAAACATCGATGAGAGGGCGGTTATGAGTAAAGTTGATATTTCAAGGATCAGGAATTTTGCAATACTGGGGCATACCGGAAGTGGTAAGACGACGCTCCTTGATTCTATACTTCACAAAACAGGTATCAATGATCGCCTCGGATCGGTGGAAAATGGTTCGAGTATGTGTGACTGGACTGAAGAGGAGAAGGGACATCATATTTCAGTGTGGGCGAAACCTTTCAGCGGTTACTACAAGGCACATAACGGCAGTGAATTTGACATGGTCATACTGGATACACCGGGTTATGCGGACTTTACCGGTCAAATGCTGGCGGCTACCCGCGCCGCTGACAGCGCATTGATCACGATTGACTGTACCAGTGGCATCGAGGTGGGCACTCAGCGTGCATGGAGACGTTGCGACAAGCTGGATATGCCGCGCGCCATTGCTATTACCGGCATTCACAAAGAGAATGCCAACTTTGACGCAGCCCTGAATATCGTTCAAGAGTTGTGGGGCAAACGGTGTGTTCCGTTAACGTTACCCGGTGAAGGTGAGACCGTATACAGTGTACTCGAAAAGAACGACATTCCGCAGGAACTGGTTGAGCTTGCTGCCGAAACCGACGACACCCTGCTGGAAAAATTCTTCGATGGCATAACCTTGACCAAAGAAGAAATTCTGCTCGGCTTGCGCGGCGCGATCAACAACGGCAACTTTATACCCGTTTTCGCGGTGGCCTGCAAAGCAGAACTCGGCACCGATGAAATGCTCGACAATATTGCCATGATGTTTCCGTCTCCCGCTGAGCGTAAAATCAGAGATGTGGAAGGAAACATTATTAATGCAGCGACTGACGCACCCTTTACGGGCATGATTTGGCGCACCGTCACCGATCCTTTTGTCGGTCACATGTCTTATATTCGAGTTCTCGGGGGAACACTTAAAGCCGATAGCGAAGTATTCAATGCTACGAAGGGACACAAAGAGCGTATTCCCAGCCTGTACATCATCAATGGTAAAAAACAGGAAAAGGTGACAGAGGCTGTGGCGGGAGAAATCGTAGCCCTCGCAAAACTCAAGGATACGGAGACAAATGATACACTCTGTGCGGTGGGGCAGCAGGTGCATATGGAACCCATTCATTTCCCCCAGCCAGTCGTCGTTTATGCAGTGGAACCCAAAACACGCGGAGATGATGATAAAATGGCGGGTGGATTACAGCGTGTCGCCGAAGAGGATCCGACCATCAGTGTCGGCCGCAATGAAGATACCCACGAGCTGACCCTGTCGGGAATGGGGGATATCCAAATTAATATTGCGGTCGAAAATATGAAAAAACACAGTAATGTGGATGTCGTACTCAATACGCCCAAAGTGCCTTATAAAGAGACCATCACTTCGACGGGTGAAGGTCATTACAAACATAAAAAGCAGTCCGGCGGCCGCGGGCAGTACGGCGAAGTTTATTTACGCGTTGAACCCAAACAGCCCGATGATGAGGAATGGTTCCTGAATCAGATTGTGGGTGGTGCGATCCCGAGTGGTTTTGTGCCGGCCGTCCAGAAAGGTCTGGTGGAAGGTATGACGAAAGGCGCCCTGGCAGGATATCCTGTAGTCAATGCCAGAGTCGCTCTCTATGACGGCTCCTATCACGATGTCGACTCGTCGGAAATTGCCTTTAAAATTGCGGGAGCGCGGGCTTTCAATGAGGCGATGGGTAAAGCTAAGCCGGTCCTGCTAGAACCGATCATGAAAGTGCGCGTGATGATTCCCGATGAATATATGGGAGACGTGAGCGGCGACCTCAATCAGCGGCGAGGCCGTATTCTGGGCATGGGTATTGAAGAGGGTCTGCAGGTTATTACGGCAGAAGTGCCCCGATCTGAAATCTTTTCCTATTCATCTCAATTGCGCAGTCTGACACACGGGCGGGGCACCTTCGAGATGGAATTCGAACGCTATGACACCGTGCCCGCCAATGTGGCTCAGAAAATAATAGCCCAGGCGAAGCAGGATGAAGAGAACGTATAAGCAGCTATGAATAAGGCGGTGGTAGAGCAGGGTACATCCTCTCCGGTGGATAAACGCCGTGCACACCGTAAACATGTGAAACAGGAAGTGAGTTATGAGCGGTCATAATAAGTGGTCTACCATTAAGCATAAAAAAGCCGCTGCCGATGCAAAGCGGGGCAAAGTATTCAGCAAAATCGCCCGCGAAATTGTCGTGGCGGTTCAGACGGGAGGCGGCGAAGAGGATAAGAACCCGAGTTTACGACTGTTGATGCAGAAAGCCCGCAGTGTAAATATGCCGGCGGACAATGTCGAACGCGCTGTCAAGAAGGGAACCGGAGAGCTTCAGGATGACGTCATCATGGAGGAACTCGTATACGAGGGCTACGCGCCTGGCGGCGTGGGCGTGGTGGTTCTTGCCGTCACGGACAACAAGAACCGAACCGCTGCGGAGGTGCGCCACGCTTTTACTAGGCATAACAACAATATGGCGGGGCAGGGCAGCGTTTCCCGACTGTTTAACAGAAAGGGACTGATCGAAATTGATGCCGCAAAAGCGGATGAGGAAAAGGTCATGGAAATTGCCCTCGAGGCCGGGGCGGAAGATATGCAGAGCAGTCCCGCTCAGTATACGGTTACGACCGATCCTTCGACCTACGTCGGCGTAGTGGATGCCCTGAATAATGCCGGGATCGAAATTGCCAACGCGGAAGTAACGCTTTTACCGGAAACGACCATCCCCGTAACGGATAAATCGCAGGCTTCAGCTATTTTGAGGTTTATTGACACTCTCGATGAATTAGATGATGTACAGGATGTCTTTTCCAACTATGAAATAGATGACGAGTTGATGGAACAGATATCTGCTGATGAATAGGCGCAGAAGAGTCCTGGGGGTGGATACGTCGCTGCGTTCGTCCGGCGTCGGAGTCGTCGAGGCGGACGGCAACAGGTTTCGGGCGCTCCATTACGGCCGCATACACAACCCGGCCTCCCGCCTTCATTCTCATTGTCTGCGTCATATAAAACAATCTTTAGAGGTAATTCTGAGTACATGGATGCCCGATGAGGTAGTGGTGGAAGGTACCTTTTTTTCCAAAAACGCCAATACCGCCATGATACTGGGAGAAGCGCGCGGGGTGGTGATTGCGGAATGTGCATCACGGGATATTCCCGTCTACGAATACTCACCACGCAAGGTGAAGCTGGCGGTCGTGGGGACTGGCACCGCCAGTAAACAGCAGGTCGCCCACATGATTCAGCGCATGATGGGTCTGATAGAAGTTCCTCAGAATGATGCCGCCGATGCCCTTGCCATCGCCATGTGTCATCTGCATAATAGTAACGCGATATTGGGTACGACGGGTAAGCAGATTTAAGCAGACCGGAGAAAAAAAGCGATGAGCGCTCACATTCTGGACGGAAAAAAGATAGCAGCCGATATCCGGCAAGAGATTAAGGATTCCGTGACAAAACTGAGGAAGGAACGATCAATCGTCCCGGGGCTCGGGGTCTTACTGGTAGGGGAGAACCCCGCATCCCGTTCATATGTCACGGCTAAAGAGCGGGCCTGTGAAGAGGCCGGCATCTACTCGGAGGAAATCCTGCTGCCGGCATCTGCCGGCATAAACGAGATGCTGGATGTCGTATCCTCTATGAATGCAAACGACAGTATTCACGGCATACTCGTTCAATTACCATTGCCGAGTGCTGATGCAGAACAGGAAGTCATAGAGCATATTGTTCCAGAAAAAGATGTAGACGGTTTTCATCCGGTGAATGTCGGACGTATGATGCTTGGGTTGCCGTCCTTTCTGCCATGTACGCCCCACGGCATTCTACAGATTCTCAAACACGTCCGTGTCTCAACATCAGGCGCTCATGCCGTTGTCGTGGGTCGGAGTAACATCGTCGGGCGCCCTCTGGCAAATATGCTGTCACAAAAATCAGATACGGGTAATGCCACGGTGACGGTCTGTCACACCCACACAAAAGAGCTGGCCGCGATAACGCGGCAGGCGGATATACTCATTGCCGCCGCCGGGCGGCCCGCTATGATTACTGGAGATATGGTAAAAGAGGGGGCTGTCGTGATAGATGTCGGTGTGAACCGCGTTGAGGATCCCTCTAAAAAACAGGGGTACCGTCTGGTGGGGGATGTCGATTTCGATAGTGTCAAAGATGTGGCCTCCGCTCTTACACCGGTACCGGGCGGTGTCGGGCCTATGACGATTACCATGCTTCTCTTCAATACGCTTGAAGCGGCCCGTCGCATATCCTAGATTGGCATTATGAGAATTCTAAATCGCTATCTTACTCACGATTTACTCATCACGTTTCTGATGGCTTTCTGTGTCATAACGTTGGTGATGTCAATCGGCGTCATTTTCCAAGCCATTGATTATATTGCACGCGGGGCTTCAGCGGGTGCCATCCTTAAACTGTTTTTTTATAACATGCCGTTTCTGATGTCGTTCACTCTTCCTATGAGCTTGCTGGTCGCCGTGCTGTTGCTGTTTGGTAAGCTGTCGATGGAGGGTGAACTGGTGGCTATGCAGGCGTCCGGTATCAGTATTTGGGAAATTGTCTCACCGCTGATTATCATTTCAATCGTGGTGACTGTTTTCAGTGCGACTATTGCCAGTGAGGTGGCCCCGCGATGCTGGTATGCACGACGGCTGATTCTTCACGAGCTGGGCAGCAAAGATCCTGTCAAACTGCTGGAGTCCGGCCGTTTTATCAAAGACTTCCCCGGTTTCATCACCTATGTGGGTAACATCAAGGGTAATGAACTCGAAGACGTGATCGTATACCAGATCAAAAACGATAAAGTCGTAGCCAGTGTCCGCGCGAAGACGGGCTTAATACAGTCTGATGAAGAGGCCGGTCTCGTCAATATTGAACTCTATAATGCCCGTGTGATGCAGCCCGCTTCCGATCCCCCATTTTCTGTGGTTGATGAATATCCGATAACATTCGATCTCAATGAATTTCTGAATCGGAATAAGACCCATAAAAAGGTGTCGGACTATACGTTGTTTGAGCTGGTAAAAAGGATTAACAACATCTATACCGATACGCAGAATATACCAGAGGAGGAGTTAGCCTATGAGCGTATGACGCTGGTAGTCCAGGCCAACAAACGGCTGGCTCTTTCGGTGGCCTGTTTTGCTTTTACCGTTCTGGGAATACCCTTGGGTATACAATCAAAGAGGAGTGAATCGTCGGTTGGAATTGGCATTGCACTGCTGATTGTATTTATTTTTTATTTTTTTATTATACTTGCGGAATCGCTCGTTAAGACCCCGCATTTGAGACCGGATTTAATTATCTGGATACCGGTTATTCTGTCGGAGGTTATCGGCTTTTATCTCCTTAAGCGGCACGCCTGATACAGGCTGTTACCATTCAATAAAATAATTTAAAGCGGGTGAGAACCACGCTTTATCAAGCCGAAGGCATGATGGACGTGACCGCTTCGCGGAAAAGAACATCGATCATCTTCTACCTGAAAAATTCGTTCCTCGTAGAATTTCGTGGAAGATGAAAATATTGACGGTTAATGGAAAGGTCCATTGAAGCAGCAACTAAATGAATCATG
>CAYXEW010000002.1:0-64534 GCA_964464115.1 uncultured Verrucomicrobiota bacterium
GCCCGGCAGACAAGTCTGCCAGACTACAATCGAAAAGCGGGTCAGCTCCGCATTAGCAGGAAAGAGATGAAGAAAACCCTACTTCTCCTGATGATACTGGTGGCCTCCTTCGGATGCGCCCGACAGCGCTCCGCGACGCCCCCTTTTGATCTGCCCCCCGGTGTCACGTACGCAGCGGATGACAGTATTGAGTTTCATTCGTTCCGCTGGGGAACGAATGAGACCATGGCACTGTTCATGATGTCGCCACACCCGGCAGGGCTCAATCGCGCCATGGTCGATAAGATGACAGAGGATGCAAAGCCCATCCTGGTCGAAGCGATACGGGGGGTCGAAGGCGTTGAGGAAGTCACAACGACCACAGAAAACATCTCTGCCGGAAGCTTTATCGGCAAAGCGATCGTGTGCGAAGTAGGAATGACGGATGGAAAGACCGCCCGCCAGGCCATGCACATCCTCTGGGATGGGAATCGGCTCTGGCAAGGCCAGTTATCTGGAACCACAGAAGACGACCTGAGGATGGTCGAGGCCATCTTGAAGTCGAAGACAGGAGATCTGCGAACATTACGCTGAACGGTACGGCGTACCGCCGCCCGTTAGTGGAAGCGTTCGGACTGAGAGAATGAGAGAGACATCATGGGACTAATAGCAGAATCGATGGTCACCTACGCGCAGCCGCTCCTCGACGAGACGGACGGCTCTCAAGAGCAGATGCAGAATGCACTGTCGATCGCCCAGATGTGCTGGAATCTCGCGTTGCTCAGCGGCACAAAGCAGGAATAGATGCTGGCCTCAATGCGGCCAGCACTCAAGATGGATGACGCCGAGTTTGCAGGTTTTCATCAGTCCGTCATCATGCCCATGATTGAGCGGCACCATCAGATGTTCCCCAACATATCCCGGCTGAATTCAAAGCCTGTCCCGCAGCCCTCGTCACACGAGGAGAAGTACCCCGGCACCGGACGCAACTCTCCGTGCCCATGCAATAGCGGCAAGAAATACAAACGGTGCTGTGGCAGATGACAAAACATCTGGCCGATTAACGTGCCTAATCGGAACTCCGCTCA
This sequence comes from uncultured Verrucomicrobiota bacterium, assembly GCA_964464115.1. Taxonomy (GTDB): domain Bacteria; phylum Verrucomicrobiota; class Kiritimatiellia; order CAYTQP01; family CAYXEW01; genus CAYXEW01. The sequence continues at coordinate 1,068 of CAYXEW010000002.1, forward strand.
TCGTGCTTGGCGCGATCAAGGCATTCGCCTGCTTACGTGTTGTGGCTGTCTATACCCCCATCGTATTCGAGCATGGTTTACCGGGCATGTGGGTTCCTCCCGCATTTCTTAATCTTGTCATGGCGGTAATCGGACTGCTCTAGCTCAAGTCATGGGCAAAATAGGCTACGGTAGTTGCCGCCAGTCTCCATGTCCTGGTCCTTGCGTATTTCGGAATCCCGATTTGGATCAAGATGGTGCAAGGTACATTCGAGAATCCCACAGAGATTCCGATGTGGAAAGAAAAACGTTTACAGCATAAGTAATAAGTCATAACATTGCACCATGAGAATGACACTATCTATACCTGATGTTGTGGCGCACCGATTTCAGGCGGCTGTTCCCGCCCGCCAGAGGTCGCGTCTTGTCACCCGTTTGCTCCAACAAGAGCTGTCCGAGCGAGACAACTCCTTGGCGTCAGCATGTCGCGCTGCGAATCGCGACAAAGAGCTGGTTCGAGAAGTTAACGAATGGCAATCGTTCGATGACGGGTTTCAGGAATGACAGACAGATCTATCAATCGTGGTGATATCTGGTGGGTCAGTCTCGATCCCACACAGGGGTCTGAGATCAAGAAGACAAGACCGTGTGTCGTGCTCACACACGACACACTAAACCAGCTTCGTCGGACTGTAGTCATTATTCCCCTCTCCACCGCCGCCAAGCCGCACCCACCGATCACGGTTCCTGTTACGTGTGAAGGATCTGCAGTCGTTGCCGTGGTCGACCAGATCCGGGCCGTTGCAAAGCACAGACTCAAGTCCAAGGTTGAGAGTCTTTCAATCGACGAACTTGACGAGATCTCTCAGGCGCTCTCTTCAATACTTGAACTAAGATAATTCGGGCACAACCAAGGTAAAGAGGTCACCCCTTTTTCCATTTGCCCCGTCGCTCCGCTCCCCCCAAAGCGGCAATTCAGATTGCCGCACTTCAAACAAATATGGAGTGCAGTGACGAGCCTCTTCCCTCATCCGTGGGACGGCCCTGCCATCCGTGGGTCATTTATCACATTGAAATACTGAGCCCCGTCGCTCCGCTCCTCCCAAAGCGGCAATTCAGATTGCCGCACTTCAAACCAATATGGAGTGCAGTGATTAAAATCACCACTTTTCACCCAGCGCTTTGACACCACCAATTACCTGAAAAAGAGGTCATCCAAAGAATCTTGCACTCTTTCATTTATGGGGATACCGGCCCCGGCGTCCGCACACAGAACCGGCCCAGAGGCCGCGGGCCCGTCCTGCCCGAGGTACTCAAACCCCCGTAATCAATCCAGGATATAGTCTGTGCGTACAAACGATTTGCTCTGCATTCCGTGATCGCAACTGGATAAACAAGGGAAGAGAGGCTTAAGTAAGTGCCATTCAGACGTGACCCCTATTATTCATAACGTTGGATGAAAATGAAGATTGATATAACAGGATAGTCTAATTCCGAGGCTAAAATATGCTGAAAGCAGTAGAAGCAAGGATGGAAAATGACGGGCGAATCCATTTACTTGAACCGCTCCGTTTGGGGCATTCGCGCCGTGCCATCGTAACCATCATAGAGGAACCCGATGTATCTGAAACGGCTCTGTTGAGCCAGCAGTCTCTAGCAAATGACTGGGAACGCCCCGAAGAGGATGCGGCATGGTCTCACCTTCAGTAGGATCAGTTGTCCTTGTCAGGTTTCCATTCTCTGATTTGCCAGCATTTGCTTTGCATAAGCCAGCTTGCGCTCAAGGTGAACCTTACTTCCACCGTCGTGCTCACCAAAAGGATAAGCACACATTTCTTTCGCGGCAGTGATCCGGTTGTAGGCCGCATAGACATTCTCCGGCGGACAAACCGGATCGCGCACCCCACAGGAAATAAGTACCGGACATTCTATATTTTCGGCATGGTTGATGTGATCAAAGTAACTCAAGGTTTCGCAGACCTGTTCTACGTGATCGGGATAAGCCCGTAGATATTCAGTCAGGTGCCCGTAACCGCCCGCGCCATCCATGATGCGCTTCTCCAGCCAACAATTACTGGGCACATCGGCCATACAAAACCAGATTCCCGGATCCAGGGCCGCCACGGCCAGGGCTAGGGCACCGCCCTGACTGCCTCCGTGAACGACTATGTGAGAGGTGTCCAGACCTTCCGTCTGACGGGCCACCTCGACCGCACGCAGGGAGTCCGTCCAGACGTGATAACCATAGTACGTTTTTTTATCCAGGATACCCATGGCCGTCCAGTTAAAATTGGTAAAGCCCGTATGAGAGCCGGTCATACCGCGCTGCATTCTGATATCGATGCTGATGACGGCAAAGCCCATCATATTCCACACAGCTTGATCGCAGGGAATTCCCCTGCTACCGCCGGCACCGTGATAAAAAACCATCACTGGCACCGGGCGGTCGACCCCCTTCGGAATCGTCATCCATGTGTGGATGGGTGTTCCGTCCAGGCCCTTGTACGTCAGGTCGCGAACCTCTATGCCGTCAATCGGGTAATCGATTACGTCGGCGACCGTATCCAGAGAGATCTCTTTACATTGTTTGCAAGCTTCCTGCCAGAAAGATTCAAAATCCGGGCGCTTGGTCTGCTCTGCGTGAGCAGCCTCTAAATCCGCTATCTTTTTGTCTAAAAGTTCCATCGCTATACTCCTGTTTAAGAATGCACCTAAAATAGCAAAAACCTTCTCCATAACACATCGTTCTTTTTCATAAAATTGATTCGCACAATAATGTATTTAAATTACAATTTTGCAGTATGAGTTTTCTTTTGAATACAGCCATTTGTCAGATCAATCCTTCTGTTGGTGATTTGTACAATAATATGGAAAAGATAGTGGACTATGCACGGCGAGCGGCCGAAATGCAATGTCACGTGGCTGTATTTCCAGAGCTGTGCCTGACCGGCTACCCTCCGGAAGACTTGATTTTGAAGCCTCACTTTATTGATGACTGCCAGAAAAAAATGGAGGAATTGGCCTCCCGGCTCCCCCCCGAACTCATTGCGATAATCGGAACCCCGTGGCGCAATAACGGCCACATATACAATGCTGCCGCCGTTTACTGCGGGGGACAAAGGGCTGGAGTCTACTGCAAGATGCTACTCCCCAACTACGGCGTATTCGACGAAAAACGCGTATTTGCCAGGGGCGAGCACCCATTTCTTTTAAAGATCGCGCCCGGTATCCATATAGGCCTCCACATTTGTGAGGATTCTTGGGACCTGGATGGTCCCGCCTGTTCGGCCCTTTCCGGCAAAGGCATGTCAGCCCTAATCAACATATCTGCGTCGCCCTTTCACAGACGTAAAATCAGTGAGAGGGAAGCTGTGATCAGGGCTGCGGCTGAAAATCTGAAGATTCCCCTGCTCTATTGTAACCTCGTCGGAGGACAGGATGAACTGGTATTTGACGGCGGAAGTATGGCCGTTGATCACCAGGGCCGTCTGCTGGCTAGAAGTCGGCATTTTGAAGAAGACATACTGTGCACTTCGCTCATGCTGGAGGAATCGCATGGTCACAGCGTCGGACGAGATGTTGGCAGCACAGGGGTGGCACTTACGCAGACAGAGTGCAACCATGACTATCGCATAGAGCCCATCCATGAAGAGTTTGAAGAGGTTCACTCCGCCCTTGTCCTGGGGCTGCGCGATTATGTACGCAAAAACGGTTTCAATAAAGTGCTGATAGCCGTCAGCGGGGGCATCGACTCGGCCCTGGTAGCGGCACTGGCCGTTGAAGCGCTCGGAAGCGACAGCGTCAAGGGTTTGACCATGCCGTCGCAGTACACCAGCAGTGAAACGCTGAATGATGCTGAGATCCTGGCCCGCAACCTTGGTATTCAACTTTTCACACTGCCCATCAAATCCATATTCGACCTGTACCTCGAAGAAGTCTCCCCGCTCTGGTCAGGCAGCGAACCCGACACAACAGAAGAAAACCTGCAGGCGCGCATACGGGGAAATCTGGCCATGGCACTGTCCAATAAATTCCGATGGCTCGTGTTGTCGACCGGTAATAAAAGTGAAATGGCGGTGGGTTACTGCACACTTTACGGAGATATGGTGGGCGGTTTTGCCGCGTTGAAAGATGTACCCAAAACCCTTGTATTTCAATTGGCAAACTGGATAAACAGCAGGGCTGGCAGAGCGGTGATTCCCAAAACAACCATTGAGCGCCCACCGTCAGCCGAATTAAGGCCCGACCAGAAAGATATCGACTCGCTGCCGCCTTACGGGATACTGGACCCGATCCTTGAGTGCTATGTAGAAAAAGACATGGGCCTGGATGAAATTATGGCGAAAGGCTATGAGAAAGAGTTGGTGCAGCGGGTCATACGGCTGGTGGACCTCAATGAATACAAACGACGCCAGGGCGCACCCGGCATTAAAATTACACCCAAGGCATTCGGAAGAGACAGACGGATGCCGATTACAAACCGCTACCTTCACCAACGTAGCGGGATGTAAGGGGGATAGCGACAGCGGGGGTTCAGTCGACGACGCCGCTATTCCTATCTAAGCATGTGAGGAGAAAAAACATGGAGAAGAGTAAGAATGTGACAGATGAGCGGTCACTGAAAGAGCTGGAGCTGTTGTACCATATCAGCAGGCTGCTGGATCAGAGTCTGGACATGAGAGATATCGTCAATCCGGTACTGGATGCGCTGTCGGAATACATGAATATGAAGTATGCGACGCTGACGCTTTTCAACAGGAAAACCAACGACATTCTGATTGAAGCAGCGCACGGCCTCTCCCGCCAGCAGACGCGTCGTGGCCGTTATGAACTGGGCGAAGGTGTTACCGGGCAGGTCGTTCTGACCGGCAAGCCCATGATTATACCGAAGACCAGTGAATCAGAGGAATTCTTAAACCGTACGCAGCGCGGAAAAAGTGAAGACACCTCTTTCATCTGCGTCCCTATCAAAGTGGAGCAAACGGTCGTAGGCGCTTTAAGTGTAGATCGCGAGATAGCCTCCGACGATGAACTGGAGGGCGACCTCCGGCTACTGACCGTACTCTCATCCATGATTGCGCAGGCCGTAAGACTGAGGCAGCAGGCGCAGGAGAGCAAGGAACGTCTGGAAATAGAAAATCAGCGCCTCCGCGAGGAATTACGGGATCGCTTTAAACCCTCCAACATCATCGGTAACTGCCACGAAATGCAGATTGTCTACGATCAAATTGCACAAGTCTCCAAGAGTCCAACCACCGTATTGATTGAAGGTGAAACGGGCACAGGAAAAGAACTCGTGGCTCATGCCGTTCACTACAACAGCGATCGTGCAGACAAACCCTTTATCAAGGCCCACTGTGCAGCACTGCCGGAAGGCGTGATCGAAAGCGAGCTCTTCGGCCACGAGAAAGGAGCCTTCACGGGGGCCTTTGCAACACGCAAAGGCCGTTTTGAGCTGGCAGACGGGGGCACACTCTTCCTCGATGAAATCGGCGATATAACGACTGCCATGCAGATTAAACTGTTGCGCGTATTGCAGGAAAAAGAATTTGAGAGGGTCGGAGGAACCGAGACGCGACGCGTCAACGTACGCGTACTGGCTGCAACAAATCGAAATTTGAGTAAAATGGTGCAGGATGGAACGTTTCGTGAAGATTTATTTTACCGACTGCATGTATTCCCCATATACGTGCCCCCGCTGCGAAAACGAAAAGCCGATATCGTTCTCCTCGCGGACCACTTCCTGGCAAAATATTCCAAGGAGACGGGTAAAAGCGTGCGCAGGTTGTCCAGCGCCGTCATTGATATGCTGATGAGTTATCACTGGCCGGGCAACGTCAGAGAGCTTGAAAACTGCATTGAGAGGGCTGTGCTGATGGCTGATTCAGACGTCATACACCCGCATCAGCTCCCCGCCACACTCCAAACAGCAGAGGCCAGCGGAACATCTACTCGCGGCTGCCTGAAGGAAAAAGTGGAAGGCTATGAGGCTGACCTGATACGGGACGCCCTGAAATCAGCGCGCGGCAATATGGCCGCTACGGCGAGACTGCTGAATACGACGCAGCGTATCATGGGCTATAAAATTCAAAAGTACGACATTGATCCCAAACAGTATTCAGCTCAATAAAGGAACCGTATGCGTGCAGTTCTAAAGAATCGGATAAATAACGTGCTGACATCGATCTTTTTAGGAGTGATCAGTGTCGCACCCTTACATGCTCTCGCCGATGATGACTATACCGTGCTGAGCAACGCCATCTATGTTGCACATGCATCCAATGACGGAGACAGCTTCAGAGTACGCGCCGGAGAAGAAACATTGCTCATTCGGCTGTACTACGTCGATTGCCCCGAAACCGTCATCAGCACTGAAAGCGACATGAAAAGGCTAAGATCACAGTCCCGGCATTTCGGCATCACCAATGACGCTGAGACGGTACAGTTCGGACATCAGGCAGCGCAGTATGTACAGGAAATATTATCGAAGCCTTTTACGGTGTATACCGCCTATGCCCAGGCTCTAGGACGATCTAAGAGTGGCCGGGTATATGCGTTTGTAAAAACGCACGACGCCAGGGATCTCGCCTCCTTGCTGGTAGCCGAAGGCTATGCCCGCTCTCACGGTGTCGGCAGAGCGACACCAGACGGCTTCAGTCGTGATGAAGAACAGGCTAAGCTGGCGGACAGCGAACTGGCAGCCGCTGTAAAGAAAAAAGGTATCTGGAGCGCCTCTGTTCCAGACAGGATTGTCGGACTCAGGGCCCAACAAAGGGAAGAAGACGAAGCATTTAAAAATCTCAAAACAGAACTGCAGAAAGCTGTACAGCCAAAACTGCCCCTCAACATTAATACAGCGACAGACATCGAACTGCAGAAAATAAAGGGAATAGGCCCTGTACTCGCACAGAAAATCATTCAGAACAGACCCTACAAGACGCTGGATGAACTGCTTACTATATCCGGAATAGGCCCACAGACAATACAGCGAATAGCGCCATACCTTACCGCCGATGATTTATAAATAACATTATTGTTGCTTTTAATACATATTTATACAATATTGTTTTCGTAAACAAAACTATAGACATATCAAGCAACGATTATTGCACAGAAAAGACGTATATAAGCATACTTCTTCAATTGGTAATAAAGTTGGCACGCCTACTGCTTGATAAACGGTTCAGAAAGCACTGCTAAAAAAGATATTGCAAGTTTGATGTTTATATAGTAACATTTGTTTAAATTAATTTGCCGGGCGACGAAATAAAAGCGCGGCAGAGTAAAAGAAAGGAAGAATAAAGTATGAGAATGAATATAGCAAAAACAGTAGCCGTTGCAATGCTCGCCCCGCTGGCGGCGTTTGCAGCAGACGCATCAGTGGGTGTAGATTTTGCATCCGCCTATGTATTCCGTGGTGTTACGTTTAACGACGGACTCGTCGCTCAGCCGTATGCCGATGTTTCAGGACTGCCGATAGACTTTGGCGTCTGGGCCAACCTGGACCTCAGCGATCATGATGGCGCTTTGGAAGAGGGACAGTTCAGCGAAGTTGACCTGTACGCCTCTTACTCGCTGCCCATCGAAGGACCTGTAGGTCTCAGTATTGGTTACACCGAATATCTGTACCCAGGTGCTGGTGGCGATCCCGAACCGAACGATGAAGGCGACATTGTCGCAACACAGGGAGAAGCTGACCGTGAACTTAGTCTAAGTGCAGGACTCGATACCGTTCTCGCCCCGTCACTGACCGTGTACTACGGCCTCGACGGCGCAATTGAAAGCGGCATCTACGTTGAGCTCGCAGTTGAAGCCGGGATGGATCTCTCTGAAGCAGCATCCCTCTCTATCGGCGCAACGTTGGGCTACTACAGTCCCGATGAAGGCGAAGAAGGCCTCAACGATGGATCTGTGTCGGCAGGCATTTCCTACGCGCTTTCCGAAAGCGCTGAAATTGCAGCATCGGTAACCTATGTTGCACAGCTCGACGACGAAGTACTCAGCGATGAAGACTATGATACCGAAATATTCGGCGTGGTAGGTGTTTCATACGGATTTTAACCTCACATCTCCTGTCTCCGCCCCGGCTTCCCCAGCCGGGGCATTTTTTTTGCACTGATATAGCCTTTTAGTAAACATTTTTGTTATTTATTACTTATACAGATACATTATTGTATTTTTAGTAAACGTATAAAATCCGTTTAATTACATAAAACCGAGAAAGAAATATATTATATCTATATATCTACTTGTTATGCAATTATTTACACTAATATTAATATATTAAAAATAATATGGCATGAAGAATGCTTAAACTAATAAATCTATTTTTTGTGAGCATAGTGCCGCAAAAAGAAGTGAGGAGTGAAATATGATGAGAATAAAGAATAAATGGAAGACTCTTCTCCTATTAAGTCTGCCCCTCATCGCCGCGTCGGCGACACTGGCAGCTGAAGGGGACGAGATCGGTGCTGTAGACGCTTTGAATCAAAGCTCGTACAGTATGGACAATCTGTTTCTGTTCCTGGGAGCAGTGTTGGTCATCTTTATGCAGCCCGGATTTGCTATGGTTGAATCCGGTTTCAATGCATCGAAGAATACCGTCAATATATTGTTCAAGAACTTGATGGACCTGTGTATCGGCGTCCTGTTGTACTTCATTGTAGGGTATGGCTTGATGTACGGCGAATCCTATCTCGGCGGATGGTTTGGCTGGGGCGGTTTTGGCGTCCCTATGGATGCACCCGCTGTCGAAGGCGGCGCGCTACATCCGCAGGTTGACTGGTTGTTCCAAGTTGCCTTCGCTGCGACTGCGGCAACGATTGTATCCGGTGCCGTTGCCGGGCGTATGAAATTCAAATCCTATCTTATTTACAGCGCTGTACTGACCGGCCTGATTTATCCGATCAGCGGTTTCTGGAAATGGGGCGGTGGATGGCTGGACGCCATGGGCTTTTACGATTTCGCGGGATCGCTGGTGGTGCACGCCGTCGGTGGATTTGCGGGCCTGGCCGGAGCTATTGTCCTCGGCCCGAGAATCGGTCGATTCTCTGTAGATGGAAAACCGAAGGCCATGCCGGGACATAATTTACCCTTGGCTACCCTAGGTGTTTTCATCCTCTGGGTAGGTTGGTATGGATTTAACCCGGGCAGCCAGCTGGCCATTGCCGGTGACGGCAACACCAATGCAGTCATGCTGATTGCCGCTAATACCACCCTGGCCGCAGCAGCGGGCGGATTTTTCGCCATGGTTACCACCTGGATTCTACACAAGAAACCGGACTTAACGATGGCATTAAACGGTGTACTGGCAGGCCTTGTCGGTATAACAGCCAACTGTGACAGTGTTACAAATATCGAAGCTATTGTCATCGGTACGGTAGCCGGAATCCTGGTTGTACTGGGTATCAAGATGCTGGACGCGCTGAGAATAGACGATCCTGTTGGAGCTTTTCCCGTGCACGGCCTTTGCGGTGTCTGGGGAGGTATTGCCACATGGATCTTCGGTGGCCATCCAATGGTCGCCCAGATTGTCGGCTCCGTCGTCATCCCGTTATGGTCGTTTGTCACCATGTTCATTCTCTTCAGTATCCTGAAAGCTGCAGGTTTACTCCGCGTCTCAGAAGCTGAAGAACTCAGGGGTCTCGACATTGGCGAACACGGCGAAGAAGCATACAATGGCTTCCAAGTCTTCACCACCCAGTAACGATAGATGCTAAGAAGGAGATAAAGCCATGAAATTGATTGTTGCTTATATACAGCCGGAAATGCTGACAGCAGTAAAACAGGCGCTCTATGAAAAGGATATTTATAAAATGTCCGTCACGAACGCCCTGGGATGCGGCCAGCAAAAAGGCTACCATGAAACATATCGCGGTGTTGAAATCGAAGTCAACCTGTTGAAGAAAGTCCGCATGGAGATCGCCGTTAATGATGAATTTGTCGAAAAAACTGTCGAGGCCATTATTGGCGCCGCCAGATCCGGCAACATCGGTGACGGAAAACTCTTCATCATGGATCTCGCTGAGTGCATCCGAATCCGAACCGGCGAAAAAGGTAATGAGGCTATCGGATAACGACGAACCGATAGTATGAAAACAAAGAAGAGAGCCTGCATAGTGCAGGCTCTCTTTTTTGTTATATTTATATAATATTAATACAATTATGTATTTTTATATAAAATATCTGTAACTTCCTCAAGCTACTTCCCCTCTACAACTAATCGTTAAATTATCTGTTATACCCTATACCATCGGGGAATTAAGCGAGAAATAACATGGCTCTGACATTTTTTTCACTTATTTTACTACCTTGGCACATTTATAGCTATTTAAGGCTCTGGAGACACGGGAACGTTATCCCGGTTTAATGTCTGAATCTGAAAGAAAGGAATGATTATGAATAGAAGGTACATATGGTTAGCTTTCCTGGGGCTTCTCTGCTTGGGAACAATGGGCGTGTATGCCCAAGATGCGGACGCGGGTGTTACGCCCGAAATGTTCACGGTAAACAACACCTGGATGATGGTGGCCACTTTTTTGGTCTTTATCATGCATCTCGGCTTTGCTACTGTTGAATCCGGTCTCACAAGAGCCAAAAACACAGTCAATATCCTGTTTAAAAACACTGCAATTGTCGCCATTGGTCTGCTGACATATGCCCTTTGCGGATTCAACTTCATGTACCCCGGAGACTTCAACGGGTTTTTGGGATTTGCAGGGTTTGGTGTATCCAGCCCGGAGGGGGCTGCAGGCCTGATCGACTATGCCGGTGGTAATTACACGTACTGGACCGATTTTCTATTCCAGGGCATGTTTGCTGCTACTGCCGCAACTATTGTATCGGGGGCGGTAGCCGAACGCATCAAGCTGCACAGCTTTCTCCTGTTTTCTGCCATCTACGTGGCGGTCATCTATCCCATTGTCGGATCCTGGAAATGGGGCGGTGGCTGGCTGGACGCTAAAGGTTTTTATGACTTTGCCGGATCAACGCTGGTACACTCTGTCGGTGGATGGGCCGCTCTCGCAGGGGTCATTCTGCTGGGACCGCGCTTCGGTAAATACGTGGCCGGCAAAGTTCGCCCCATTATGGGTCACAATCTGCCGCTCGTCACCATCGGCGTTTTCCTTCTCTGGCTGGGCTGGTTCGGGTTTAATGGCGGATCTGTACTGTCGGCAGATCCCGGCCCCGTATCTTTCACACTCGTGACGACATCCCTCGCGGCCGCAGCGGGCATCATCGGTGCCATGGCTACTTCATGGATCGTTCAGAAAAAGCCGGACTTGACGATGGTGCTGAATGGTTGTCTAGCAGGGTTAGTGGGTATTACCGCTGGAGCCGATATCGTCTCCGTGGCGGCTGCTGTTGTGATCGGTTTATCGTCCGGAGTTTTGGTAGTGCTCTCTGTACTCTTCTTTGATAAGATCAGGATAGATGATCCAGTCGGCGCCATATCCGTTCACCTCGTATGCGGGATATGGGGAACACTGTGCGTCGGCATTTTCAGCCCGGATTACAGTGTCGGCGTACAATTGCTGGGCGTGGCTGCCTACGGTATTACCTGTTTTGGTTCAGCGTTTATACTGTTTTCGGCCATTAAAGCCACCATGGGCCTTCGGGTTGATGAACAGGAAGAACTCAAAGGGTTGGATCTCGGGGAACACGGTATGGAAGCCTATGGCGGATTCCAGATCTTCTCGAATCAATAACAAGAATGAACGAAAGGATGCATTAAATGAAACTAATTATTGCCTATATACAGCCGGAAAAATTGAATGCCGTAAAGCAGGCTCTCTATGATGGCGGAATTTACAAACTTTCTGTGACCAATGCCCTTGGTTGCGGTCAGCAGAAAGGCTATCACGAGAGTTACCGCGGGGTCGATATTGAAGTCAACCTGTTAAAAAAGGTGCGGATTGAAATTGCCGTCAATGACGACTTCACCGACAAAACTATCGACACCATTATCAGCGGCGCCCGCAGCGGGAACATTGGGGACGGAAAAATATTCGTTCTCGATTTACCGGAATGTATTCGCATACGCACGGGTGAAAAAGGGAATCAAGCCATCGGCTGAGAATGAATGCGACCCACAGAAAACGCCCCTTTATCAAAAGGGGCGTTTTTTTTGGTCTTGCAACCTATCTATCCGCGTTTAGTTTGCACACGAGGCTGTGTACTAAACACAAGAGTACTTCTACTTCACCTTTTCGTCAGACTTCTTCTCTGGCTCATCGGCCACCGGTGCCTGATCCACAATCGTGTCTGTCCATTCGAGGATCGCCATTTCCGAACTGTCACTCAGTCTTTTACCGAGCTTTACAATGCGGGTGTATCCGCCGGCACGGTCCGCAAAAACGGGGGCCACTTTTTCAAACAACTCGACCACCGGTGGCTCGCGGTGCAGCTGAGCCAGCGCCGAGCGCCGGGCAGCCAGCGTATTTTTTTTACCTAGAGTTACCATCTTTTCAGCCATTTGTCTGGCCGCCTTTGCGCGCGTCAGCGTCGTTTTAATGCGCTTCTCACTGATGAGACTGCAAACCAATCCCGTCAGCAACGCATCGCGCTGGTGTGCCGGGCGGCTCAGGCGTGCATTATCTTTTCTATGCCTCATTGCTACTCACCCTTCTCTTAGTTATTTGCGACCAGATCCTTGTCAAGAAGCGAGCCGAGCGACAGACCCAGCTCCGAAAGCTTATGCTTGATTTCATTCAAAGATTTCTTACCAAAATTACGGTACTTCAGCATTTCGGCTTCTGTCTTCTGAGCCAGCTCGCCCACCGTCGTTATATTCGCATTGTTGAGACAGTTGGCAGCCCGAACCGAGAGCTCGATTTCATTGACACTGATATTGAGTTTGCGCCGCATTTCTTCCCGCTCCGCATCGACCTGCTTTTCACTCTCTTCAAATTCGACGAGATCTTTATCGCAGCTCACAAATACATCGAGATGATGGCGCAGAATCGCGGCGGAAACCGTCAACGCTTCATCTGGACTCACTCGCCCGTCCGTCCATATTTCGAGTAACAGGCGGTCGTAGTCTGTGCGCTGCCCGACGCGGGTGTTCTCCACTTCGTATTTCACACGGGTGACCGGGCTGAAAAGAGAATCAATCGAGATAACACCAATTTCCTGTTCATCTTTTTTATTCCAGTCCGCCGGGCAGTAACCGCGACCTATACGCACTTCCATTTCAGCCTGAAAACGACCGTCTTTGTCGAGCGTACAAATATGGTGGTCAGGATTGAGAATCTCAACCGTTCCGTCTGTTTCTATATCGCCGGCAGTCACCTCGCCGGGACCCTTGCGGTTAATCGTGATTTTCCGGGGCTGGCGCGTGTACATCCTGCACAGCACTTTTTTCAAATTCAGAACAATGTCGGTAACGTCTTCAACCACTCCGGGAAGCGCACAGAACTCGTGCATGGCGCCTTCAATCTTGACAGATGAGATAGCCGAGCCTTCCAGCGAAGACAGCAGAACCCTTCTCAGTGAGTTTCCGATTGTTCTGCCGTAACCGTCTTCAAAAGGTTCGGCGATAAACTTACCATAGTTTTTAATGCTCTCGGCATTCGTCTTCTCAACCCTTTTGGGCATTTCGAATCGGCTTAATCGTATAGCCATTGGTTTCTCTCCTCCCAGTCCCGGGCACTAACCGGGGCGTATGGTGGTTATGGTTTATTTGGAGTACAACTCCACAATCAACTGTTCATTTACGGCCGGAGCCATTTCATCGCGTGTAGGTACGTGAAGCAATTCACCTTTCAGGTTTTCCCGATCAAGCTTCAGCCAGGGAACGATGCCCTTGTTCTCTGCAAAATCGATGAAAGCCTGCGTGTAGTTCTGGCTTTTATCTTTACCTGCCACCGCAATAATATCCCCCGGGCTTACACTGGCGGAGGGAATATTGGTTTTCACCCCATTCAACAGGATATGTCCGTGACGAATGAACTGGCGGGCGGCGCGAATAGATGGAGCAAAACCCAGTCGTTGCACTACTGAATCCAGCCGTAGCTCAAGCAACTGGAGCAGGGTTTCACCGGTCAGACCCGTCTTTCTTGAAGCGCGGGCAAAGAATGTGCGGAATTGACCTTCCTGCATTCCGTACATACGGCGAAGGCGCTGTTTTTCACGCAACTGCACACCGTAATCAGACAGTTTTCTACGGCGTGAGCCATGCTGTCCCGGCGCGCCCCTGCCCGTTTGTACAGGACATTTTGCCATGTAGCAACGCTCACCTTTCAAGTAAAGCTTCATACCCTCTCTTCTGCACTGTTTACAAGCTGGACCTGTATATCTACCCATTATATCTCTCCTAAAAATTGTTATACACGCCGCTTTTTTGATGGGCGGCAACCGTTATGCGGAATCGGCGTCACATCTTTAATCGAAGTGATCGTCAGTCCGGCCGACTGCACGGCGCGGATAGCCGATTCGCGACCGGCGCCGGGTCCCTGAACCCGCACTTCCACTTCTCTCATGCCTTGAGAAGCAGCCTGTTTGGCCGCATCCTGAGCCAACATCGTCGCGGCATAAGCCGTACTCTTGCGCGAACCCTTGAAACCGCCCCGCCCCGCAGAGCTCCAGGAAATGACATTTCCTTTCATATCTGTGATAGAAACTTTTGTATTATTAAAGGTTGAAAGGATATGTACGATTCCGACCGGCACTACCTTGGCTCCTTTACGCAACTTTACTTTGGGTGCTGTTTCGGTACTTTTTTCAGCCTGGCTGTCAGCGACACTCTTTTCAGCCTTGCTGTCAGCGGCTTGCTGTTCTGCTGCGCCTTCCGACGGCGCACTTACCGGTTTTTTTTCCTGTTCTACAGCCGGCTCCGTTGTCTCATTCTTTACTTCATCAGCCATTGTACTATGACCCTCTCTTCATTTCTTAACCTTTTTTCATGGCGGCCCTGGCAGCCTTGTCGCGCACAGCACCCACCGTGCGCTTCGGCCCTTTGCATGTTCGCGCATTGGTCTTCGTGCGCTGTCCATGGGCCGGCAGAGAACGACGATGCCGCAGTCCCCGATACGAATTAATACTGATTAGACGGCGGATATTGGCATTGACTTCCCGACGGAGATCGCCTTCTACATTGTACTCAGTCTGCAGGATATCTGCCAGAATCTTTATTTCATCATCTGTGAGGTCATTGGCTTTCTTGGCCGGATCAATCTTAGTTTTTTCCACTATATCGCCAGCCCTTTTGGGACCAATTCCATAAATGTACTGCAGCGCATACTCAATGCGCTTCTTTCCCGGTATATCTATTCCAAGTACTCTCGGCATCTCTTTACTCCCTTAACCCTGACGCTGCTTGTGTCGCGGATTCGTACAGATTACGCGCACAATATTCTTGCGGCGTATAACTCTGCAACGCTCACACATTCTTCTGACTGAACTGCGTACTTTCATTTCAACTCAAAGCCTCATCCTGTTTGATCTTCCGCAGGATGCGTCCCACGGACATATTGTAAGGTGACATAGCCACCGACACACCATCACCGGGTTCCAAATCCCCGATCTCATCTTTTTCGCTTTTTTTTAGAAAAGCCACGATCTGGTGACCATTCCGCAATTCGGCACGAAAGGCCGTATTGTCTACCATATTCAACAACTGCGCGTCCAGCAAAATTCTATTATTATTCTGCATTTTCTGCAATGGTCAATATTTCAGCATTTGCTGACTGCACGAGTACGGTGTGCTCAAAATGCGCTGATGCCTTACGATCAGCCGTTTTCACAGTCCACCCGTCTTCCATCACTTCAACTCCCGCCCCGCCCAAATTCACCATCGGCTCTATCGCCAGCGTCATACCATCGCTGAGTTTGGGGCCCCGCCCCGGCGAACCAAAATTTGGAATCTGCGGTTCTTCGTGCATATCGCGACCAATACCATGACCCACAAATTCGCGGACAACGGTGAAACCGGCTTTTTTCGCGGTCGACTCCACCGCGTGTGAAATATCGCCCACCCTGCTGCCGGCAACAGCTTTTTCTATTCCGTTTACCAATGCCTGTTTCGTGACATCCAGCAGTCGGAAAACTTCTTCATCCTGTGTGCCCACCGGAACCGTCAGGGCGGTGTCGCCCACAAAACCATCAAAGATCACTCCCACATCGACACTGACAACATCTCCCAGACCGATGCGCCGTTTTCCCGGGATGCCATGTACCACTTCTTCATTGACGGATACACAAATGTGGCCGGGATATCCGTGGTATCCCTTAAACGCACTCCTAGCACCGAAGTCGTGCATTTTTTTCAGCGCAAATTCATCGAGATCAGCCGTTGTCATTCCTGGCGCTATGCAGGCTGCCAATGCATCACGTATACTGGCGGCCATGCCGTTCGCCACCCGCATCTTCTGTATATCAGCATCCGACTTTATTTTAATCATCCACTATGCCCCACGAAGGTGGCCGAGCATTGTTGTCACGGTCGACTCTTTATCTTTTGATGCATCAATGCGAACGAGTACGCCTTTCTGCTCGTAGTAATCGATTAAACTCTCTGTCTGCTTTTTGAAAACATCCAGTCGGTTGAGGACTGTTTCTTCATTATCATCAGCCCGCTGATAAGTTTCACCACCACAACGATCGCAGATGCCCTCTACGCGGGTGGGAATGTTGCGCACATGATAGACTGCCCCGCAAGAGCGGCACACGCGCCTACCGGATAGGCGCTCCACCAGGGCTGTTTCCGGCACTTCCATCAAAAATACAGCATCGACAGCAGCCCCGGCTGCGGCCAGCGTCTCATCCAGCAGGGAGGCCTGCTCCAGCGTGCGGGGAAATCCGTCAAACATGTAGTCCGTCTGTCCCCCGTCGGCATGGATGCGATCGCGAACAATACCGATGATAACTTCATCGGGAACGAGTTCACCACGCTCCATATAGCCCTTCGCCTCCATACCCACATTGCTGCCTTCTTTAACGGCAGAACGCAGCATATCGCCTGTCGAAATATGTGTATAGGAGGTGACTTCTTTAAGCTCCTCTGCAACCGTTCCTTTTCCAGCGCCCGGAGCGCCCAGCAGTATAATTGATTTCATAATGGTTTACCTCCGGCTCCTCAATCGGCCCTTTTTCAAAAATCCGTCATAATGCCGCTGCAGCAGGTGCGTCTCAATCTGGCGCATCGTGTCCAGCATAACACCTACCATAATCAGCATACTGGTCCCACCACAGAAGCTGGCTACCGTCCACGGTATACCGAACTGTTGAGCCAGCAATGAGGGCAGCACTGCAATGACCGTCAAAAACAGGGCTCCTGCCAATGTGATACGGGTCATCGAACGGTCCAGAAACTCTGCGGTCGGTTTACCGGGTCGGATGCCGGGTACATAGCCGCCGTGCTTCTTTAAATCATCTGCTATCTGCACCGGATTAAACTGCGTGGCCACCCAAAAATAAGAGAAGAAAAGAATCATCAATGCGAAAATTAAATTATACAGCGACGTGCCGTAATTCAAGGCTGCCGCCATCCGCTGGAATACATCGAGATCGACCATGCCCAGAAGTTTCGACGGGAACATCAGAATCGCATTGGCAAAGATGATAGGCATAACACCTGCGTAGTTCACTCTGAGTGGCATGTAGGTGCTTTGCCCCCCATACACCTTCCTGCCCACCACACGCTTAGCATACTGTACCGGAATTTTGCGCTGAGCCTGCGTTATGGCAATCACACCGGCAATGACCAGAAATATCATAACCAGCAGGCCTATCAAATGGAATATCGAGAAAGGCGAAACACCATCAACGGGTTTGAACATGTTGATGCCGGCATTCACGGCATCTGGCAGCCGACTGACAATATTAACGGTGATAATCATGGAAATGCCGTTTCCAATACCTCGCTCGGTAATCTGTTCACCCAGCCACATCAGGAGCATAGTTCCGGTAGTCAAAGCCATGATAGAAATGAGGCGGAATGCTATAGGTGATATAATGACAACCTGCCCCTGCAAACCGATCGCTTCAGGATGCAGCATCATTTCCGAGATGCCGTACCCTTGCACAACACAAAGCACCACTGTCAGATAGCGTGTGTACTGAGTGATCTTCTGCCGGCCCGTGTCACCTTCACGCGCCAAGCGTTCCAGAGCCGGAACCACGGCTGTCAACAGTTGCAGAATAATCGATGCACTAATGTACGGCATGATCCCCAGCGTACCGACAGCGAATCGTTGCAACGCACCGCCGCTGAATAAATTATACAGCCCAGCAAAGGTTCCGCCAGCATTGCCCTGCATATTGGATATAAAGTTCTGAATGACGCTCGCATCGACACCCGGTGTCGGCACATTGGCAATAATACGGCAGATAAAAATCAGCCCCAGGCTGAACAGGATGCGCTGCCGCAGTTCGGGAATCTTAAAGCTATTGACAAACGCTGATAACATAGTGGTCTAACCGCCTTTATGAAAGCTCCTGAACCGTACCGCCCGCTTGTTCAATTTTTACCCGGGCCGTTTCACTGAATCCATGCGCCGATACGGCCAACTTTTTCTCGAGGGTGCCCATCCCCAAAATCTTGACCCGACTAATACGACCATTGACCAGACCCCGTTTACGCAGTACTTCAGGCGTCACTTCCGTGCCTTCGTCAAAGCAGTTTAGATCGGCCACGTTTACCGGCACATACTCTTTCCGTGTAAAATTGGTAAAACCGAATTTGGGAAGTCGGCGGATGAGGGGCATCTGTCCCCCTTCAAAGGTAGGTCTATAACCGCTTCCCGATCGGGCGCCCTGCCCCTTGTGGCCCCGCCCCGACGTTTTCCCCGTACCGGATGCCTCGCCGCGACCGACGCGTTTCCTTCGATGTTTAGCGCCTTCTACTTTTCTAATTGAATGTAAATCCATCATAAACCTCTGCTATCACATGGCTCGGAGCGCTTCAACCTGTTCTCTGGTACGAAGTTGACCCAGTGCTTTCATTGTTGCTTTTGTCACATTAATCGAACTGTTGCTGCCCATTGATTTAGCCAGAATGTCACGCACGCCTCCGAGTTCGAGTAAAACGCGGCAGGCCCCGCCCGCAATAACACCGGTACCGGGAGCCGCAGGCTTCAGCAAAACGGCCCCACCCGCATACTTTCCTGTAACTTCATGCGGGATCGTTCGCTCCGTCATGACAATGGGCACCATGTTGCGACGGGCCAGCTCATTACCTTTGCGGATGGCATCAGCCACCTCATTGGCTTTACCCATCCCAAAGCCGACATGCCCATTGCGGTCACCCGCCACGACCAACGCGCTGAAACTAAAGCGCCGCCCCCCTTTAACTACTTTTGAGCAGCGATTAATATGTACAACGCGTTCTTCTATTTCAACCTGGTTTTTGTTTTCCATAACCTAATAATCCCTGCACCTGTTGTTACATCTTGAGGCCGGCTTCCCTGGCTCCCTCTGCAATCGCTTTGACGCGCCCTCCATAGCGATAGCCGCTACGATCAAATACCGCTTTTTCAACACCTTTTTCTTTGGCCACAGCGGCCACCATGGCACCCATCTTCGCAGCTTTTTCCACGTTATTGGATCCATCCACCAAATCAGCATCCTGCGTTGTCACCGATCCCAGTGTGCATGCGGAGACATCATCGATCAACTGCACATACATATGCTTGAGTGAAACGAAGACACTTAAGCGAGGACACTCTGCAGTACCGCTGATTTTTTTTCGCTGCCTCAGCTGCCGACGCTTCCTATAATCTCTTTTGGTTACGACCTTCATCTTATGCCACCGTCTTTCCAACTTTTCTGCGTATTTTCTCGCCTTTATACTTAATGCCTTTACCTTTGTAGGGTTCAGCCTTGCAGAAGTTTCTAATGCGCGCGCTGGCGAGGCCAACGAGCTGTTTATCGACACCAGACACCTTTACATTCACACCATCTTTGCATTCAAAAGACACACCGTCCGGTGCTTCGTACTCAATAGCGTTGGCAAACCCGACATTCAGTGTAATGGTAGTACCCTGAACTTGAGCCTTATAACCCACGCCGCTAATTTCCAGTTCTTTTTGAAAACCGTTATGCACACCCTCAATCATATTGGCGATGAGACTGCGCGCCGTACCATGCATCGCCCGCAACTGCTTCGTATCCTCTGCGCGACTGACTGTGATTTCGGATCCTTCGACCTTGACTGATATGCCGGCCGGAAGCCTCCAGGAATTTTCGCCCTTGCCACCCTTCACGTTGACCGTAGCGTCGCTCACCTCAACAGTCACGTCAGCGGGCACTTTTATTACTTGAAAACCTATTCTCGACATTTCAAAACTCCTGTACTGCCTGCTTACCAGACGTAACACATTACTTCACCACCGATATGGGCCTTGCGGGCCTCTTTATCGGTTACCATTCCCTGCGAAGTGCTCAGCACGGCCATTCCAAGGCCGCCGAGTACACGGGGCAGCTCCTCTGCATTTACAAATGTGCGGCGGCCCGGCGTACTGACTCTTTTCAAGCCCTGAATCACCGGGTCCTGATCTATGGTATACTTCATGAAAATATTCAACAGGCGTTTGCCATCGCCGCCTTCTACGGACATATCACGGATATATCCTTGCTTTTTCAGAATCCGAACAATCTCTTCCTTCATGTTCGAATGCGGAACCTGGACGACCTCTTTTCGGGCCATATTGCCATTCCGAATGCTTGTCAACATATCAGCTATAGGATCAGATACACTCATTTATACACACCGTCTTTCTACCAGCTCGCTTTTGTTACGCCGGGTAATTTACCTTCAGAGGCCAGTTCGCGGAAACAGATTCTGCACAGTTGAAATTTCCTCATATACGCACGGGGACGGCCACAACGTTGGCAGCGGTAATATTTTCTCGAGCTGAATCTCGGTGCCCGTTTAGCTTTTGCTATCATCGACTTCTTTGCCATATCTCTTTCCTCAATCGTCTTATGCCGTAAAAGGCATTCCCAGTAATTTTAAAAGTTCAAGCGCTTCATCGTCACTCCCGGCAGAGGTCACAATGCTAATGTCCATACCATGAGTCTTTTTTACTTTGTCTGGATTAATTTCCGGAAAAATGGTCTGCTCCTGCAGTCCCAGATTATAATTTCCGGCGCCATCAAAACCCTTCGGGGATATACCCCTGAAGTCACGTATACGCGGCAGGGTGACATGAATAAGACGCTCCAGAAAGTCGTACATTCTGAGTCCGCGCAGGGTAACCTTGCAACCCACTGCCATACCTTCACGAAGTTTGAAATTCGAAACGCTTTTCTTGGCCCGCGTAATCACTGCCTTCTGTCCTGTAATCTGACCCAGATCCTCAGCTAACTGTTTTAATTCGTCTTTATCCACCTGCGCGTTGACACCCATATTGATCACAATTTTTTTAACGCGGGGCACCTCCATCACATTGCTGTAACCCCTCGACTTGACCAGGGATGGTGCCACTTCACTTTTATAATATTCTTTAATTCTGGAACTCATAATCGACTCATAACCTCTATTTGCCGGATTTCTTCTCAGCTTGACTTGCCAATTTCAGGTTTGATATGTGTACAGGTGCCTCTTTTTCGACAATGCCACCCTGTGGGTTGTCCTGTGTCTTGCGCATATGCTTCTTCACCATATTGAAACCTTCCACCAAAGCCCGGCTTCGTTCAGGAAGCAATTCAATCACTTTACCCGTCTTGCGGCTTACGGCGTCATCCCCCGCAATCGCTACCACTAGATCACCTTTTTTAATGTGCGATTTCACAACCAACCACCTCTCTAAAGCACTTCCGGTGCCAGGGATACAATCTTCATCAGGTTTTTCTCACGTAATTCGCGCGCTACAGGTCCAAAAATGCGTGTACCGCGCGGGTTATTCTGGTCGTCCAGAATCACAACAGCATTGTGGTCAAAACGAAGAAGCGAACCATCTGCGCGGCGAATCGGGTGTCTGGTACGCACGACTACGGCGCGCAACACTTGTCCTTTTTTCACCATGCTGTGAGGCTGTGCATCCTTTACCGATACCCGTATAAAATCGCCGACATGAGCCACTTTTTTGCGCTGGCCCAGAACGTGAATGCACATGACCTCACGAGCCCCCGTATTATCGGCCACATCTAAACATGTCTGCATTGCGATCATGAATCAACCTCTTCCTAACAAGCCTGTTAATGCTTAATAATATCCACCAGCCGCCAACGCTTGGTACGACTGAGTGGACGCGTCTCCATGACGCGAACGCGATCCCCTTTCTGGGCTTCGTTCTTTTCATCATGGGCATGAATTTTCACTGATTTTTTTATAAACTTTCCGTACAGGGGGTGGCGTATACGGCGCTCAATCATCACCGCAATCGTTTTGTCGGCACCATTGCTGACAACGACACCCTCCCGTGTTTTCCTGGATGACCTTTTATCTGCGACTAGCTCGTTCATTCGACACCCTTCTTTCGCTCATTATGAACGGTCTTCATGCGCGCCACATCGCGACGGATTTCACGAATACGCGAAGGCTTCTCCAGCTGCCCCGCAACCGTCTGCATGCGCAAGTTGAACAGTTCTGTATTGGCGTCTGCGAGACGCTCCTGAATTTCTTCTTCTGTTAAATCTCTGATCTGGCTGGCTTTCATTTTATTACACTCCACTAATGGGCATGTCGCTCCACAAATTTGGTCTTCACCGGCAGCTTGGCCGCAGCCAGTCGCATGGCAACACGGGCGGCCTGATCTCCAACGCCGTCTACTTCAAAAAGCATGCTTCCGGGCTTCACGACGGCTACCCAGCTGTCTATATTACCTTTTCCCTTACCCATTCGCACTTCCAGAGGCTTTTTAGAAATGGGTTTGTCGGGAAATATGCGAATCCATACTTTTCCCTTTCTCTTTAGTGAACGGTTGATAGCCACACGACAGGCTTCGATCTGAACACCGGTCAACCAACCCTTACCCAGCGACTGCAAGCCATACTCACCAAATGCAATCGTATTGCCGGAGGTCGCATCGCCCTTCATTTTACCGCGCTGCTGTTTGCGGTATTTTACTCTTTTAGGCATAAGAGGCATGGGCACGCTCCTTCTTCACCGCGGCTTCATCCGCATCTCGACAAATCCATACTTTTACACCGATTTTTCCCGCCAGTGTATTAGCTTCAATAAAACCGTATTCGACATTGGCTCGCAAGGTATGCAAGGGCACCTTGCCCTCTTTATAGCTTTCAGTCCTAGCCAGTTCAGACCCACCGAGACGACCGGAGAGCTGTATGCGAATACCTTGGGCGCCGTTTTCCATCGCCAGCGATACCTGTCGTTTCATGGCGCGTCGGAACGATACGCGCCGCTCCAGCTGCAGTGCGATATTCTCAGCAACGAGCTGCGCATTTGTATCCGCATTCTTAACCTCACGGATTTCTATATAGATTTCCTTGCCCGTCATTCTGGATATTTCTTCACGAAGCTTTTCTATATCGGAACCCTTGCGGCCGATGACGACCCCGGGACGCGCTGTATGGACCGTAATTCTGGCACGATTAGCATACCGCTCAATCGTAATATCCGGAACGGCAGCATCTTTAAGCCGCTCTTTTACGATATCGCGAATTTTCAAGTCTTCGTGAAGCAGAGTGCCGTAATGCTTTTTTTCAGCAAACCAGCGCGAACGCCAGTTCTTATTGACGGTCACCCTCAGCCCAATTGGATTAATTTTCTGACCCAAAACAGTCTCCTTTCAACGCTACTACTCGGCAGCTGAAATCTGCTGATCGCTCAATGTTATTTTAATATGACTCATTTTTCTCTGAATAGGGCTCACCATACCGCGAGCTCTGGGCCAGTACCTTTTCATGATGGGGCCCCGATTGACGACGGCCTCCTTCACCATCAGCGTCTCCGCTG
Source organism: uncultured Verrucomicrobiota bacterium (assembly GCA_964464115.1). Lineage (GTDB taxonomy): Bacteria > Verrucomicrobiota > Kiritimatiellia > CAYTQP01 > CAYXEW01 > CAYXEW01. The sequence goes on from CAYXEW010000002.1 coordinate 24,904, forward strand.
ACAATCCGGCATTATTCTCTGCATTGGCCACCGCTGACTTCAGTGTTTTACCTATCAGGACTCCGGCCTTCCTTTTATTAAAGGCCGTTATATTGAGAGCTTCCTGAACCCGCTTTCCCTGAATAGCGCGAGCCAGATCCCGTATCTTTGTCGGTGACACTCTCACAAATTTTGTTGTTGCAGACACATCCATTTTTTCAATGCCCTTCCTTCAACCCTAATACGGCCCGATCTTCTTTATCGGGCCACTGATCACTATATAAACTCTCAATAACAGCACCGGATATTCGTTCCCGGACATCGACGACCCGCGCCGTTCCCAGCACCCTGCTGTCATGCAACAAGGTATACGTCAATCCGGGCTTTACACCCCGGTCCCGGCCAGCCCGCAATACAATCAGCGAAAGAGGCTTATTCACCGCTATAATGCTAACCCTGTCGGGCACCACAGAATCGTCATAAAAGTGCTTAACTTTTTCCAATTCAAGCACTTCCATTTTTTCAGCGAGCTGATTTCGCTCCCATTCCACTTTAACCAGAGAAACGTGTACTTTACGCAGTTGATTATTTAATTCCAGTATTTCTTTCGTTTTTTTTTCACGCTCTTCAGATAAGACCGCAATCAGCCTCTCAGATTCCCTCCATTCAGCAACGGAAGGCCTTTCATCTGCTCTATGATCAGCTACTGTATTCGTACTGCCGCTGTTATTACCATTCAAAGAACGCTGCTCACAGCCCACAAAAAAGGCTGACAGCAGCACTATTAAAAAGAAGCCGGTCCCCGTATACAACCACAGCGGGTAATAGCGACCCTTCAATGTATACCACCCGTTATTTCAGTGCGATGGTTTTATCCGTTACAGCTCCATGCCTTCTAAAGGCACGGGTCGGAGAAAACTCTCCAAGGCGGTGACCCACCATATTTTCCGTAACAAACACATTTACAAAAACCTTCCCGTTATGCACGGCAAAGGTGTGCCCGACAAAGTCAGGCGTTATCATAGAACGACGAGACCATGTTTTAATCGTCTGCCGCTTGATTTCTGCATTCATTTTGTCAACTTTCTTCTGCAGTTTTTCGTCGACAAAAGGGCCTTTTTTAATGGATCGTGCCATCGGTTACTTCCTCCGCTGAACAATAAATTTAGTAGAACTTTTTCGCTTACTGCGCGTTTTCTTACCTTTGGCCAGCTGGCCCCAGGGTGACTGGGGATGCCCCCCGCCCGATGAGCGCCCTTCACCACCACCCATTGGGTGATCGACCGGATTCATTGCCACTCCGCGCACCGTCGGACGCACACCCTTCCAACGTTTGCGGCCTGCTTTTCCGCTCACGACATTCTCGTGCTCAATATTTCCCACCTGACCGATCGTCGCATAGCACTTCACATTGACCATGCGAATTTCGCCGGAAGGCAATTTAATGTTAGCATAGCCGGCGTCGCGTGACATCAGACGCGCGGACTGGCCTGCTGAGCGAACCATCTTGGCGCCACGGCCTGGCTGAAGCTCGAGATTGTGAATCTGCATCCCGAGCGGAATGTTATCGAGTAGCAATGCATTACCCACTGTGGGCTCAACATTTTCTCCAGACTTTACAACCTGACCCTTTTTCAAACCGACCGGTGCAATGATATAACGTTTTTCACCATCCTTGTAGTGAAGCAATGCGATATTGGCGGATCGGTTCGGATCATACTCTATGCCCGCCACGGTAGCTTCAATCTCGTATTTATCGCGCTTGAAATCTATTTGACGGTAGTGACGTTTATGCCCGCCTCCGCGGTGACGGACGGTTATACGTCCAGCTGAATTGCGCCCGGACCCCGTTTTTTTAGATTTCGTCAGTGATTTTTCAGGTTTATCTTTTGTTATTTCATCAAAGGACGGCAACTCCATGAAGCGCCGGCTGGCCGTTGTTGGTCTGTGTTTCTTTAAAGCCATAATTCTAACCCCTTACGCCAGATCAATGCTCTGACCTTCCTGCACTGTTACAACCGCTTTTTTCCAGGCTGCCGTTCGACCATACTGCATGCTTCGACTGCGTTTTTTCTTACCCGGATGATTCATGGTTCGAACACTTTCAACATTCACGCCGAAAAGTGCTTCAACAGCTGTTTTTATTTCAACCTTGTTCGCGGACGGATCTACTTTGAAAAAATACTGATTATCCGTTTCTGTTAATCGAGTACCTTTTTCCGTCAATAAAATATTTTTTACTACCTGGTGTGCTTGTTTCATCGCTCACTCCTTCCAGCCGGAGGAACCAGCCGGGTTTTCAGCTTTTCCATACCCTCTTGTGTTACGTAAATAGAGGCATAACGCATCAGGTCATACGTGCACACGTTTTCCGCTGTACAAACGGATGTTTTGGGCAGATTCCGAACAGCCAGGAGAAGATTTTCATCAGCTCCCGCCACAATAAAGAGCGTTGATTTTTCAGCCCCCAGACTATTCATTACCGCTTTCATGAGACGAGTCTTGGGTTCCTGAAAAGACAGCTCTTCGAGCATCTCTACCGCGCCTGCAGCCACCTTTTCGCTGAAAGCCCTGCGGAACGCCAGCCGCGCTACTTTTTTCTGCATGCGACCACCAAAATCTCTGGGATGCGGGCCAAAAGCCACACCTCCACCACGCCAAATCGGAGACGCTTTAGTACCCGATCTAGCCCGGCCCAATCCTTTCTGGCGCCAAGGTTTTGAACCCGTACACCGAACTTCCGATCTTGTTTTTGTCGAGGCGGTACCGGTCCTTTGATTATTGCGATACTGAATGACCGCCTCGTGCACGGCCGCCATGCCCTTGTCATATACTAACAGCCCGTCGGCGACCTCATATTCACCGACCTGTTTACCCTGCATATTTTTAATTGGTATCTTACTCATGATGTTAGCCGTTCTTCTTTAATGCTTTTCTCACCATAACGATGCCACCCTGGGGACCCGGTACAGCGCCTTCAACCAGGATCACATTATCCTCTTTGCGCACTTGTACCACGGGCAGGTTCTGGGTTGTAACCTTGCGGTTACCCATTTGTCCCGGCATCTTTTTGTTTTTAAATACTCTTGCTGGAAACTCACACTGGCCGATAGAACCGACTTTACGCAAATTCTTTGATCCATGCGTGGCGCGGCCACCGGCCATCTTCCAGCGTTTGACAACGCCCTGAAAACCACGGCCCTTCGTCAAACCCTGCACATCTACATAAGCCGCACCTTCGAAAATGTCAGCGCCTATCGTAGCACCCGCCTCGGGAATTTCTTCACCTTGATCCGCTCGCACCTCCCTCAAGATACGTTTTGCGGGTGCTTTGGCCTTCGCAAAATGACCCCGGCGGGCTTTGTTGAGACGGCGCTCCTTCTGGTCTTCAAAGCCAAGCTGTACCGCATTATACCCATCTCTGCCTTCTGTTTTACACTGTACAACGACACAAGGGCCGGTCTGTATAGCCGTCACAGCTATTTGGCGTCCCTCTTCATTAAACACCTGTGTCATTCCAATTTTTTTTCCGATCAATGCCTTCATTTCTCTGTCCTCTAGATTTTAATCGTGATATCCACTCCGGCCGGAAGATTCAGCTTCTTCAGCTCATCTACTGTTTTGGCCGTCGGATTAATAATATCCAGCATCCTCTTGTGTGTACGGATTTCAAACTGCTCCATACTCTTCTTGTTGACAAACGGGCTGCGATTCACGCTGTAACGCTCAATACGCGTTGGCAAAGGCGTGGGGCCTGCCACGCGAGCCCCAGTCCGCTTAGCGGTTTCTACAATGTCAGATGTCGACTGGTCAAGCACCCTGTGATCATATGCTTTCAAACGTATACGGATCTTCTGCCCATTCATATCTTCATATCCTCATCGATTCATAATAGCCGTCTGTATAGCTTCCGGCACTTGTTCAAACAATATTGGTTCCATCGAATAGCTGGCGCGGCCTTTAGTTAATGAACGCAACGCCGTCGCATATCCAAACATTTCAGAGAGTGGTACGTCGGCGCGCACGACTTTGGCCGACTCCATAGCTTCCATATGCTTCACGCGGCCACGACGACTGTTGATGTCGCCCATAATATCGCCCATGTGCTCTTCTGGTGTGATAATTTCAAGGGCCATAATTGGCTCTAGAATAGCGGGCTTCGCCTGTTTGCAGGCTTCACGAACGGCCATGACGGCCGCGCTCCTGAAAGCGACATCGGTGGAATCAACCGGGTGATACCGCCCACCGGTAATACGCACGTCCACATCAGAAAGCATGTAATTGGCCAACACGCCCGTCATCAGGGCGTCGCGTGCGCCCTCTTCTACAGATGAAACAAACTCGTGTGGAATCTGGTCAGGGCGGGCTTTCACGCAAATGACGTTGCCCGTCCCCCTCTCGCGAGGCACGACGCTCACCTCAACTTCAGCAAACTGACCCCGACCGGCAATTTCCCGATCAAACGTGTGCGTAGCACTAGCCGCGCCCGTTACCGTCTCACGATAAGCCACCATCGGTTTGCCGGCATTGGCCTGCACTTTAAATTCCCGGAACATGCGGTCTTTAATGATTTCGAGATGCAACTCACCCATCCCGCTGACAATCGTCTGACCGGTATCTTCATCGTGATGCACTTTAAATGTTGGATCTTCTTCAGAGAGGGACTGTAGCGAAGTGGCCAGCGCTTCGCGGTCTGCGGAACTCTTGGGCTCAATGGCCATGGATATAACTGGATCGGGAAATTCGATGTTTTCCAAAACGATTGGCTTATTCTCAAAACAGAGTGTGTCACCAGTTGTGACATTCTTAAACCCGGGTATTCCCCCAATTTCACCCGCGAACAGCCTGTCAACCTCTTCGCGGTGATTCGCATGCAACAGTACAATTTTACTAACGCGCTCCCGTTTCCCGGTACGGGGATTATAGACGTTCTTCCCTTTTTCCAGACACCCCGAATAAACGCGGACAAACGTCAGTTTACCCATATACGTGTCGGAAGCCACCTTGAAAGCCAGCGAGCTCAGCGGCTCATCATCACTGGTTATGCGCGTCTCCACTTCATCTGTTTTAGGGTGTTTACCTTGGACGGCAGCCACTTCAACCGGCGCAGGAAGATAATCGACCACGGCGTCAATCAACGGCTGGATTCCTTTATTCTTGAGCGCGGAACCGCAAAGTACCGGCACGATAGCGCTCTGAATGACAAGCCTGCGTATGCCGGCCTTGAGTAGCGCGATATCCACTTCCGGTGAATCCAGGTAAGCCTCCATGACGGCATCATCTTTTTCAGCGATGGCTTCTACCATCTCCGCACGCGCTTTTTCGGCAGCCGCCGCCAGCTCTCGGGGAATCTCGACGGGCTCTACTCTGGCCCCGAGGGATGTCTCATCAAATTGGAGAGCCTGCATCGTTATGAGATCAATGACACCGTTGAAATCGTCCTCACTGCCCCATGGAATCTGAATAGCAACGGCCGGCGCCGCCAGTTTTGAGCGCATCTGCTCGATCACGCGATCAAAGGAAGCACCTAGGCGATCCATTTTATTGACAAAAGCGATACATGGAACATGGTATTTGCGGGCCTGACGCCACACGGTTTCGGACTGAGGCTGAACGCCGCCGACTCCGCAAAAAACGCCGACCGTCCCATCCAGTACGCGTAGGGATCGTTCAACTTCAACGGTAAAATCGACATGGCCCGGTGTATCGATGAGGTTGATCTGATGGTGCTTCCATGTACATGTGGTGGCGGCACTCGTGATGGTTATACCGCGCTCCTGCTCCTGCGCCATCCAGTCCATCGTAGCACTGCCATCATGAACTTCGCCCATTTTATGGACTTTACCGCTGTAAAACAAAATCCGTTCACTGACGGTGGTCTTACCGGCGTCAATGTGTGCCATGATACCCATATTACGAGTCTGAAGCAGAGAGCAACGGCGACCCGGCATCTCACACCGGGACTCTTCTTTGCTATTCTTTTTATCAGACTGTTTCACGGCTACGGTCATAACGGCTATTTTTACCAGCGGTAATGGGCGAAAGCTTTATTGGCTGCCGCCATTTTGTGAGTGTCATCGCGTTTCTTAACGGAGGGGCCTTGGTTGTTGTAGGCATCCATTAATTCATACGCCAGCGCATCCTTCATCGGCACCCCTTTGCGCCCACGAGCATACTGCTTAATCCAGCGTAGCGCCAAGGCCGTCGAGCGGTCGGCACTTACTTCAATCGGCACCTGATAGGTGGCGCCGCCAACACGGCGGGATTTAACTTCCAGACGGGGCTTCACGTTGTCAACGGCTTTATGGAAAATATCGAGTGCCTGATCTTCTCCCATTTTTTCACCAATGACTTCAATGCAGCCATATACAATTTTTTCAGCAACCGACTTTTTTCCGCGACTCATGATTACTCTCACGAATCGGGATATCGTGTCGCTGTTGAAACGAATATCCGGTTCCAGTTCTCTTTTTTCAGCTCTACGTCTTCTTGCCATACCTGTAAACCTTACGCTTTGGGCTTCTTAGCGCCATACTTTGAACGCCCACGTTTTCTTCCTTCTACTCCGAGACAGTCCAGACTGCCCCTCACAATATGATAACGCACACCCGGCAAGTCTGATACGCGTCCCCCGCGCACCAGCACCATACTGTGCTCTTGTAAATTGTGCCCTTCGCCCGGAATATAGGCCGTGATTTCCTGCCCGTTCGTCAGGCGTACGCGGGCCACTTTTCTCAAAGCCGAGTTCGGCTTCTTCGGTGTCATCGTTTTGACCTGTAAACAGACGCCGCGGCGTTGTGGACAGTCTCCCAGCGCGGGCGATTTACTTTTCCGCTTAATGGTCTTTCTACCTTTGCGAACTAACTGATTTACCGTTGGCATAATGCTATTCCTTCTACTCAAACGCGAAAGGTTGCAGACCTTATCAAAGTGATTCAACCCTTTGCAACTAAAACGTAATTATTTCTTATTCTTCCTCTAAGAGTTCATTACCGAACAATTCATCAACTGACAGGGGCGCACCCATCTGCACTAGTTTAATGTTTTTAAACATATTAAAACCGGAACCCGCCGGAATCAAATGCCCCAGGATCACGTTTTCTTTGAACCCTTTCAGGTAATCGACGCGACCGATAGTCGATGCATCTGTAAGAATGCGGGTCGTATCCTGGAAGGAAGCTGCTGACACAAAGCTCTCCGTCTCCAGTGCAGCCTTTGTAATACCCAGCAATACCGGCGCTGCCGTGGCCGGACGCCGACCCTCTTCTATCGCCTTCGTATTGATATTCTGGAAAGCGGACTTCTCAACCTGTTCACCCCATAGGAGTTCCGTATCTCCCGGATCGGTAATACGCACTTTTCGCAGCATCTGGCGGACGATGATCTCAATATGCTTATCGTTAATTTCAACCCCCTGCAGCCGGTACACTTCCTGCACCTGATTGACGAGGTACTCCTGCAATTCCTTGGGTCCACAGACTTCCAGCACTTCCTGAGGAACGACGGGACCTTCAGTCAACTGCTGACCCTTCTTTACATGGTCTCCCTGGTATACGACGATATGCTTGCCCATCGGTATCAGATGCTCTTCTTCATCTCCAGTAACGGCATCTTTTACCAACACGCAACGCTTGCCGCGTGCCATTCCGCCAAATTCCACGATACCGTCAATTTTAGCTATTTCAGCAGCATCTTTCGGACGGCGGGCTTCAAATAGCTCCGATACACGGGGCAAACCCCCGGTAATATCTTTGGTCTTGGATACCTTGCGCGGCGTACGCGCCATCGTATCACCGGCAGCGACGGGATCGCGCTTTTTAACCATCACGTGGGCGCCGGCCGGAATCGGATAATAAGCGAGCACTTCTTTTGTCTTTTTATCTCTGATAATAATCTGCGGGTGGAGATCTTCCTTGTGCTCCATCACCACGGTACCCTCCATACCGGTGGCCTCATCCATTTCTTTGCGGACCGTCACACCTTGTATAAAGTCAGTAAAATCGATGACCCCTTGGACTTCGGAAAGAATCGGAATGTTGTAGGGATCCCATTTCACAAAGCTCTCACCCTTTTTGACCCGCCCCCCATCCGGTACGGAAACAACGGACCCGATCACTGCAGAGTAACGTTCCAACTCCCGGCCTTCATCATCGTAGATACCGAGAAAACCATTTTTATTCAGGACAATGTATTTATCTTCGCCCATTGATACAGAGCGGATATCCTGATAGCGGACAATACCGTCATTCTTGGCATTAATCTGGGGCTGCCTGAATACAGAGCTGGCTGTACCACCAATATGGAATGTCCTCATGGTAAGCTGCGTACCCGGCTCCCCAATGGATTGGGCGGCTATAATACCCACTGCTTCACCTAGACCAATCGTCTTATTCGTAGCCAAATTGCGACCATAACATTTGCAGCATACGCCGCCTTTCGATTCACAGGTCAGGACGCTGCGAATGCGCAGGCTTTCAATACCCGCTTTGCTGATCAGTTCAGCGGCCTTTTCATCAATTTCCTGATCGGCCGCAACAATTACCTCATTGCGCGCGGGATCGATCACATCATCTACCGGCGTACGTCCCAACACCCGCTGCGATAGCGATACAAGTTCTTCATCGCCTTCCTGAATAGCTTTGATCTCGATACCGTTCAGCGTATTGCAGTTATCCTCCACGACAATGATATCGTGAGAGACATCGACCAGTTTACGGGTCAGATACCCGGAGTCGGCTGTTTTGAGCGCTGTATCCGCCAGCCCTTTGCGCGCGCCGTGTGTCGAAATGAAGTATTCCAGCACGCTAAGGCCCTCGCGAAAGTTTGAAATAATGGGTCGTTCAATAATCTCACCGGATGGCTTGGCCATCAGTCCGCGCATACCCGAAAGCTGGCGAATCTGCTGACGGCTGCCACGGGCACCGGAATCGACCATGATGAAGACGGGGTTGATATAGTCCCGCTTATCATTGTATTCCATGGCGCGAAACATGATGCTGGCTATTTCTTCCGTCGCGTGCGTCCATATGTCAATAATCTTGTTGTAGCGCTCACCGTCCGTGATAATACCTTTGCGGTATTGTGCTTCCACATCAGCGATCTGCTTGCGGTGATCATCGATAACTTTTGCCTTCTCCTCCGGTACAATCAGATCCGACATGCCGATGGAAATACCGGCCAAGGTAGCATACTCAAAGCCGAGGGTCTTCATGCTGTCCAAAACGCGCACCGTTTCTTCGTGACCGGAGCCCTGATAGCATTCAAAAATCAGCTTGCTCAAATCTTTTTTAGTCATCACTTTATTGATATAACCGAGCGTTTGAGGCCAGATTTCATTAAAGAATACGCGCCCGACCGTCGTTTCGATTACGCTCTTTTCTGCATCACCATAGAGGGTTTCGCGTTGAAAATCGGGATTGCGGAACAGAATCCGGTCATGAATGCCCAGCACTTTTTCATCATAGGCTGTATGTACTTCGTGTTCATCGGACAGCAATGGCAAGTGCTCTCTTTTCGTTTCTTCAGCAACCACTCGCTTCTTTAATCGGTCGCGCTGGCTTTCCGTCGTCAGATAATAGCATCCCAACGCAATATCCTGCGAGGGCGTTGTAACCGGCTTTCCGCTGGATGGCGAAAAAATATTATTCGGCGCCAGCATCATCAATCGCGATTCCAGCTGGGCCTCAATGGAGAGTGGCACGTGAACCGCCATCTGGTCGCCGTCAAAGTCAGCGTTATACGCAGTGCACACCAGCGGATGTAACCGAATCGCTTCACCTTCGATCAGCTTCGGTTCAAAGGACTGTACAGAAAGACGGTGCAACGTCGGTGCCCTGTTCAGCATGATCGTATGCCCCTTTGTCACCTCTTCCAGAATATCCCACACTTCATCATCCTTGCGCTCAATCATTTTCTTGGCGCTGCGGACCGTGTGCACGACACCCATTTCTTTCAGGCGGCGGATAATAAAAGGTTCAAACAGGGTCAGGGCCATCTTCTTCGGAAGCCCGCACTGATTGAGATTCAGATCCGGACCGATCACAATCACAGAGCGGCCCGAGTAATCCACACGTTTACCGAGAAGATTCTGGCGGAAGCGGCCCTGTTTGCCTTTCAGCATATCGCTGAGTGACTTCAGTGGACGGTTGCCGGCACCCGTCACGGCACGGCCGTGGCGTCCATTATCCATCAGGGCATCCACCGCTTCCTGGAGCATGCGTTTTTCATTGCGAATAATCACATCCGGCGTTTTGAGCTGGAGCAGGTTTTTCAATCGGTTGTTACGATTAATCACGCGGCGGTACAGATCATTCAAATCGGAGGTGGCAAAGCGGCCGCCTTCTAGCGGAACGAGGGGGCGCAAGTCGGGGGGAATCACCGGCAGCACCTCTAATATCATCCACTCGGGACGAGCATTGCTGGTGCGCAACCCGTCAATAATTTTCATGCGCTTCATGAGTTTTTTGCGCACCTGTTTACTGCGAGTGGCTTCCATGGCTGCCTCTATAGCTTCAACTTCGGCATCCATATCCATATTCGCCATCAGTTCGCGTACACCTTCAGCCCCCATCAGCGCCTCAAACGATTCACCGTAGTTATCAACGGCTTCCCGATATTCCAGTTCACTGAGCAACTGTTTTTCCTTTAAAGGCGTATCGCCGGGATCAATAACCACGTAGTCCTCGTAATAGAGCACGCGTTCCAGTTCTCGCATGGTAATATCCAGCACTAAGCCCATGCGGCTCGGCGTACTTTTATAGAACCATATATGGGATACCGGAACGGCCAGTTCAATGTGCCCCATTCGTTCACGGCGAACACGCGAAAGCGTCACTTCTACGCCACAGCGGTCACAAATAACACCCTTATGCTTAATGCGTTTGTACTTACCGCAACTGCATTCCCAATCTTTTGTCGGCCCGAAAATACGCTCGCAAAAGAGGCCGCCCTTTTCCGGCTTGAATGTGCGGTAATTGATCGTCTCCGGATTTTTAACTTCGCCATGACTCCAGGAGCGCATCACTTCCGGAGAGGCCAGTGTAATACTGACCGTATCAAAACTTGTATCTCTAACACCTAATATTTCAGCTGTTCTGGTATTTTCAGACATATCGACAGGCCTCTTTTTTTAAAATTAATGCTGTTCCCGGTTTACCTTGATATCCAGCCCCAAACTCTGCATCTCTTTCATAAGCACATTAAAGGATTCTGGGGTGCCGGATTCGAGGATGTTATCCCCTTTCACAATCGACTCGTATATACGTGTTCGACCGGCAATATCATCACTCTTAACGGTAAGAATTTCCTGCAGGGCATAAGCTGCACCATAGGCCTCCAACGCCCAGACTTCCATTTCACCGAAACGCTGTCCTCCATACTGCGCTTTACCACCCAGCGGCTGCTGAGTGACCAGCGAATAGGGACCGACAGCGCGGGCGTGAATTTTATCTGTAACCAGGTGGTGAAGTTTCAACATATAAATCATGCCGACGACGACATGCTGGTCAAACTGGTCACCTGTGCGTCCGTCATAGAGCAGTGTCTTGCCATGCGGGAAGCCCTCTTTGTTTAATTCAGCTTTATCCACCAGCTCGTTAATCTGATTTTCTGAAATACCGTCAAATACGGGTGTTGCTATATGAATACCCAGCTTATGACAGGCCCAGCCCAAATGCGTTTCGAGCACCTGACCCAGATTCATTCGCGATGGCACACCCAGTGGGTTGAGAATAATTTCCACCGGCGTTCCATCCGGAAGAAACGGCATATCCGCTTCCGGCACAATACGGGCCACGACACCTTTGTTTCCGTGCCGACCGGCTATCTTATCGCCAACTGACATCTTTTTCTTTGTGGCGACGTACACCTTTACCTGCTTAAGAATGCCGGCATCCACATCGTCGCCGCTGTCGAGTCGATCGATTGCGGACTGTTCATCAACATCAATATCGGCAAACTTACTGTTAAAATCACCGATAATGCCCTGAATCTTTATCTGTATGGGACTCGGATCAATCTCGATATGCTCGCGATTCGCCGTCAATTTTCGCAGCAGTGTTTTTGTGATTTTACGGTTCGCAGGAATAATGACTTCATCGGTTTCGATATTCATCACATCCAGCGGGATTTTTTCACCGAGTAAAATATTACTCAACGCTTCAGTTAGATTATCGCTCAGTTGCTGCCGCTTTTCCTTGAATTCATCTTCAACCTGCTTTTTCTGCTTTTTTCGTTCCCGGGCGGTCATTTTTTCCTGTTTGATTTCCGAGCGAGTGGTCTCTTTGATATCCATTACAATACCATAAGTACCACTGGGGACGCGCAACGATGTATCGCGCACATCGGCCGCTTTTTCACCAAAAATGGCTCTAAGCAGACGTTCTTCCGGGGCCAGTTCCGTCTCACTTTTAGGTGTGATTTTACCCACTAAGATGTCGCCGGGTTTAACCTCGGCGCCGATGCGCACCACCCCGCGATGGGTGAGGTTCTTCAGGGCTTCTTCACCGACATTCGGTATGTCCCGCGTAATCTCTTCGGGACCCAACTTTGTATCCCGCGCGCCGCATTCAAATTCATCCACATGAATAGAGGTGTATACATCCTCTCGAACGAGTTTCTCACTAATGATAATGGCATCCTCAAAGTTATACCCGCACCAGGACATGAAGGCGACCAGCACGTTTCGACCAAGCGATAGCTCACCCTGGTCAGTAGAGGGTCCGTCGGCCAGCACACTGCCTGTTGCAACCTTGTCCCCCACTCTGACAATCGGCTTCTGATTGAAACACGTACCCGCATTCGAGCGCATGAATTTTCTTAAATCATAGATCGTGTAATCGCTCTCCAGTGTTTTCTTTGACGGAATCTCTCCGTCTTTGGAAACAATGATTTTCTGAGCCGATACGTATGCCACTTTACCCGCTGCTTCGGCGACCACCATGACGCGCGAATCTTTTGCCACGCGTCCTTCCAGACCTGTGCCGACGTAGGGTCGCTCGGCACAAAGCAGAGGGACGGACTGACGCTGCATGTTGGATCCCATGAGGGCTCTGTTGGCATCATCGTGTTCCAGGAAGGGAATTAAACCCGCGGCTATACTGACCAGCTGTTTCGGAGAAACATCCATGTAGTCAACGCGATCCGACGGAACCTCGAGAAAGTCGCCCTTGTAACGTACGGAAACCAAATCGCGAATAAACTGTCCCTTTTCATCAATCGGCGCGTTGGCCTGGGCAATGACATATTTCTCTTCACGGTCACCGGACAAATAATGTACTTCATCCGTAACCCGCCCCTTGATGACTTTGCGGTACGGGCTTTCAATGAAGCCGAAATCATTGATGCGGGCATAGACACTCAAGGAGGAAATGAGGCCGATATTCGGCCCTTCGGGAGTTTCGATAGGACATATGCGACCGTAATGACTGCTGTGGACATCGCGCACTTCAAATCCCGCGCGTTCACGACTGAGACCGCCCGGACCGAGTGCACTGAGACGTCTCTTATGTGTGAGCTCAGACAGCGGGTTCGTCTGGTCCATAAATTGGCTCAACTGACTGCGCCCGAAAAAGTCGCGAATAACCGAAGAGAGTGCTTTCGGGTTAATCAGCTTTTGTGGTGTCAGTTTTTCAACCGTCGTATCAAAAATGGTCATGCGTTCGCGAACCAACCGCTCTGTTCGCGCCAGACCGACACGACATTGCCCTTCGAGCAGTTCTCCGACCGTGCGCACGCGCCGGCTGCCGAGATGGTCAATATCGTCCAGTGTTCCTTCGCCATTACGGAGATTAATTAAATAGCGGATGCCCTCAATCACATCCTCTTTCTCTAGCGTACGGCTTTCGCTGGTGGACTCCATATTCAGCTTCTGCTGAATTTTGTAGCGTCCCACACGGCTTAAGTCATAACGGCGCTCATCAAAGAAGACGCGCTTGAGCATTTGACGGGCATTTGAGACGGTCGGCGGATCGCCCGGACGCAGCTTTTGGTAAAGATCTTTCAGCGCTTCCTCTTCCGTACGCGTCGGGTCTTTAATAATGCTTTTCAGAAAAAGTCCATCATCCCAGCTCACATCTACCACATTAATCTTGGAATAACCTGCCGCTTTAATTTGCTTCACGAGTTCTTCCGTCAGCGGCTCGTAGGCGCGTGCCAAAACACTCTGCGAATCGGCGTCAACCGCATCTTCCCGCAAGACGCGGTTAGCAATCTTATCCTCTGACACTTTACCTTTCAGCGACAGGGTGTCAAACGTGTAATAGAGTTCCAAAAGCGCATCATTAGTACTGTACCCCAGTGCACGCAAAAAGGTGGGGGCCAGGAATTTGCGGCGCCGGCGCTTACGATCCAGATAAACGTAGAGTAGTTCCGATGTGTCAAACTGAATTTCGAGCCATGAACCGCGATCGGGTATAATGCGAAAGGAATAGAGCAGCGAGCCATTAGTATGCAAGGACGTCTCAAAACAGATCCCTGGGGAGCGGTGCAACTGGCTGACCACTACGCGTTCAGCACCGTTCACAATAAAGGTTCCGCGGTCGGTCATCAGAGGGATGTCCCCCATGAACACCTCTTCCTCACGGACCTGATTGCCCTCTTTCAAGCGAAAGGTCACATAGAGGGGTGCGTTAAAGGATTCACCTTCACGCAGGCATTCGAGAGCTCCGAACTTAGGTTCTTTGATTTCATACTTAACGAAATCCAGCATACACTGACCGTCGTAACTCTCGATCGGGAACACTTCTTTCAAAACCGCTTGCAAGCCCACCGCTTTACGGCGGGAAGGCGCAATACCGAGTTGCAGAAAGTCTTTATAGGATAATGTCTGCGATTCAATTAAATCCGGGGGTTCTATTACATCTACTAACTGTCCATAACTAATACGTTCACTCATAAGAATCCCTCTGGATGTGGTACCCTTCACTAAACCCAACAAATCTACCCACTACAGAAAAGAGCGCACAGGACTTTCCCCCAAGACGGGGAAAGCCCTGCAAATCACCCTTCACCAAGCTATTTAATTTCTACAGATGCGCCTGCAGCTTCAAGCTTGGCCTTGACCTCTTCGGCTTCTTCCTTGCTGACGCCTTCCTTGACGGCTTTCGGCGCATTATCAACAAGTTCTTTAGCCTCTTTCAGGCCCAAAGACGTAAGAGCGCGGATCTCTTTAATCACCTGAATTTTCTGGCCGCCGGCGGCCGTCAGTTCTACGGTGAATTCAGTCTGCTCCACAGCACCGCCTTCATCCCCACCAGCTGCAGCAGGAGCTGCTGCCATAGCCATGGGAGCCGCTGCGGATACGCCGAGACGATCTTCGAGGCCTTTGACCAGACGCGTCAGTTCGAGCACGCTAATGCTTTCCACCCAGTCCACGAATTCGGCCATTTTACCTTCCAATTCGGGGCTTTTGCTCTCGGCAGTTTCTACTGCTTCTTCCACTTTTGCTTCTTCAGCCATTTTCTTTCTCCTTCCTCACACACAGATGAGATTAACTGTCTTCTTCTTTTTTCTCTATGATTGCATTCAAAACGTATAGCAGGCTGGCAGCTTTCTGATTGAGCACGCCGGCAAGCTGCGTCATGGGAGCTATCAATACGCCCAGCAACATCGCCTGCAACACCGGTTTCGGCGGCATATCCGCCAGCGCAATGACATCTGCAGCAGAAAGCAGCTCGCCTTCAAAGCTGCCGGCTTTGACGGCCAGCATTGCGTTTTCTTTGTGAAATTTTTTCAGAACCTTGGCCACTGCGCTCACGTCGCCTTCACCGGTCACAACACCCGTAGCTCCCTTCAGAGCGGCATCCATTTTCAGGGACTGCTCTTCATCAACCGCTTTTTTAAAGAGACGGTTGCGTACCACATGAAACTCGGACTGCAGCTCTCGAAGCTGCGTCTTCAATTCAGTGGTCTTCTCCATATTCAGGCCGCTTGAATCGGTGATGAAGATAAATTCGGACCGGGCCACTTTGTCTTTAATTTCTCGGACAATGGCCTGCTTTTCAGGTCTTATTTTTTTTGATTCAGCATTCATGGGTGCCTCTCTATGCAATTGCTTCTTTAGCCGTTACAGAAATCCCGGGTCCCATTGTGGAACTCACAGTAAATCGCTTTATATAAGTACCTTTAGCCGCGGCGGGGCGAGCAGCATTTAGTGCTGCAATGACGGAGCGGCAGTTTTCCGTCAACGCCTCTTTTTCGAAAGAACGCTTTCCAAACGGCACGATGACATTACCGTGCCGATCCATACGAAATTCGACGCGGCCCGCCATGCACTGCTTCACCGCGGAGGCAGTGTCATCCGTCACCGTTCCGGTTTTGGGATTTGGCATCAATCCTCTGGGCCCAAGCACTTTGCCCAGTTTGCGCACTTCTTTCATGGCATCCGGCGTCGCCACAGCAATGTCAAAATCAAGCCAGCCGCCCTTTACTTCTTCCAGCAAATCCTCATAACCCACTTTGGTGGCACCCGCCTCTCGTGCAGCATCTGCTGCCGGACCGGAGGCAAACACGATCACGCGGACATCTTTGCCCGTACCGTGAGGAAGTGTAACCGTTCCACGGATAGCCTGATCAGATTTGGTCGGATCACAGCCCATGCGGAAAGCTGCTTCGAATGTTTCATCAAATGAAGCGGCCGGATGGTCTTTCAGAAACTGGACAGCATCTTCGAGCAATTGATCACCTTGCTCCATCTTTTCTGCTATCTGCCGATATTTTTTACCTTGCTTTGCCATGTTACTCTACCTCAATACCCATACTGCGGGCGGTTCCCTCAATAATGCGCGCTGCCTGCTCGGGATCCGCAGCATTCAGGTCTTTTTCTTTGGTCTTTACAATTTCATCAATCTGCGCCCGGGTCACCTTACCGACTTTATCCCGATTCGGAATACCGGATCCCTTGGCGATGCCGGCCGCCTTCTTGAGAAGCGATGCCGCCGGAGGGCTCTTCATTTCAAAGGTGAAAGAACGGTCCTGGTAAACAGAGATCACAACGGGGACAATCATGCCGACATCCTGCTGTGTAGCTGCGTTAAACGCCTTGCAGAACTCCATGATGTTAACACCGTGCTGACCCAGCGCCGGGCCGACAGGCGGGGCCGGATTCGCCTGACCTGCCGGAACTTGTAACTTAATATATCCTGTAATTTTTTTAGCCATTGTTCACAACCTTCGGGGGCTTACCCCCTCTCCACTTGCCAATATTCCAATTCCACCGGAGCAGAACGTCCAAAAATTGATACCGACACCTTCAATTTACCACGGTCGGGATCCACTTCATCGACCACACCCGTAAAGTTCAAAAACGGACCATCTGTAATTTTGACGTTTTCACCAGGTTCAAAGGCAATTTTAGGTTTGATTTTATCCTTCTTCTCCTGAATCTGGTTCATGATAGAGTCTACTTCAGCCGGGCGCAACGGGACCGGCTTTTCTCCGCCGACAAATCCTATAATGCCACTGGTCTCCTGGATGAAATACCAGCTCTTTTCAACCAGCTTCTGGTCGTCATCGTATAGCAAAACGTTAATGAGAATATAACCGGGGAAAAACTTGCGGGCCGAGGTCATTTTACGCCCCTGCTTGACCTCCGAGATTTTCTCTGTTGGCACGAGAACCTCACCTATCAGGTCATCGACTTCTTCCAACTGTTTTCTCTTTTCAATACTCTCCCGGACCTTAAATTCCTGGCCCGAAAGGGTATGCAACACAAACCACTGCTTTTCCATATTCTCAGCCTGTCCCGCTACCCCAAGCTACCGGACCACTGTCCGCAGGAAACCCATCACGAGCGTATCACTTAAGCTCACGTACATTCCCACGATAATGACCGATACCAATACGATAATTGTCGATTGAATCAGTTCCTGCCGGCTCGGCCAGGAACACTTTTTCAACTCTACCTTCACTTCTGTCAGAAAGGTCGAGATGCCTTTTGTTATATCCGTTACTTTACTCATTTGCATTCTTTCAACTGGCAGGTCAGGAGGGACTCGAACCCCCAACCCTCGGTTTTGGAGACCGATGCTCTGCCAGGTTGAGCTACTGACCTATGCGAAATTTATTTCGTCTCCCGGTGCAGCGTGTGCTCCCTGTCAAAGGGACAGAATTTTTTCAGCTCCAATCGACCGGGCGTGTTTTTTTTGTTTTTGGTCGATGTATAATTCCTACGCTTACACTTCGTACAAGCTAACGTTATAATATCTCTCGGCACAATTCACTCCTACCTGTCGGCTTCTGATCGGTCACCGCCATTAAAGACAGTCAAAGACCCATTCCCCAGAATGGGCCTTTGCTGCAGCCATCACCTGTACTATTCGACGATCTCGGTTACGCGACCGGCTCCAACCGTGCGACCGCCTTCACGAATAGCAAAACGCATGAATTGCTCCATGGCGATCGGTGTGATCAGTTGTACATCCACGGCTATATTGTCACCCGGCATGACCATTTCCACACCTTCGGGCAATGTAATATCACCCGTCACATCCGTCGTTCGGAAGTAGAACTGAGGGCGATACCCTTTGAAGAATGGCGTGTGGCGGCCGCCTTCTTCTTTGCTCAACACGTATACTTCAGCTTTAAACTTGGTGTGCGGTGTGATCGAACCCGGCTTGGCCAGCACCTGCCCGCGCTCGACATCTTCTTTCTTGATACCGCGCAGTAGGCAGCCAATATTATCGCCAGCTTGACCCTGATCCAGTAGCTTGCGGAACATTTCCACGCCTGTCACTGTAGTCTTGACCGTATCTTTCAAACCGACAATTTCGATTTCCTCGCCAACTTTCACAATACCGCGCTCAACTCGACCAGTCACCACCGTGCCACGACCCTCAATGGAAAAGACGTCTTCAATCGGCATCAGGAAAGGCTTGTCTGTTTCACGTTCCGGCTCCGGAATGTAGGAGTCCAGCGCGTCCATTAATTCCTGTATGCACTTGGCATCTTCATGATCCGGTGCGGGCGCTTGAATCGCCTTGAGGGCAGAACCGCGAATGACCGGCGTATCGTCTCCGGGATACTCATATTTGCTAAGCAGCTCACGCACTTCAAGTTCTACGAGATCCAGCAACTCCGGATCATCGACCGTGTCACATTTATTCAGAAACACGACAACACGCGGAACGCCCACCTGGCGGGCGAGCAGAATATGCTCACGCGTCTGCGGCATCGGACCGTCCGATGCACTCACGACGAGAATAGCGCCGTCCATCTGAGCTGCACCCGTAATCATGTTCTTCACATAGTCCGCGTGACCGGGACAGTCGACGTGAGCATAATGGCGAGCGTCAGACTCGTACTCGACGTGCGATGTCGCAATCGTCAAAATCTTTGTAGCATCACGGCGACCCTGGGATTCAGAGGCCTTGGCAACTTCATCGTATGCGACATAATGGGCCATACCCTTGTCGCCCTGCACCTTTGTAATCGATGCCGTCAGCGTTGTTTTGCCGTGATCAACGTGACCAATCGTACCTACGTTTACATGTGGTTTTGTTCTTTCGAATTTATCCTTCGCCATCGGATTCCTCCTGGACTTGTGTCTGTTTAATTTACTTTATTCACTCTATACGTTTACTAAAATTAGCATTCTTAACTGACCGGCAGTATAAAGACTGGAGCCCACGAGCGGGATTGAACCGCTGACCTCATCCTTACCAAGGATGTGCTCTACCAACTGAGCTACATGGGCTATTGTTCACCCGCCACCATGTCAAATCTACTGCTGACAGCTCAACACATCCGCCAGGGCCATTTTTCGCCCGATTCATCACCGAGACCTTATCTATAGAAAAAACAACCCCACAACTGCACTTCTGAAGTAATCAGATCAGCAAGTCCTGGAGATGATGCGTATTGTTCTATAAATGCTCTGTTAACAACCCTATCACTACCGGCGGACGAATCTACATTTTCTATATTTTATGTCAACGGTTTTTTCGAAAATATTTTACTTTTTATAAATTTCCAATCCGTTAATAGTACATCGGTATCAACACAAGGCAACAACCGAACGGAGCACCGCATGACATTATCGAAGAAGAGATACACTTTTAAACCGATCAGCGAGTACCAGTTCGCAACCGATCTGGCTGTTCACATATCTCACATCAACTACGGACAGCATGTCGGCAACGACAGTATACTGGCGCTCGCTCACGAGGCTCGATGCCGCTGGCTTCACAGCCTGGGCCTGAGCGAAGTGGATATTGGCAACGGGTGCGGCACCATCATGACAGAAGCACATATTCAATATGTCCGGCAGAGCCGCTGGCAGGATATACTGCGATGCTATCTGCTGGTGCCGGAAGTGAAAGGCATCCGCTACGATGTGCACTGCCGCATGGTCAACAGTAAAACGGGCGAGGATATAGCTCACGTCATAGCCGGCATCGCCTGCTTTGACTACAAGGAGAACCGTTTAATCAAAGTGCCGGCCAGTTTTGCCGACACGTTGCACAATTTGCCAAAATCGACACTCTCTACTTGATGCATTTCAGAATAGAGCGGAAGTCATCGCCTTCCGCCCTGCGCAACCATTCAAAGACGCAGGTCTCGAGACTGGTAATCACCGCTCCGGCCTGGCGCATTTTTTCAATGGCTATGTCTCGGTTAAAGGGCTTTCGGGATGTGACGGCATCGGCCGCAACCTGTACTTCATAGCCTCTATCGAGCAGCTCCAATACTGTTTGCTGAACGCAGACATGTGCCTCTATACCGCATACCACCACCTGGTTTCGCCCGGATGCTGTCAGCGCCCTGTTGAATTCGTCCGCCCCGCAACAGCTGAAGGAACTCTTGATAACCGGTTGTCCGTTCCCGACCTCTGCCTTCAACGAGGCTACCGTAGGTCCCAGTTTGTCCGGCAGCTGTTCTGTCACCACGATGGGGATGTGCAAGACGGCGGCCGATGTCAGCAAAGTGCAGAGCACATCCAGCAGCTGTTCGGACTCATGCATAACCCCGATCAGTTTTTCCTGCACATCCACCAATACCAGTATGCTGTCGTCACTGTTTAACATAATCTGACTCCTGTCACTCTGTCTATCCTGTTGTAAGTTCCGCTTCAACAAGTGTCCTTCAATCCAGCTTGTTGGCAATCTGAATCTCGCACTTCAACTCCTGAAGGCTCGTGCTCAAGCGGGCGTGAACAACGGGAATATCGGGCGGCGTCACCAGGTGAGCACATGCTAGGTTGAGTAGCCCCTGAACGCCTGCTTTTATCAGCTTGTCGGCTACTTCCTGCGCGGCCTGGGCCGGCACGGCAATAATGCCGATCTCAATACACTGCCGTTTGACAAACGGACGCAATTCGTGCATTCCCTGGACGCACATGGTGCCCACAGTCGTACCTTGAAGGCCGTCATCTGCATCAAAAATACCCCGTATTTCAAACCCTCGTGCGGAAAATTCTTTATTCATGGCAATTGCACATCCCAGATTTCCCGCCCCTATAATAATGACATGGGTCGCTTCGTCACCGCCGAGGACGTCGGTCAGGGCCGCTTCCAGCTTAGCGGCCTCATAACCTCTTTTTGAAATTCCTGAAAAAGAGAGGTAGGAAAGATCCTGCCGTACAGTTGAGCTGGTAAATCCCAGTGCTTCCGCCATATCGTGCGAGGAAATCCACTCAACACCCTCCTGAATCATTTCCTGAACGCGTATCAAATATACGGGTAATCTTCGAATGACGGGCTTTGGTATCTGCATGGCAACGCGACCATACTATGCTCCGCCTCTAATAAAAAACTATTTATTGTGAATTATTTAACAAATACAGCGGAGCTATTGTTCGCACTATTGTAAATGAGCTGCCATTGCAGCCTTACAGACCGCGATAAAATCAATTTTATGGAATAGACATTTCGTTCTGTTTAATACAAGATGCCGACTCGATAGCGTCGAGAGAGCATACAGATAAGAACCGATTCGCTGGGGCATACAATTACGTACAGGAAGAACAGGTAACGCATTCGCATGAAAATATTGATCATTAACGCGGGCAGTTCATCAGCAAAGTTCACCTTGTACGAAGAGGAATCTCTTTTAGCCAAAGGTCTCATTGAAAGGCTGGGAACGCCTGAAGCGCGGCTCAAGTACTCCAACAACCGGAACCAGAAAATCGAAAAGAGCGTAACAGCCAACTCTTTTGAGGCCGCTATACGCCATGCCTGTCTCGCCTTGGACGATAAGGAAACAGGCGTCATTGAAAAACTGACCGATATCGATGCCATTGGCCACCGCGTTGTGCACGGGGGTGACGCCATATCTTCCTCAGCCCGTATCACCCCGGGAATCAAACAGATCATCCGTGACAACTTTTCTCTGGCACCGCTCCATAACCCGCCCAACATGGAAGGCATCGAAGCCTGTGAGGCTCTCTTTCCCAATACGCCCATGGTAGCCGTCTTTGACACAGCCTTCCACCAGTCGATGCCCGCGGCCGCCTATACGTATGCCCTGCCCGCAGAACTTGCCGAGAAACACAAGATCAGACGATATGGTTTTCACGGGACATCGCATCACTACGTTACCATCCAGGCGGCGAACTTACTGGGCCGACGAGTTGATGAAGTAAAACTGATCACCACCCATCTGGGCAACGGGTGCAGCATTACCGCTGTTAATAAAGGTAATGTGGAGGACACCAGTATGGGGCTGACACCGCTGGAAGGACTGGTTATGGGAACGCGAAGCGGCGATATCGATCCGGGTGTCGTACTGTTTCTCCTGCGCTTGGGATACAGCACAGATGACGTGGATAAGCTGCTGAATAAATCCAGCGGCATTAAAGGTGTAGCCCGCAATGGCAGCTCCGATATGCGCGATCTGATCGATTCCGTGGAACAGGGAGATAAACAGGCCCAGCTCGCTTTTGATATACTGCTCCATCGACTGGTTAAGTATATTGGGGCTTACGCCGCCGTCTTGAACGGTTTTGATGCGCTGGTTTTCACGGCCGGAATCGGTGAGAATTGTTCAAAACTGAGAGCATCAGTCTGTAATCGGCTAGGCTGCTTGGGTATCACTCTGGACCCCGCGAAGAATAAAGCGAATGAACACATCATTTCGAAGGAATCCTCCAGCCCTATTGTAATGGCTGTTCCCACTAATGAGGAACTGATGATTGCCAGAGAAACGATGAGAGTCCTTGAGGCTTAACGTAATATAGAAAGGTAGTGCCGTATGAGTTTATTGGATGACATGATCCCCAAAGCACAGCAGGCAGGAAAAACGATCGTACTCCCTGAAGGCCATGATCCCCGCATTATCGATGCTGCGAAACAAATCGCTGAAAAAATGATCGCAAAAGTCATCGTGTTAGCCGATGCCGATGAGCTGAACGACATAGATAGTTCGATACAGTCGGATCACCTATGCATTTGGAATTATAAAACATCAGAACACCGGGAACAGCTCGGGGAAGCTTTTCAGGTTGTGCGCGTGCATAAAGGTATTACCCGCGAGCAGGCTATGGAAGCGATGGATGATCGCCTTTATTTTGCCAATATGATGATACGAAATGGACTGGCTGATGGTTTAGTTGCGGGCAGTATTGCATCCACTGCTGATATGCTCAGAGCTTCTTTTCAGTGCATTGGTACTGCTGATGGCATCAACATTGCCAGCAGTTCATTTCTGATGGAACTGGCCTCCCCCTCGCCTGCAGGCGATCGGGTTCTCGCCTTCGCAGACTGTGCCGTCAACCCGAATCCTTCCGCAGATGAATTAGTTGATATCGCTCTGTCAACGGCACAGACACACACGGCATTGGTCGGAACGCAGCCCAGAGTCGCCTTTCTTTCTTTCTCCAGCCGCGGCAGTGCCAAACATGAGCTGGTAGAGAAAGTCCAAACGGCTACCGCTAAAGCAAAGGAAACTGTCGCTGCAAAGGGCCTGGATATGCTGATTGACGGTGAGCTTCAACTCGATGCTGCCATTGTCCCTAAGGTGGCGGCCAAGAAATGTGCTGACAGTCCGCTCAAAGGCGCCGCCAATATTCTCATCTTTCCGGATCTTCAGGCCGGCAATATTGGTTATAAACTGACAGAGCGACTGGCCGGCGCCAAAGCTCTCGGGCCGGTACTCCAAGGGTTGGCGAAGCCGGTAAATGATTTATCGCGTGGTTGCAGCGTTGACGACATCATAGGTGTTGCCGTCATCACCGCCTGCCAAGCCGCAGTGGAATAAGCAAACTGGATATCAGCTTGTACAATCGTTCAGCAAAGCATTACCCAAGCAGTGCTTTGACACGGGCTACTTCGGCTTCAGCATCCCCCAGCAGTTCTTCAAAGATTTCCTGCATGGGCTTGATTTCTTCACAGAGACCGACGCTTTGGCCAGCCATCAGGGAGCCGCTTTCCGTATCGCCATCCTGAACCGCTTTTCGCAAGCTTCCCATCCAAAATTCTTCTACTTTAAGCTGAGCCTCATCGCGTTTAACTTTTTCCTGATCCAGCTGCTTCATAAGGTCGAGCTGCAGAGCTCGAAACTCTTCCATGCCCTTGTTATTCAGAGCCCGCACCGCAACAACGGGCAGGCGGCGGCGGTCATAGGCCGGGGTTTCCATCGCCTCGCGGGCACGGGCTTTGCGGAATGCTTCTTTAAACTTCGGATGGGCGCTGCACTCTTCGCTCATAACAAAACGGGTACCCATTTGAACACCCGACGCCCCCATCAGAAACAGATGGGCCGCCATCTTGCCCGTCGCTATACCGCCGGCCGTAAAAACAGGCACGCCGGGATTTTGGAAGAGCACCTGCTGCAGCAGAATCGTAAGCGAAACATGACCGATATGCCCACCGGCCTCGAAACCTTCCAAGATTAAGGCATCCACACCAAACCGTATTTGCTGCTGGGCAATGGACATCGTTGAAGCAAATGAAATTGTACGTTTTCCGACCTCCTTCATCTCCTGGACATCGCGCTTGTGGGGAAAATTTCCAGCAAATATTACCGTGGGGACCTTTTTCTTTTTTACCACCTCCAAGTGGTCTTTAAAAGCCGGAGCGATGGTGATCAGATTTACCGCATATGGGTGCTCGAGCATCTCGTCGCATTTGTCGAGTTCCTGTTCCAGTAATTCCGGCGGCATATTGCCTGCAGCCAGCACCCCGAAACCGCCGCAGTCATGAATGGCTTTTACCAGTGTCGAATCACTGATCCACGTCATTCCACCACTGATGATCGGGTAGCGAACACCCAGAAATTCTTTTCCACGTGCCCAAATTTTCTCAAGCATATCTGTCTTTATCATTCGTGTACCCTCAGTAGCATCTTCCCGTTTATACCTCTACATAGTTTGGAACGGACTGCACCGCGTCAACAGCGTAACATCAATTTCCAACACTTCAAACGTTAAAGCGTAACACAGAATGCAGCTTCTGCATCGATTTGCGCTGTGATTTTTTTAATGGTCTCGTCATCTACTACTTTGTTGACCTTCAGAATGGCGATCGACTTTGACCCTTTGGAATCGTGCGGGTTACGCACATCGTCAATATTGATGTCGGCCGCGGCGAGGCCGGTGGCCACCTGACTCAAGACGCCGGGCCGATCCCGATAGATGAATACACAGGTAATACCTTTGGGATCAAAATACAGTTTATCAAAGTCATCGATGCGGGAAACCATCATGGTACCTTCCGCCACTGTTCCACGGACACTGCATCGCCGCAGATTGCCAGCATCCCTGCTGGCGGTGAGGTCGATGGTGATGGAATTGTCAAAACCTTTGGTGTCATCCACTCGGCGATCCTCGTAATCAATACCCATATCCTGCAAGAAAGTCAGTGCGGCATCGCGATCCATGGAGCGGTCAAATTCTTCGCTCAAAGCGGCCACGGTAGGAATAATCAACCATTCGGAAAAAGGTTTCAAATAGCCGTAAAAACTGGTTTCAATGAGTTTTAATTGCGCATCCTTTCCCACCATGGAGCGAGCCAGGCGGGCCAGCGTATAAGCCAGATCAGCAAATGATTCATCCAAACCTTCCGGTATATCGCGGTTGACAATATAGGAAGTGACACCCTTTTCATCAAACTCAATGAGCTGTTCGGCGGCGCGGCGGGCAGCGTTCAGGTTTGCCTCAGCAGTGCTGGCACCCAGGTGGGGCAGCATTAAATCGGCCACGGCCGCGACGGATTTTTCACCCTCTTCATCTTTCGGATAAACATCATTTAAATAATGAACATGCTTTTCCTCTTTGACTTTTTGAAGATCCGCTTCGTTAATAATCCCCGCACGGGCGCAATTCACAAGCGTCGCATTTTCTTTCATAAGAGAGAGTAAATCATAGTTGATCATTCCGCGAGTCTCATCATTTTCCGGAATATGCAGCGATATGTAATCGCATTGCTCAAAAAGAGTGCTCATGTCGGCCAATTCGATACCCAGCTCCCGAGCGCGGTCTTCTGCAATAAACGGGTCATACCCCATCAGGCGCATTTCGAAACCAGCCAGTCGTTTGGCCACCAACCGTCCAATAAAACCGAGACCGACGATGCCCATTGTTTTTCCGGTCACCTCTTTACCCATAAAGTTTTTCTTTTCCCATTTGCCGGACCGCACCGATGGGTCTGCCTTTACAATATGGCGCGCATCAGCAAGCATCATCGCAATGACTTCTTCCGCCACCGCATTAGAATTGGCACCCGGCGTATTCATCACATCAATGCTGTGGGAACGGGCATACGTAGTATCGATGGTATTATAGCCGGCACCGGCGCGAATCACGACCTTGAGCTGGGGCAACAAATCCATCACTTCCGGTGTTACCTTTTCACTGCGCACGATCAAGGCATAAGCATCCGTATGCTCTTTAGCCAACGAAACAATATCGGCACCCTCATCCTGAATAACCAGATAGAGACCGCTCTTTTCTAAAAGCTGCTTAGCAATGCCGTTAAGTTTAGTGGGTATCAATACTTTCTTCATTCAATTCTCCGATTTTTCGCTCACATTAACCTGAAACGGGTGGACATTAGCAAACCTGATTCAGAAAGGCAAGTTTCCCTTGAACATCACACCATTGGATTTTCAGCAACGTACCACTGGAAATCGACCGAAGCCTCTATCAGCAGTCCAAAGCTCTAAATACGGTGATGTTTGCAGAGTGCAGCAATCCTGGCGTCATAAATCCTGGCGCCGAGCACCTAACCTTGATTAACGGTATTCATGAAACAATCCCAATAGCCGGTTCCTTGTAGAATTTCGTGGAAGATGAAAAATAGAGACGGTTAATGGAAAGGTCCATTGATGCGGCAACTAAATGAATCATGAGTAATCTGGGCATACTCAGCTATTCGTGGCCCCCGCAGGGATTTTCTTGCCGAAATCTGGTTTTCGGCAAGTGTCTGCACAGCAGCGAATGGTGTCTGTTCCCGTCCGCGGGAACCGGTCAATCGGATCGCTCCGAAGTCTCGAGAGCGCTCCGTGGGGTCGGAGCGCGATATTGCGTCGAATGTTTTGCTTTCAGGGGGCGAGCGTTTTCTAGGTGCAACATTCATTGCTCATTGCTGTTCATCATATACCATTCGTTATGGCGTTTTTTATGAATAATGCAGACTACGTATTACTTGCAGTAAAGCCATCGCTGCGGGATGGCTTAGTTGGCTTAATTATCCACCTCGGAGCGGTGGATATACGTATCTGAACGCGTCATTACGGGAGTGTGACAGCAACCAATTTTGCTCTGACAAATCCAAGCATCAGGTCATAATCTGCCTGTAGGGGCAGAAGGTGCCACGGGTGCTTCCAGGGCAGGATATCAACTCTCTTTTCCGCCTCAATATACCGCTCAACATTGATCACCGCCGCGACCAGGTGCTCCAGTTTTGACTTCTCCGGCAGCGTCGCCTTCGGCATCGCTCTGCACTGTACGGCCTTCCATTCACGGCCCATTGCGTGCAGCTCAACAGGTTTAACGGTCAGCGTAAACGGATACAATACTCCGCCGATGTTCAGCTCAAGGCGGGGTGATTTTTCAGCGGTCCCTTCAGGCGGGGAAGCTGCGACACGGGCATCCAGGTAATCTAGCACAGGCTCTACATCCTGTCCGCGACTCAGGAAGTCCTTTGCCTCGGGCGGCTCGTCTTGTAACTCCTGTTTAACAGCGTCATACGCAAAGAATTCAGGGATTGAGTCATGGAGCAGAGCATAACTGCATGTTTTCCTCATACGCGTTTTTGTAAAAAACACCCTCACATATTCGTCTATTTTTTTGGCATAGAAGACAGTGCGCATATCGCTTTTATCGACGGCCGTTATAAGCCGGTCATCCATATGAACAAAATTCTCGTCTTCGAAATCATCATGCCCTGATGTAAGCCTAACATCGACGAGATAGACAGGTGTATACTCCTGCTTCGGGTCATACTGCCAGAGTCCCTCCGCAATCTCGACTGTTGCCTGCCCCACGTGAAAGAGGCGCAGAAACAGAAATCGATAGTCAAATTTGTACTGGAGCGTCAATAGGGGTGTCTTTTCAGCTACGCGCGTCTCAAGACTTCGGGTCACTCGGTTCGACCAATCTGTAAACGGGTCTGACGCGGCATGGAGATGCTGAAGACAGCAGCCACACAATACCGACAAGAAAGGTAATATATACCGCATTTTCATCAAAATCGATACTGCAGGTAAAGTCGCGTCTGGTGCCTTGGATCAGGCTTTAAAGACAGGTCGGCATCTACTGCCTGCAAGCTGAGTGACAGCCTGTCTCGATTGTAACGATGGGCGGCATCTATGCCACCATATATACTGCCGGAGTACCAGGTAAGCTCAAAAAAGGTAATAACAGAGAAGGCACCCCACTGCTCCTCTTCGGCCGTACTGATCATCCCGTAGATAAAGATACCGTTTAGAATCATAGAGCGAATGCCATTGGCATATTCTCCGGAATAGAAATAGCCAAGACCGGGGATGAGCCCCAAAAGTCCCCCTACAGCCGGTTTCTTATCGCGTCCCTCACGGTATTGAATAATGGCATCACGGGCACGACGGCCGGCAGCTGATTCGGGCAAGGACTTCAAAGCCTTCTCCGTCTTTCCACTGCGCATGAAGGATCCTGCAGTCCTGAGAGCTATATATTGAGATAGCTCATCGGAGTCCGGCTCAACGCTTTCATAATAGAACCGGGCAGACTCATAATCGTTCAGCTCTAACGCTATATCCCCACGAAGCAGCATGGCGGCGTTTTCAATACTCACCGATGCATCTTCTGCACCATCGAGCATGGATTGAGCCCTACCATAATCTTTATCCATGTAATAGTTATAACCCGCCATCCACAAATACGAACTCTTACCTTCTTCATCAGTGGCATCGACGGCCATCCGGCGGAATTCCAGTGCAGATAAATTAAAATCACCTTCTTCCGACAGCGACCAGGCTAGCTCATTTTGACTGTCTGCCACGACCGAAATACTGCAACATATCCAAAACAAGGAGAGCAAAATATAACCCATAGCATGGTGAGAAGGCAGGGTTGTCGGGCACAGACAGCCACGACGTTTTGAACCAATGCAAACTACCCGATTTCGCAAAAACTTATTCATCATCGTTTCCTCATCCAGAAATCATGATCTTCAACGAGGTCGAGAACACGCTCTCTCCCGCCCACTATGACAACTTTCTTCTTTTGCTGCACGACGGAGGGTTCCCGGTAGAAGCGATCAGCCTGCATAGCAAAACCGAGCAATCCATGTTTTTTGCAGGCTTGCATGAAATACTCTGAACAACTGGGCTCGCAGGAGCAGCGCATGGCAATGGCCGAGGAAATCTGTGATCGATAAAAGGTCACAATCCACTTTGCCACAGGACGCCCAACCGAAAGCCCCTTGCGCTGATGAATGCGTGACTCCGCAAACAGCTCGCCATACCAGAAGTCGCGAGTTGAATTCACCTGCATAAAGGTGTCAGCATGGTCTTGCTTGAGTGCCGGATATTCTTCCGTCAAAAGGAATAGACTGCATGCACTATGTAAAAAAAGATCCTGGTTTTGAGCATGTTTGAATGCCCGCTCGAAGGCCCCGAATGCATCAGCTATCCGACCCCTCCTCCACATTTCACGACCGTAGAGGTAAGCGGCCATCGACATCTCCTCTGGTCGGTCCGTTTGTGATGCAAGATTGATTAGTGTTGCAAGGGCATGATCCATTGAACGGCCGAGCATCAACCTAGCTTCAGCCCTGATCAGCAGGGCCTTTGGGCTGTTTACACCCGCTTGAATCATGCGGGAGCTCTCCAGCAGACAGGCTTCCCAGTCTCCCTCTTCATACAGTTCAAGTAACAGCTCTTCAGCAACCGCATAAGGCGACAAAAAAAGGATTCCGGCCATTACAGCCGGAATCCTTTTTCTAATCAACTTAGCAACAGTGGAAATCAATAGTATGATGCACCGTATTTTTCTGCGTAGTCGGCAGACGTCATGCCGTCGTATCCTTCAACACCTGTAATAATGGCAAACACAATATTTACGTAGGGAACCAGCATAACCCATTCACGCCAGTGGATTTCTTTGCCCTCATTATAATCGCCGGCAGCGCGAACGCCAAAACAGCAACCAGAAATAAGACCCATAATTCCGCCACGACCTGAACCCTTGGCTTCAGCAACCGGAGCAACAACCAGTGTCAACATTACGGCCACCATCAACAGTGCTACAATTTTCTTCATACTCTACCCTCCATATTTAGGTTTGCACTACTTCGTAATCCTAGTAAACAGATCATTTAATATCAAATAAAGATATGCATTATTTTTACCAACAGCTCACTCATATATTTCCTTAAAGGTCTTCACATAGTCCACCCCTTTGAGGAAATGATCAGCGATGAACAAGCCTTCCGCAATCGGCTCATTTACGGTCAGATCACTAACCCTCAGCGTTTCACTGCCATCTTCTTTACCTATCAGAATCTGTGCATCATGCTTTAAAGGCATCCACAAACCGGACATGATCTCTTTGTACTCTGAATAATCATACCTTGCCTGCATGCGACCCTGCGCATCTCCTTCATAGTAGAGAATAGAGGATAGCCTGTTACGCTCATCTGTATTGACTTCTGCGAAAAAACCGTCCCCTTTATAACCGAATGACAGGCCGCCGGCATCTTTTGGTTTGAGCAACTCTTCTTCCAAACCCTTCAACTTGAGCAGATGATCCATCGGGGTACCCGGCACGCGGCGCAATTCCGCGATCTGCTCCCCGCTCAACTGCTCAATAGGCCTGGAAAAACCTTTGGGTTCGCCTGTAATATAATAGTAAAAATGTTTGCCATCGGCAATGATCCGCCTCTTTAGAGGTGCAATATTGTCCACATGTATAAAGTCTCCCCGCTTCCAGTAGATGCGACTCAGGCGGCGCACCTTTTGGTCCCCCACTTCCGAAACCCGACGTATTTTACAGGACAATGATTCGATGCGGTTATAATTTACGAGCAATCGGTCAATGGCCGTCTCTGCATGAACAGAAATGCAACATAACAAGAGGAGTAAAACGAAACTCCGAACGGCCTTATTCATTTTCAACAAGTTGTTGCTCATTTTGCACCCCCAATCTGCACACTCTTTCACCTGTTAACTCAATATATTGCTGTTTTATATCATCACTGCAAAAGGCTGACCAGATTAATTCACAGAACCTGCCCATAGTTGACTGCATTCTTTGTGAAACATTAGCTGTTTGCCGGTCAGAAAACTTAAGACTTTGGCCCAAAGCGGAACTTGTCAACGAACGGGTCGGACCTGTGCAGTTTGTTAATTGCTGGGTGTTCATCACGTAGCGTCACTTGACTGGTTAGCATTTTTTAGTTTTAATCGAATTCACTGGAGTTGAACGGGGCCGGTTCAATTTGATGATTAGTCAGAAATCTCATGGGTTGTAGTGAGTGATAATCATCTAGAAATTTCTTTGCCATATTATTTAGAGGTTGAGGATTTGAGATTCTCCGAATTTTCCAAATGAACTCATCTCTTAAGTTTTCAATAAACTCGGAGTAGTCCTCTGATCCAACATCTAAACTGTACGCTCCACCAATCTGCTTGCACCTCTCAACAAGGTTCATTCCTATTGAAGTTAAGACAAGATCCGAACCTTGGTTCAGTACGATGTAATCACGTTCAGCTTTGGTGAATATTATTTTCATTTTATCTACTGCTAATGCCGCGCTCACCAGTTTGACTGGACGATAGCAGACGCAGTCTGCGGGAGGCCAGACAAATCTGGTGAAGTGGTCTTGATCTGCGGCACGCAGAGCGAGATCACGAACGCAGTGAGCGCGGCAATGGAGCGCCAGCGGTGAAAGCGGGGTTGAAAGCGGGGGTCGGACCTCACGGCTTCGTCAACACAATTCTGTAGACGCGCTCGGTTTCACTCGAAGGCTCGGGGCGTCCCGGGCCGCCCAGGTCGGCCCATGTGCAAACCACGGAACCGGCGCGTACGGTATCGGCATGGGCCCAGGGTCCGAGAAGGTCGTCCGCCCATTCAATGTCATAGGTCGCGCCCACAATGCCTGTCCAACTGATGGCCGTCGTCCGCGAAACCGACACCACAGCGAGCGGGCGATGGTTCCGGTAGATGTTTCCAAACGATCCGGCGGCCCAGACATCACCCGGACCTGAACATACCAGACCGTACACCGTGTTGATGTTGGTCGAAAACGTCACATGCGCGCCATCGTAGAAGTACAGGCCTCGATCAACACCGTTATACCCAAGCCAGACGTTCTCCCCGTTCCAGGAATCCACGATGGCCACGTTTATTGTGTTGGTGCATCCATCAATCGGAATGGTGCTCCACGTCTCGCCGTTGAAATGGGCCAAGAACCCCTCATCGCCTGCAATCCACACGTCACACACGCTCCTGGCGTGCACGTCGCGCAGATATCGGGAAGGACTCATTTTAAATACCGCTTGCGTGCTCCAGGCGCTGCCGTCATAAAAGTACACAACATTGCTGCCGCTCGGAGGGCTCCCCACGGCCCAGATGTGTTGGGAATCAAGTCCGTCAATAGCGCTCATTATAGCGGAACCCACGTCGCATTCAATCGCCCAGTCCAGCCCGCCATTGGTCGATCGGATGATATTTCCTGACATGGCGCACAGCCACACATTACTCGGGTCGGAAGCATACACATCGTAGACATACGTGCCCACCGCACTCGGCAAATCGCTGAGCTTGGACCAACTACCGGCATCCCGGAAAAACACCGAGTTGGTCGTCGACACAGAACTGCGTCCAACCGTCCAGACATGGTCGACGTCAAGTGCGTAAGCGCCCCGCAGCTCTCCCTGGTCTCCATCGTAAAAGGCCTGATACTCCTTTGCCCAGGAGGTTCCATCGAACCGATAAATCGCGCCACTCGAAGAATTCCCCCCCATGAACCACACATTGCTCGCGTCCGCAGCGGCCGATCCCTGCGGATTTAAGTTCGGAATCGTATCAAACAGCTCCCACTCCCCAGCAGAAACCATACACGCAAAAACCCCCGCAACAAACAACAGCATAAACAACTTTTTCATGTGCGCTCCTTTTTTTGTTTCAGCATTCTATGTGCACAACGGGCGGATGTCAACGCGAAAACAAGTCCGGCAAATTTGAAAAGCGGGGGTAAGCGGGGGTCGTGAAAAGCGGGGGTCGGACCTGTGCAATTTGTTGATAGGTAATAGTTTAGACCAAAACTAGGGGTGTATAGCAACTTAGGGGTATGTTTTTCAGCTAAAAAAAGTGTCTTTAAGGAATTTGTCAGGCCAACTACATAGGTCCAAACCCGTTTAACCCGTTGAACCGCGTTTAACACCGTTTACTTTTAACCACTGGTCAAAGCCGATATTTTTTTGTATCATCGTAAAATAATCTAGATTATTTTATAAAACATCGTAAAACAATTCTTGATTTTTTGAGTTCTACGGTGCATTTTCTGTGACATGAAACGGATCTATGAGGAGCTTCTGCGGGAGCATTTTTCTACCGAACGGCAGATGGCCTTCGTGGCCGGCCCGCGTCAGGTCGGGAAGTCCACCCTGATTGACAGCTTGTGCGGGGAGAACGATTTTTCATTGAACTGGGATTGTCCGAACGATCGGCGCGCAATTCTGAAGGGATCTGATTTCATTATTGAGCAGTACGGATTCACCGACTTGGGGGCTTCCCGGTCACGGCGGCTGATCGCGTTTGATGAAATTCATAAATTCCGGCAATGGAAAAATTTTCTGAAAGGCTTTTTTGATGCCTGCGAGGACACTGCGTCGGTTCTGGTGACCGGCCGTGCGCGGCTCAATATCTATAAACGGGGCGGGGACAGCCTGATGGGGCGCTATTTTCTGTATCGCATGCATCCGCTTTCAGTTGGAGAACTGGTGAACCGTCCGTACGATCCCTGTATTGTCCGGGCTCCCGGAGCGATATCAGACGCGGAGTTTGACGCACTTTATCGCTTCGGCGGCTTTCCGGAGCCGTTTCTCCGGGGGACGGATCGCTTCTACAACCGTTGGATCGGATTGCGCAGCGAGCAGATGTTCCGGGAGGACTTGCGCGATTTGACCCGCGTTCAGGAGATTGATCAGCTCATGACCCTTTCGCAGATTATGCTCTCACAGGCAGGAGCCATGGTCAACTACAGCGCATTGGCCAATGAAGTCTGTGTTTCGGTCGATACCATTCGCCGCTGGATGACGCTGCTGGAATCCATCTACTTTTCATTTCGGATACGACCCTGGTTCCGGAATGTTTCCAAATCGTTGCGCAAGCAGCCGAAGGTCTATCCGTGGGACTGGAGTCCGGTCAAAGACGAGGGAGCCCGAATTGAGAGCTTTACGGCATCCCATCTCTTCAAAGCGGTCCATTGGTGGAACGATCTGGGGCTGGGAAAGTTTGAGCTTCATTTCATTCGCGATACAGCGCAACACGAGGTCGATTTTCTGATATCGAAAGACGCTGAACCCTGGATGATAGTTGAGGTCAAAAAATCCCCAAAAGAACCGATCAACCTGGCATTGAAACATTTTGCGCAGGTTCTGAATGTACCGCATGCCTTTCAGGCGGTGATGGAAATGGACGCCGTGGATGCCGACTGTTTTGAGGCATCCCGTCCCGGCACACCATTTCGGGTTCCGCTTCGGACCTTACTGTCTCAACTTGTTTAAAAGAAGAGAAAATAAGGGATTGATTAAGGGTTTATAGAACCCATCTAACAAAAAGTCTTTGTGGACGGTCTACATCAATCGTATTCTATTGTAGGCCATTACGTTACGCCTTAAGTTAACGGCATTGGACCCGACCACATATACTTTCTATTACTATAAACGTTTACCCTAAAGTTGGGCTAGAATCTCGGGAAATGGCTCTAGAGCCTGCTTGAGAATACCCAGTGATTTGGCAATGGCAACTCCGTAGTTCGTAATAGGAACGCCGGCCGCCTGGCATCGCAAAATGCGTGACAATACCAGCTTTCGATTCAATGTGCAGGACCCGCAGTGAATGACGAGCTTGTATCGCTCCATGTTCTCTGGAAAATCCAATCCCTGCACATGGGTGAACTCCAATTTTCCACCGACGTACTGCGTCAACCAGCGTGGAATTTTAATACGGCCAATATCTTCACCGATCGGATGGTGAGTGCAGGCTTCTGCCACCAGTATGTGATCGCCAGGCTTTACTGAGTCAATAGTTTGAGCACCGTCAACAAAGGCCTTCAGGTCGCCTTTCAACCGGGCAAAAAGAATAGAAAACGATGTCATTTTTGACTGCGGCGGCATGTCGCCTGCCACTTTAAGAAAGGCCTGTGAATCGGTTATGACGAGTGCGGGAGGCTCTTTTAATCGATCCAGCGCATCCCGCATTTCACGCTCTTTTACCACCAGCGTGTAACAGTCATGATCCAGTATGTCGCGGATAGTCTGCACCTGAGGCAAAATCAAACGACCGCGCGGCGCTTCCAAATCAATGGGAACGACCAGCATCAGCAGCGAGCCCGGCGATACTAAATCTCCCACAATGGGCTGTTGAATTAGTTTTTCATCGGGGACAGACTTGATCAGTGCCTCCCGCAAATCCAGCAACCCCGTCCCCTGCTTTGCCGATGTGAGCACACAGGGCACTTCCGGTGAAACCATAGCCCCATCCGACGGTTCAGCGAGGTCTGATTTATTCCAGACCACGATCACCGGTGTATTTCTTGATGCAAGCTCGCTCAGCAGATCCTTTTCAAAATCACCCCATTGAAAGCCTTCCGTTACAATCAGAGCCACATCCGTTCGATCCAGAGCCCTGCGGGTTTTTTCAATGCGCATCTGACCGAGCGCTCCGACATCATCAATACCGGCTGTATCAATAAAGAGAACAGGCCCCAGCGGAAGCAGCTCCATCGGCTTTTCCACAGGATCCGTTGTTGTCCCCGCCTGCTCGGAAACAATGGAGACGGATTGATTCGTCAGGGCGTTGAGCAGTGATGACTTGCCGACATTTCGTCTGCCGAAAATGCCGATATGCAATCTCATTCCTTTGGGTGTCTTTTGCATAAGATTATTTATCCGCTGATTGCGCAGATTTACACAGATTATGTTTTATATACATTCGTTATCTGTCTCACCATTCAGCACTGGATATTCCACATACCTATAGTCAATGTCCCAACTTGTTTACCGCTTCAGCAGAGGTGAGTTCATCGTACTCTTCAGCACTCATGAGGTTTTTTTCAACGACCAAGTCTCTTAAAGACGTCGTATGACGTGCCTGCAGCTCTATGGCCAGCTGTTCGCCCTCTTTATAACCAATGCTTGATACCAGTGCGGTTATTGCGGCTGTTGAAGAATTTACACCTGCACGGCAGTGCCCTTCATCAGCTTTCATACCGTCCACACATTTTTCTTTCAACAAACGGCAGGCTGAACGTAGCAGGCTTAAGCTTTCAAGCAGTTTGTCCGCCACCAGTGGAAGAAAGGCATTCAGTTCTAAATGCCCCGCAGAGCATGCCTGTGTCACCGCTACATCATTACTCATCATATTCACAGCGGCCTGCATAACCGCCTCCGGTATAACGGGATTGATTTTGCCCGGCATGATGGACGAACCGGCCTGCACCGGCGGCAGCGTGATTTCACCAATGCCGGCCTGCGGGCCGGAGCTCATAAACCGGAGGTCATTTGACATTTTATAAAGGCTCACCGCACAGGCTTTGATAATCCCGCTTACCTCGACATACACATCGCTATTCTGTGTAGCCTCCACTAGGTTTTCAGCGCGGGCCAGACCAAGGCCGGTGATCTCTTTCAGCTCAGGGACGACCTGAAAGATATAATCTCTTGGAGCACCAATGCCGGTACCGATCGCGGTGCCACCCAAATTCACTACCCTTAACCGCTCTTCACATTTGTAGATCCGCCAGCGATCCCGTGACAGCGCTTCGGCATAGGCCGACATCTCACGCCCAAGGGTGGTAAGCACCGCATCCTGAAACTGCGTTCGCCCCACTTTGACAATATCGGCCCAGTCTTTTTCCTTTTCCTGGAAGGCCTCCATCAAGGCGATCACTTCAGTCTCCAGTCTTCGCAGGTTTTTAATAAGAGCAATTTTCAGTGCTGTCGGATACGTGTCATTGGTCGACTGATGCAGGTTCACGGTGCGGAGCGGGTCCACAATTTCATACTGTCCGAGTTCGTACCCCATGCGTTGCAGCGTGCGGTTTGCGAGCACTTCATTTACGTTCATATTCGTTGACGTCCCGGCGCCACCCTGCAACGCATCCACCACTATATGCGCATCCAGCGCGCCATCCATCATTTCCATGCATGCGTGCTGAAGCTCGATTCCGACCTGTTCTGTGATAAAGCCCAACCGCCTATTGATATTACAGGCGGCCAACTTAACGGCGCCGTATGCGTGGATCAGATCGGGACGGACGGGGCGAAGACTCAACGGAAAATTATCGAGGGCTCTGGCTGTATGCGGACCAAACAGCCGTCCCGCGGGGACTTCTACTGTGCCTACTATATCTCGTTCACTGCGCATCATCACACACCTTCGTTGCCATGTGCTCATTATACTCATCTTCAGCCGAACCACAAGTCAGGCAGACTGAAACTATCCAACCACGGCGAACCTGCATATGGCCATACCTCGCACCATTTAGACCAGTTCACGAAATACCGTATCGCTTATAAAATGAGCCCGCTCACTCAACTTGAGGCGGCCCGCCTCTTCGATGAGCAATCCGTCTTTTTGAAGGTCTCTGATTTGTGAGCCGGCAAGGCTGTCAAACGTATACCCCGCCTTTTCTATGAATGCTGTTTCGGGCACTCCATCTACTAGACGAAGCCAGGTAATCAGCACTTCACGGGCTTTCTCTTTCGAACCCAGTTTTTCGCTGAAAGAGTGCGGTCGGCGCCCAGCGTTCACGTGTGTTTCATACACCTTTATGTCCGGGATATTTGCACTTCTGACACCCTGGACATGCTCGTGTGCTGACGGCCCGTAACCGGCAAACTCACCGCCACACCAATACTTCATATTGTGCCGACATTCATGACCGGGCAGGGCAAAATTTGATATTTCATAATGATGATATCCGAGTTTTTTCAAGCTATTGCGCAGCGATTCAAACTGCTGAGCAGCGAAGACTTCATAATCCTGAGAGCTCACTTCATGTATCCATTTTTTATAGAGAGGAACCCCTTTTTCCAATGACAGGCAGTAACTCGAAACATGATGCGGTCTCAGTGAAGCCACTAAAGAGAGATCCCGCTCCAGCCATGAGGCCGGTGAGGTCGGCACACCGTACATCAAATCAATATTCAAATTGAAATATCCGCACTCCATAATGTGGTGGCATTTATGCAGGGCGTCTTCGGCCTGCCCGCGACGGCCCAGCCGACCGAGAGCATCCTGTTGAAAGCTCTGGATTCCCATTGATATGCGCGTCACCCCGCGCTGCCGACAGACAGTCTCTTTTGCATCGGTCCATGAAGAGGGGTTACTCTCGACCGTCCACTCACAGACAGATGGTATTCCGCACGCTTTGCCAACGCTGTACAGCAGACGGTCAAACAGGGCGTCTTCCAAGCATGTAGGACTGCCACCACCGATAAATACGGTGTCTACAGGCTGCGGTGGCTTTCTCAGCAGCAGTTCACGCTCTAAAGCGTCGACAAAAGCGATATGATCCTCCTGCATACCGCGCTTTGAATAGAAAGAGCAGTAAGGGCATTTACGCTCACAGAAAGGAAGATGCACATATACGCCGTACATAGTGTTTTACCCTAGAAAGAGCAGTTGGCCCGCAGCGAATAACACAGCTCATTCACAGCCAGCGGGTTGCGCAAAAGCCTCGACCCACCTTGCGGATGCGCCTGTGATTTTGCGTAACCCGTCGACATCAACGCAACTGCACGCTTCATCGGCATTCAACTACTCCTTCTAGATTTACTGTACTGTTAACATTATGAGAACACGGTTTACACTATCATGATGAGGAATGCTATGTCTCCCGAAATACGCAGTCTTTGCGATCTCTGAGTTCTTTTGCGGAGATTATAGGCTCTTCGTACTGTTTTGTGGAAAAGGTGTACTATCTGTATAACATCAGCGAATAGTGCGTCCAACCAAATCCCTATATCACGCCGCCTGTCGCACTTTCCGGGTACTCGGGTACACGAGTAC
>CAYXEW010000003.1:0-26714 GCA_964464115.1 uncultured Verrucomicrobiota bacterium
CTCCTTTGCACGATCAAGGGCACAGGCGCATCTCTTGACCCACAGATTCTGCGGAAGACCCTGTCGTAAAGAAACCATAGATTGAACGCGTGAATAATTCAGGCTGCACGATTTTTGTGCATTAAAATTGTGTGGTAGCCTGTAGCTTTATTGTGCAGGGCATGTTATAAACCCGCCCGACTTAAAGAAAGTGGAGTTATGACAGAACATAAATCGCTGGCAGGGCAGGAATTTCAACCCGATGAAGTAACGTGTTCGAATTGCGGCACTTTTGTCGGCGCCTTAACCAAATGTCCGGCCTGCGGGGCCCCGGTGCGCGCCAGGATGAGTATCCGTTTTTTCCGCTGGGCGTCGGTACTGTTGGCCACGCTGGGTCTGTTTCTTCTGTACCTGATGGCGACCCACAGGGATATTCCGGTGGTCCTGGTCGGCGATATCAAAAAGTCGATGAACTTTGCCTATGTCACAGTGGAGGGTGTTGTTCTGGGGGAGCCGCGCGTATACGGCGAAGCGGGGCGCATTCAGAGTATACGGTTCAGTGTCGATGACGGGTCGGGTGTCATGCCCGTAAAAGTGTACGGCAATAAAGCTGCATCGGTGGCCGATGCCGGCAAAGTGCCGCGCGAGGGGGATGCCGTTTCGGTTTCTGGCAGCTTGAGTGTATCGGCAGAAGATATGGTCATGTACCTCCAGACGCCCGATCACATAACGATTCAGAGCAGCGATGTGGAACTTCTTTCTCTCGGTGATGTGAGCATGGCGATGGAAGGGGAGAGCGCATTGGTGGAAGGGACTATTAAACAGGTATCCATTCCGCCGGAAGATTCGAAGCGGCCCTATGAGTTCCATATCTCAGACGGCACCGGGACACAGCTCATGATCATGTGGCGCAGCATCTATGAGGCCGTTCCGGAAAGGGGGCAGCTCAGGGAGGGCACTCGCATTGAGGCCTACGTGACGATTTCTTCATACCGGGACAAGATCCAGCTCATCGTCAATAAACCGACCGATCTTCAACTGTTGGGAGAATAGACCGTGATGGATGTGATAGGTCTGATATTGCTGGCAACCCTGACGGGGGCACTACTCTCGAGCGTGCTCTCCTGCCTGCCCGGCCTGCACATATACAATGCCATGGGCGGAGTGGTTCTATTGCTGTTCATGCTTGCGGAAAAGGGTGTCGAGGTGATGCCCGAACTCTATATTCCTTTTATGACGAGTATGATCGTCACCTGGGCCATCTTAAATACAATCCCCTCCATGCTGCTCGGGGCGCCCGATGAAAGCGCGCTGTTTACGGTGTTGCCGGGGCAGAAATACCTGATGATGGGCCGAGGGTATGAAGGCACCATGATGACGGGTGTAGGCGGTCTGGCGGGCGCTTTTCTGCTGATCCTCTTTATCGCCCCGACAGCGCCGTTTTTTCTGCCGGTTATCCACGACGTTCTGCGGCCTCACCTGCACTGGATTCTCTGGATAATCATCACTTTTATGCTGATGTCGGAGTGGCCTAAGGGGGGCACCCGCGGAAAATCCGGATGGAAAAAGTTTTTTGATGCCTGGCGCTCTTTGGGGGCCGGGCTGGTTACCTTTTTGCTGGCCGGTTTGCTGGGCTTCATCATTTTATACCGCTCGCCGGTATCGACCGAAACGGCCTTTCAGAATATCATGCCCGCCTTTGTCGGTCTGTTCGCCATACCGTGGTGTCTTCTTAACGTGTTCAGCGGCACCAATATTCCGGAGCAGAAATGTTCTAAAACGATAGAGGTGGACGGTGATGTCATCCTGCGCAGTGTGGCGGCCGGCGGCCTCGGCGGCGGCCTGGCATCGTTTTTACCTGTTGTTACTGGGGGGGTGGGCGGTATGCTCGCCGGGCACGCAACGGCGCAGCGCGACGAAAGGGTGTTTGTGATGTCCCAGGGTGTTTCCAAATTTATCTATTATGTCGGCGCTTTTGTGATGTTTTTTGTCCCCGGCCTCAACCTGCGCCGCGGCGGGGCCGCCTGGATGGTGCAGAGCCTGTACCGCCCATACGGTTACTACGAGTACTTTATGATCCTGGCCGTGGTCGCGCTTTCGGCGTCGGTGGCCT
Organism: uncultured Verrucomicrobiota bacterium; assembly: GCA_964464115.1. Classification (GTDB taxonomy): domain Bacteria; phylum Verrucomicrobiota; class Kiritimatiellia; order CAYTQP01; family CAYXEW01; genus CAYXEW01. The sequence goes on from CAYXEW010000003.1 coordinate 2,093, forward strand.
TTCTGATGATGTCTCCCATGACGCGGTTTACCTTGTGGGGCATCAAGAAGCTTAACTATCGCTATGTATCGATTCTCTCGCTTTTGATTATCGTGGCTATTGTGTTGAGTGTTACCGGTTGGCGGGGCATGTTTGTGGCCGTTGTTGCCTGCGGTATCGGGTTGCTGCCGGTCCTGTTTGGATCGCGCAGGCTGAACTGCCTAGGGATTTTGCTGTTACCTATGGCGTGTAATATGTCCGGCTTCGGCCAGCACATCGCGGCATTTTTAGGACTGATCTAGGGTGCGAAGGTTGAAATGCTGAAGTACTGAAAAACGAGCTCATGAAAGGTATAGCACATTTTATTACGGGCGTGGCTGCGGCCTCGTGTTTTCCATTTTCTGTCCGGGCCGCGGAGGAAGGCAACCCCCTGTATTTTATCCTCGGCGGTGCCTTCGGCATTCTTCCGGATACCATCGACTTCAAATTCTACCGTTTTTTCTACCGCCACGACCTTTACATTGAGCCCACCTCGCGGGACCTGGATCCTCAGACCATCGCCGACCAGTTGGCGGGAGCTTTTGACAGGGCCGCTGAAAACGGGGAATGCCGGGTGAAGTTGAGCACGATTCGGATGGGTGCCGATTTATGGCAACAGTATAAAATTAAATTTGATGCGGAGGCCGGCGAAGTCGTCGTAAAACTGGGCCCCGTTGTGAACACCGGGCAGGTGCCCGTCCCGAACTCCACTTCGCAAAACCGCCCCGCCGGTAGGGCCAAACTGAAGCATCCCGTAGTCCAGACCTATGATGCGGTGACGACGGTAGATATTTTCGACGGCCCCAGTTTTCTTTTTGCAAAGAATGAAGAGGGGCGCATAGAGGCCCATTTTCTGCCTTGGCACCGCAACTGGAGTCACAGTTACACAGTGGGGGTCAGCGCCGGTCTGGTAATATGGCTGCTGTGGGGGCTCATGGCCTGGTTGGGGCAGCAATCGATGTCCGGCTTTATTCATGGCTGGAAACCACTGGTCATCATTGCATTGGGCTATGCCGGTCATCTCGTGGAAGATCAAATGGGATTTATGGGGTCCAACCTGCTGTACCCGTTTACAAAGAAACGAATGAAAGGTATGCACGTGATGCGTTCGGGGGATTCGCTTCCCAATTTTCTGGCGGTCTGGATTTGCTGTGTCATCATCTTCTGGAACCTATATCGCTTTGCGGATGACCCCACGTACAGCCTCTCCCTCCTACAGGTCACCGTCATGGGAGGGCTCATGCCCCTCGCCGTTTTCGGTGTGCTGTTTGCCCTCGTGAACCGCGGGCGCAAAAAAGAAAAAAGGGAAATCGACACTTCAAAAGAGTGGGGTGATCCCTCCATCGGATAAGATAGCGATGCCGGATCCCGGAGTAGATGCCGAGTTGAACCGCTTTAACCAGGGCGGTGGGAACAGACCCATTGAATGATACACTGAACAGAAAAAGACTGGCCCGTGCTACCTGGATATTGTTGGCACTGGGGATGGCTATCCGCATATATGCGGCCTGGACCTTCAGCAATCAGACATCTCAGGACTACGGCCGCGTCGGACTCATGGCTAAACATATGGCCGAACTGAAGCACTTTCCCGTATTTTTCTACGGTTCCGCCTACATGGGGACGCTGGAGCCGATGATCAGTGCGCTGTTTTGTAAAGTCGGCGGTGTAAATGGTTTTTTGGTCTGCCTGGGAACCTCGTTAACGGCCTTCCTGATACTGCCCCTAACTTATCGTATTGCCCGTTGCACGGGCGGTTCACTGGCCGCCCTGTTTGCCATCGCCCTGATGGTTACAGGGCCCTTCCATTATTTTTATTACATGGGATCTCCGCGCGGTGGCTATGCGGTCACGCTGGCGCTCGGGCTGTGGGTTCTTTATCAATCGGCTATCATGGCGGCGGCGGAATTTACAGGCCGTAAAACGGGTTGGATTCAATGGGGCGCCATCGGTCTGGCCGCCGGTGTAGGATGGTGGACCAATCAGTTGATCACCGCGTATCTTGTGGCGGCTGCCGTCATGCTGGCGGCAGGCCTTCGGGGTAAAATCCTGCGCTGGGAAATAATCCCTGCGGCTCTCGCGTTTGTGCTGGGCAGCCTTCCCCTGTGGCTCTGGAACCAGGCGCATGGCTGGAGTACGTTCAGTTTTGTTCACTCGATAGGTGGAACCGATGCGCAAGAGGGGTGGCGCCTTCTTATAACAGAGCGGCTTCCGCTTCTCATGGACTGGAGCGGCCTGCTGCAGTGGTTTGGACCGGTTCTTTTCCTTCTGGCAGCTCTCAATGCACTGCATGTTACGGTGGGGGGCTGCCGGTCAAAAGAGGGGCAGGCCTCACCCGCTGTCTGGGTCGGCTCAGGGCTTATACTGTTTGTCGTCATCTCCGTATTCATATTTATCCGCTCTCATTTTGCCGGCGTCTCAACCGTACGCTATCTGTTGCCGCTCGTTCCGGTCTGGGCGGTCTGGACCGGTCTGCTGGCCGCCCATATCAGCAGGCGTGTACATCCGCTCTCTGGTATTGTGCTGGTTTCCCTGCTCGTTCTGGCACAGGTGCCCGGACTGCATAAGGCTTGGAAATTTCATCAGGATGCGGCACCTAAATGGCGGGCGGCTTCCGAACTGGCAAGCAGGACCCGGGCGCTTGGTGTCGATGTGTTGTATGGGGATATTTGGCAGCACTGGATCAATTTTGCATCCGGTGAGCAGGTGATGCTGTGTGATATTATCAGTGAACCCTACGTCCCTTATGAGCAAATGGCGGAATGCGCCACCAATCCGGCTGTTTTCAGGTTTCCCGGTCCCGTTGCCCATTTTGCTGTGCGCGAGAATCTGACCTATGAAACAACGACTGTCGGTGAATGGCAGGTAGCCCATTCCTTTAAGTCACATGGGCCTCTTTATCCCGCGAACATACAAATTCAGGAGCCGAAGGCTCTGAGTGACCGCAACCTGGAATCGTCATATGAGGTGCAGCAGGGGGATGATTCAAGGGAGTCTGTCGTATTGAAGGTGCAGCGGGAACAACCCGCACCCATCGACGGCATCATGCTTTTTTCAATCGAGGGGCTTTATCCTTCGATACTTCGTGTCGAGGCTAGGGTGGGGCAGCAATGGCGTCCGGTTTGTGAGGTGTACTGCAAGCCTTTCTTCTGGTCTGGATACCGATGGTTTTACGGTGGACTCAGTGAGCGGCTGCAGATCCAGTTCCCCGAGCGCGTGATGACATCACAGTTGCGCTTGAGCTGGCTCAACCGGAAAGCTGAAGGTGTTGAGCTGTCAGAAGTCTGGTTGTTAAAAAGAGGTCCGGCCCCTGAAACCGCGATGGATCCCGCATTCTTAAAGGCACGTGGTGTTACCAGATTGCTGGCTGATCGGGGTCCTTCGCGCGCCCTGAAGAATCAGTGGCCCGATCTGGAAATTCTAGAGCCATCCTTTATGAAAAAAAACATATATTCGCGGCAGGATAAACAGAAACCCGAGTTTCCTCTGATCGACTGGCTCGATCCGGGAACAGCCATCTGGGTCGATCAAGAGTGGGCCGCCATGCAGCGGGAGGAGCTGGCGCACATCGAAGAGTATATGGCCCGGTATGAGGGCGATTACGGGACGCTGTGGGTTGCCACCAATTACGAACATAAAGTTTATGCCGGGCTTCAATGGGCGGGTCCGGTGGGTTTGCGACTGGACGAGCAGCGCTTTGCGCTGCGCCATGCACACCTGCTGTACCAGCGAGAGAAGAACCGCCCCTCTGAAAGCATTCGCCGGCGCGTGCTGGCCATCTGTCCGCTCTATGAACCCGCCATGACAGAAAGAGAAAAGTCTTTTTACGCAGAGAAGTTGTACGGTTCCGGGCCCCTCATCAATGCACGGTTTAAACCGGGTGTTGAATTGGTATCAGTGGAGGTCGATCGAGACCGGCTGAAAAAGGGGCAGTCTTTTGATATCACGTATCGCTGGCGTTGTCCACCGGGCTTCAGGTCGGACGCCTATGCCGTATTTGTACATTTTAAATTGGGCAATGAAGTGGTCTTTCAGGACGATCACGTCTTCATGCGGGATATACATGAGCGCGCTGTCAGAGAGCAGCTTTATAACAGTATATTCACCGTGTCGCACACGGTAACCGTTCCTGCACATGCGCCGACAGGGCCATACGACTGTTCAATAGGGCTCTACAAGCGGAAGACCGGTCGACGGTTGAAGCCCTTCGGTAGCGATTACGCTGCAGGTGATCACGTGCGTCTCAGGTTGATGGGCGTGGAACCCTGACCGGAGTCGAGCGAAACTGTCGATATAGGTGAAAAAGATTGGCTCTTCGTACTATTTTGTGGATTTTGGCAAGAAAAACCCTGCGGGGGCCCCGAAATTCTACGGGGAACCAAAAGGTTTCACGGAAATAGGTCACCTAATTTCCCGGGTGAAAAAGAGCGCTTTTTATAGCTGATGGTTTGCCTTCTCCGGGCCGACACTTTTTTCTCAACATCAATAAAATCGCCGCAGGACATAGTGTGGGCGCCGGACGCGCTGACCGTGATTCGCTCTAAACGGTCAGAAGTGACGACGAGTATTTCCCCGTGACCTTTATGGGAGTGCACCATGCGTTCAATGACGGAGTCCGCCGTCAAATGGGAAGGCGAATAGACTACATCGACCGGTGAGGTTTCAAAGTCATCACCGGGCCCGCCTTCTCGGTCTCCGTCAAATACGACCGTAACACGCTGCCCCATATCCAGTGCAGCCCGCTCGACTTTTCGAATGAGCATCTGCCGTCCGAGGGCGATATTGCCTGAGGACAGGTATTCGGCGAACTCTCCGTCCCGGTGCATCAGGCTGTAGCCGTCAATAATAATCCATTCGTAAGACATGATTCTGTAGAAACCATAGTGCTGTCGACCGGGCTCTTCAAGGTGTTTCGTACATGGGCCTTCGCATTTCAACCCGAATGCGGGTTGGCCATTTCACACGGAAACTAATTTCAACTATTTTTGGCTAGGTTAAACAGCACACCTTTTCCGCCGGCACTTCATTCCACTTTTTCTTTGAATTTTTAGTGAAAATCTATAACGTATCACTTCCTTTGACTGCTTGTATTTCCATACAGGCAGCCTATACTGATATATTGCTTTACAGGTGGTGGGTGTAGCTCAGGTGGTTAGAGCGCTAGGTTGTGGCCCTGGAGGCCGCGGGTTCAAGTCCCGTCACTCACCCCATTTTATTGTATGCACAGTCAAAATTGAACTGGGAGCTGTGAAATTTCTTTACTGCCAGACAAATCAGACAGTGCCGCCTATTACGCGCGGTTGACGCTCCTCTATATTGGGCTGACGACGCTGTTACGCCTGCTTTTTGTGAACTTTTTTCAGTTGGTTGGTGACGAAGCTTACTACTGGCTGTGGTCCCAGCACCTGGACTGGAATTATTACAGCAAGGGCCCCGGCATTGCCGTGACCATCAAACTGGGCACGCTGCTTTTCGGGGATACCCCGTTTGGGGTCCGGTTTTTCAGTGTTCTTCTTGCGGCTGGAACGGGGTGGGGGGTATTTTCTCTGAGCCGCCGGCTGTTCTCAGCGCGCGTCGGTTTCTGGTCGGTGGTCATGACGAGCGTGGTGCCCATCTTTGTGGTCGGCAGTCTGCTGATGACGATTGATCCGCTCAGCATCTTCTTCTGGATATGGACGGTGTATGTCTTCTGGAGTAATAAAGATGATCCGACTCCGGGGCGCTGGATGCTGATCGGTCTGTTAATTGGGCTCGGCATGCTGTGCAAGTACACGAATGTGGCCCTGATTTTCAGCTTCATCCTCTTCTTTATCTGGCATAAACCGCATCGAACCAAGTTGGGCCGACCGGGCTTCTGGCTGATGGTGCTGGTTGCACTGCTATGCCTCGCGCCCGTACTGATCTGGAACTGGCAACATGACTGGATCACGTTCACACACCTCAAAGAGCGGGGCTCCATGGATACGGCCTGGGGTATTCATCCCGGCGAATTCCTGGGCTATCTCGGCGAGCAGGCGGGGGTGTTTTCACCGTTTGTTTTTCTGGGCATCTTGATCAGTCTGTTTAGAAAAGACATTCGCCAGCCCAACCCCCAGGCATATCGCTTTCTGGCATCCATCATTTTACCGCTGTGGATTTTTTACACCATCCTGGGCATCAATGATTCCGGCCAGCCCAATTGGACCGCGCCCGCTGTGATATGCGGGATTATTCTGATGGTTGCCACCTGGTTGCACATGGCGCATAAACAGCGAGCCATCCGTTACCTTTGCCGGGCGGTAACGGTTCTCCTTGCCATTGTGGCGATTGTGCTGCACGTCCTGCTGGTCTATCGATTACCCACTGAAAAAGACTTTCTTTCCCGGTTGCGCGGGGCCCGCAGTCTTGCTCTGCAGGTGGAGGAATTCCAAAAGGAGTATGATGCACCTCTCATCATTGGCTCTCACTATCAGGTGTCGGCGCTGATCGCCTTCTATCACCCCGGTCATGTGCAAACCTATGTCCCGCTGGGTCAGAAGGTCAGTAGTCAGTTTTACTTCTGGGAGCACTACCGACAGCCCAAAAATATGGGTCAAAATGCGCTTTATATTGTCCATGATGCACCCCGCTACCCACCGGTGCTGGATCAGCATTTTGAGCGGGTAAGGTTGGTGGAGGAAATCTACTCCTACCACGGCCCGTATAAGGAAAAGAAATATTACATCTATTTATGTGAAGCTCTTCGCATTGAGTAGTGTGGTCACTTGTTTTCAGTCATGTTGAAAGCGTACAAAGAAAAAATAGCACCGTACATGGATTACTGGATCTGGGATCTGGTTGCGCTCATCTGCCTGATGGTGGCGACGGTTGTTCTGTATGCCCTGAAGGATTGGGATCCGGTGGTGACGCGACTGTTTTATTTTCCAGATATGGGTGAAAAGCCGTTCTTTTTGCACCAGCAGCAACCCTGGAAGTTTTTCTATCATTATATTTCAGTTCCCATCATCATCGTTATCCTGATGGCCCTGATCACCGCGGCGGTTTCTCTGGTGTTGAAGCAATATAGAAAGCTCCGCATTCACTGCCTGTTTATTATTCTGGCTTTTATTCTGGGGCCGGGCGTGGTGATTAATGCGGGGCTCAAGGCGCACTGGGGGCGCCCCCGCCCGGTCAATGTGGAAATATTTGGCGGGCGCCAGGAGTATCACAAGCCGCTCGAGCCCGGCGTCGGCGGTAAGGGCAAATCGTTTCCTTCCGGGCACAGCTCTGCCGGCTATGCGCTTTCAGTATTTTATTTTATATGGCGGCGCAAAAAGATTCTGCCCTGGGCGGCGCTGGCGGCATCTGTAGTGTTCGGCTCGGTCGTCGGCATGGGGCGCATGATGGCCGGCGCCCATTTTCTCTCTGACATTATATGGTCGGGCTACCTCGTGTTCCTGGTGAACGGGCTGCTCTATTACTTCGTACTAAAGATACCTTACGCAGAGGATCACCCTGCGGAAGCTGCCAGAGGGCGCCGCCACTATGCCCTGATGCTGCCCGCGCTGGTCCTATTGGCCATTGCGGTGCTCGTGGGAGTGCTTTTTGCCACACCGTTTCACCGTGAAGTGCGGGATGGCACCCGGTCATTGCAGGATGGTGATCAGCCATACAGCCTGAAGCTTTATATTTCACATAGCGATGTCAACCTCAGCTTTGCCGGGCAGGAAGCGATGACTATACACGGGTCTGCTGACGGCTTTGGCTGGGCCAATAATGATCTCACCCGCAGTTGGCAGGAGTTCGACGAAGAAAAAGGCCCCGTCATCGTATATCATTACGACCGCGACGGCATCTTCACAGAATGGGAGTCCACACTGGATATCATCATACCGTACGACAATATCGAACATATCTACCTGCACTTGCACAATGGCCTGCTGACGGCGGAGACGCCGGAAAAGAACATGCCGCCGCTACACATCAAGCTGGATGGTGCCCGCGCCCGGCTTCCCGAGACCTGGGCAGAGAATGTGGAGGTTGAAATTGTTGAGGGTGAAGTGGTGTACCGTCCGTAAGGCGGTGCTCGAACAGTTTGATGCGGGGCAATCTGTATCCACCTGTGGATCGTTATCTAGATGTTTGATGAGATGGCTGGCACGCACCACCGAGAGGCCCTTCCGTTTTAGTTTTTTTATACTGGTATCCGTGATTTCACTGTGTATGATGAAAACGGTCGGAAAGTTGAAATATTTCAAGGAGCGTTCATTAGTTTAAAGAAAACGCTGTATCTCGACCAATGATACAAATGAATCTCTTTACATACAGTTTCTTTCTGATCCTTATGTCAGCTGTGTTCGTATGCGTATACTGGGACCGCCGGAAGACGCGACAACATGCTGGACGAATCCCGGTAACAGTTATCGTTCCATGCTATAATGATTCTGAAACGGTGGAGGACACCTTGCAAAGCGTCTTTGAATCCTGGCCGGAAGACCTCCTTCAAGTGATTGCCGTCAACGACTGCAGCACGGATGATTCCCTGAGCCGCATTCAAGCCGTCGCACGCGAACACCCGCTTGATATCATTGACCAACCAGAAAACACGGGAAAAGCCAAAGCGCTGAACTTGGCCTTTGAACGTGCGCGGCATGCCCACGTCCTCTTCCTCGATGCCGACACGTTGCTCAATTCAAAAGCCCTTGAGGATATGCTTTCACGAATGGAGCACGATTCTCGTGTCGGAGGTGTGAGCTGCCCTTACAGTCCAATTAACCGGGGATTTCTTCCCTCCATGCAGGCAATTGAATACAGTATGCTGCGGCTGGGGCAAGGTGCGGGTAATGTAACGTCGGCGATGGCCCTGTGGGGCGGCTGCCTGATGGTTCGACGCGAGTCCTTCCTCTCTGCTGGCACCTTCTCGGTAAATGCCATTACCGAGGACGTTGACCTGGCATTCAAATTGAGTTTGGCGGGGTGGCGCGTGGAGCAGAGTTTTGTTTTTATTCACACCCATGTGCCCGAAAAATTACGGACATGGATGCGCCAGAAAGTCCGCTGGACGGCCGGTGGTTTTCAGTGCATTTTCGCTTATCCGCGCGTCTGGCTTTGCAATCCATTACAGATGATGTTCATTTCCGCCTATACTATACTTACGGTCACCGGTATCGCGAGCATCATGTCGTCAGAGCACTCGCTGTTAAACATCAGCGAGGATGTGGCTACTATGGCCGGCAGTATGCCGGTAGGCGCAGTTTGGGATGCGACACTTCTCAGTTATGGACCGATTCTCCTGACAAAATGTGCTGCCGGCATCGGCTTCAGCCTCTTCTCCCTAATGTACGTCATTCCGACGATTTCCCGATCAGACAGTATAGCGCGTCTGCTGCTTTTTATCCCGTTTTCCATGGGCTACTTTCCTATTTACCTTCTCGTTTCACTATTCGGCTTTACCTTTTGGTTTGTCACGTTGCGCCAAATAGGCAAAAAAGACCGAGCATGGTAAATGCGTTGAACCCGCCCATCCGATCTCCACGCTTTTGCCCCTATGCTTGCACTTCCCCCACAGCAAGGGCAAATTCCAGCTCTGTAATTTACCATTCTAACCCCGAGCCCCAACAACGTGTGAAACAGTTTCCCGAATGTATTTTGCTGCCAATATAGCAACTATGCCCATTCAAGTGGCGAAGAACTACGACGATTAATAGGTGCGCTTTGATGAAATATTTTCCGGATTAAACCTTGCATGGAAAGCTATAGCCGATACGTTGGGACTGTAATACAGCAAGCTGTTTAGATACAATAGCGGGCTTAACAGGCGCGGTTAAATCACATTTGCCGGAATATCCGGACCCGCAAAAACCCAAAAAAAAGGAGTACAAAAGATGTCAACATTATACAAAAACTGTAAAAACAGCGTCAGCATGGTCGTGATTTTATTACTAAGCATCACAGCTATTCAGGCTGTACCGCTTGATGAACTTATTCCGGGTGATGTAGGAACATTAAATCTCGGAGGCGCCATACGATCGACTTATGTTTACGGAGATTATAGCGAGGACGGCAGCGATGCCGCACAGCGGGGCGACAATGGCGGCAACATGGAACTCGATACCTTTCGTATTAACCTGGACTACGAAAACGGTTCGGTGGTCGGTAAAGTCGAATACCGCTGGTACGACGGCTACAACTTCCTCCACACCGGTTGGCTCGGTTATAACACCCCCTGTGGCGGACAGGTTCAGGTGGGTCTGAATCGTGTACCTTTTGGTGTTGGGGCTTATGGCCCTGCTAACAGCTGGTTTTTTGATCAACACTATTATGTCGGCCTGTCGGATGATATGGATTACGGTGTCAAGTTTTCCTCATCTGCCGGTAATCTTAAGTTTGATCTGGCTTATTACCTGATGGCTGAGAACAATTTTATCGGTGCTTCGGAGGAAAGTGCACGTTACTCCTATGACATAGTGGATAACGGCAATGCATACAGCCATTACAGCGAAAAAAACCAGCTCAATGCTCGCGCGATTTACAGCGTGATGCAGGATTCGCTACCGACCGATCTCGGTCTGTCTCTGCAGTGGGGTCAGCTGGATGCTGACGAAACCTATGCTGAAGATTCTTCTGCTTATGCTGCATCCGTTCACTCCAAGTCAACGCTCGGCAATCTGGCTCTGATGCTACAGCTCACACAGTACAAGTACGATGCCGACTATAAAGACGGCGCCATAGATGGTGACCTTCCGCTTTCCAACGACTTGATTACAATGGGGGCCTATGATTTTGCATGGCCGGTAGCGTCTGAAGGATTAATACCCGCAGTGGCTCTCAGTTACACGGTCAAGCCGGAAGTGGAATGGCTGGACTCTATAACCTTTTATAATGACTTCAGTGTGATTATGAAAGATGGAAAAAATGCTGATGGAACAGAATTAAATGACAGTGCCATGAATGTGACAGGTATGGCCCTCGCCAGCGGCGGCTGGTATATATACGTCGATTATGCTTATTCTGACGGCAACTACTTTGTCGGTAACGAGGGCGACAGCTATGGTGACACCTATCATGAGAGCGCGGTCGGCGACTTTGGCGCCAATGGCAACAACGATTGGAAGGGTCGCTTCAATATTAATCTCGGCTACTATTTCTAGGCCGAGGTAGCGTACCTAAATGGGAGAAACTATGGAAGACCAGCAGGCTATCATTGAGGTGAGCGGTCTCTTTAAGGTGTTTGGGCCTAACCCCGAACGCGCCTTTCCCCTGATTGAACAGGGGAAAAGCAAAGAGGAAATCCTTGAAAAAACGGGTTGCACAATAGGCATCAACAATGCCTCATTTAAGATCCACAAACGGGAAACATTTGTTGTGATGGGGTTGTCCGGTAGCGGTAAATCTACTGTCATACGTTGCCTGAACCGCCTGATTGAACCGACACGGGGTCAGGTGTTGGTCGATGGCCGGGACGTCATGAAGATGAATGCGGAAAAGCTGACTGAAATGCGGCGATCCAAAATGTCTATGGTGTTCCAGCACTTCGGTTTACTTCCCCATCGCACCGTTTTGACCAATGTGGAGTATGGCCTCGAAGTTTCCGGTGAAGATAAGGATAAACGTTCCCAGAAGGCTGAGCGGGCGTTGGAGCTGGTCGGCTTGAAGGGGTATGAACAGAGCTATCCCAGTGAATTGAGCGGGGGCATGCAGCAACGCGTGGGGTTGGCCCGGGCACTGGCCAATGATCCGGAAGTACTGCTGATGGATGAAGCTTTCAGTGCTTTGGATCCGCTGATTCGTACCCAGATGCAGGATGAGCTGTTGGATTTACAGGCAAAAATGCACAAGACTATCGTGTTTATTACTCATGATCTGGATGAGGCGCTGAAGCTCGGCGATCGCATTGCGATTATGAAGGATGGTGCCGTTGTACAGATCGGTACACCCGAAGAAATCTTAACGCACCCGGCAGATGACTACGTGCGTGATTTTGTCCAGAATGTGGACCAAACCAAAGTGATAACAGCATCGGCCATCATGCGTAAGGCACCCACGATTACGGCACCGAAAGACGGCCCGCGCGTTGCCATCAGGGCAATGGAAAAACTGGGCTCATCCAGTGTCTTTGTGGTGGATTCAGACCGGCGACTAAAAGGGCTGTTGACCATCGATGGCGCCATCGAAATAGAAAAAGCCGGTCAGTCGGATGTGAGTCAAAAACTGATGTCAGATGTCTTTGTCACCTCCACAGAAACGGCTATATACAGCCTGTTGGCCACGGCTCTGGAAGCCAAATACCCTCTCGCGGTGACAGATGCCGATAATCGGTTGGCGGGTATTATTGATCGCGCAACGGTCATTGCAGAAGTGCTTGAACATGATGACGAAAATGCACCGACTCCGCTCGATGTCTATCATAAAACCATTGCCGAAAGCAGTGAAGGAGAGGTTACGTCATGATGAAATTGGACATAGGCGGGGGTTTTGAGTTTGTTATTAACTGGTTGACGGAAAACCTGGGCGGTTTCTTTGATGGCATAAGTGCCGTCATCTTAGCGGTCCTTGAGGGATTCAAGTTTGTGCTCTTCCTACCGCATCCCTTCCTGATGATTATTATTTTTGCGGCACTGGCCTGGTGGGCCGCTGGACGCGGCGTGGCTATTTTTACCGTTATCGGTATGCTACTTGTCCACAACATGGGGCTTTGGTCTGAAACCATGGATACGCTTTCACTGGTGATTGCTTCGGTGACGATTGCATTGCTGATAGGTATTCCGTTGGGTATATGGTCTTCGAAACGCGATTCCGTAGAGCAAGTCGTACGACCCGTGCTGGATTTTATGCAGACCCTTCCGGCCTTTGTGTATTTGATACCGGCGGTGATGTTTTTCAGTCTCGGCGAGGTGCCCGGTGTGATAGCGACCTTGATATTTTCGCTGCCCCCGGTGGTTCGTCTGACTAATTTGGGCATTCGGCAGGTTCCCAAAGAGATTAAAGAGGCGGCTGTTTCCTTTGGTTCTACACCGCGCCAGATGCTGTTCAAGGCCGAGTTGCCGGTGGCGCTTCCGACGATCATGGCGGGGGTCAATCAGACGATTATGCTGGCTTTATCCATGGTGGTGATTGCGGGTATGATCGGAGCCGGAGGTCTCGGAAATGTAGTACTTAAGGGTATTACACAGCTGAAAATTGACGTGGGCTTCGAAGGGGGTATTGCGATAGTGATACTGGCTATATTTCTAGACCGGGTCACGCAGGCCCTCGCAGCACCTGATGTAAAAAAATAGGTATGCGACAGCTGTTGAAGAGTTGTCGCACAGAATAGAAGAAGGTAACCAAGAGAAAGGATAAAAATGAAAATCAAAAAGTATACAATAGTAATGAGCGCTGTCGTGGCGTGTTCAATTGCGCTGTTTACAGCCTGCAGTCAGCAGGGTGGTGCAGCTGGTAAAAAGGCTAGCTTGGCTTATGTGAACTGGGCAGAGGGTGTGGCTTACACACACCTGGCCAAAGTCGTCTTGGAAGACAAAATGGGCTATGAGGTGAAAATTACATCTGCCGATGTGGGGCCGGCTTATACAGCCGTTGCCCAGGGATCTCATGATGCCTATATGGAATGCTGGCGCGGACTGCACAAAGATTACCTGGACAAGTTCGGTGATAAACTCATGAGTCTCGGTAATGTATATGAAGGCACCGAAACGGGGCTGGCCGTTCCCGCCTATGTGACCATCGACAAACTCTCAGAGCTAAAAGGTAATGAGGATAAGTTTGACGGCAGAATTACCGGCATTGATGCTGGCGCCGGCATGATGAAGAAAGCGGAAGAAGATCTCATTCCGACATATGAGCTGGACATTACGTTATTGGCCTCCAGCGGTCCTGCAATGACGGCGGCCCTTGCCGACGCTGTAAAGAATGAAGAGTGGATTGTTGTGACAGCATGGAAACCGCACTGGATGTTTGGGCGTTGGGATCTTAAATTTCTCAAACAAGATACGGATAAGGTAATTTGGCAACAGGGCGACATTGAAATTATTGGGCGTTCCGGGCTGAATAATGACAAGCCGGAACTGGCTCAGTTTCTCAGCAACATGTTTTTCACTGATGCACAGCTTTCAGATCTGATGCTTCAGGTCAAAGAGTCTGATGACGATGTGGAGACCGTCGCCCGCAAGTGGATGATGGAAAATGAAGAGGTGGTAAACAGCTGGATTCCTGCTGGTTAAACAACTTCTTCAACGTAATCTGCAAAACCGGTGCCTGGCGCCGGTTTTGTTGTATATACGCCCCCCTGTGTCACACATATTTCATAAAGGAAGATCGTTCAGTTCAATGACTTCCTGCCGGTAGCGCAGGGGTATGTGCTGTTGTTGCAGGCGTCTGTTTTCTCGACCTTCAACGGCAACGGATTTGAAAAAGGTTTTCCATGCGTCATGGTAGGTGTCTTCCGCTCCCGTCGTATCATCGGGCGGCAGCAGTTCATGGTCAGGATGGCTAAGTCTTTTCCCGTCCCAAGCCACGCTTTTGCCCCGGTTGCGGTCATGGATCATCCACTGTTCACTGCGCAGCCGCCGGCAAAAATAGAGAGCCAGTGTCTGCAGGATGTCGTGATCGGGTCGACACTCGGCAAACAGTATGCCGGATGCCATTTCTCTAAAGCGAAGCAACCCCTTGAACCGATGCACTTCATGACTGGTCTGTTTCTGCAGCGTCTTCACTCGCTGAACCGCTTCACATGTATGATAGTCTGCGATGGGTTGCCCATGTCGCTGCGATTCCTCCATATAGCGCAGAATCCAGCGACCCCGCTCTCTGGAGCCATTGTAAGCCGCCATGAGAAGGAGGTAGGCTTCATTTTTTGAATACAGTGCATTTAACACCCCTTCCGCCGCTTTGCGGTTGGGCTGGACAGGAATAAAGCGGTCGAACAAACCGAGTGCTCCGGCTCGTTCATGGGTCACGGCCGCTTCGTCCGGATCTTTCATAGCCAGACCGACCGCCGTAAATACAGCGTGCTCGCGGTCATTATAGACGTAAATGTTCATGTGGCCGTCGCGGGAAATAAGGTCAGTTGTTCCGCGTTTCCAGCTTTTAATTTACCTTTGGACAAGAGGTCTCTGTATACCGTTGATCGCTGCTCGCTGTGCCCGCCCGGCTTTTTTCCGTTACACGTTATAAAGTGCTTTGCCCGCTTCATGATGACGCCTATGCGTTCAAGATGTTCTTCATGAATAGCACTCATTCGACGCGACTGTATGATGCGCAGAACTGACTTCGGCCCCATTCCGGGCACCCGTAATAACTGGCTGCGCGAAGCCCTGTTCACTTCAACGGGGAAAAAAGAGGGGTTTTTCAGGGCCCATGAACTTTTTGGATCCAAAGTGAGATCCAGGTTTTCATCTTGGTCGGAAAGTTCGTCCACAGCAAAACCATACTGACGCATAAGCCAGTCGGCCTGGTACAGGCGATGTTCCCTAACCAGCAGCCGGCGATCGGTGTCGGTGGGTGCCAGGGAAGGTCTGCCGACAGGCATATAGGCACTGTAATAGACTCTCTTGAGGCTGTACTTCCTGTAAAGCGAGGATGTCAAATGAAGTATATCGTGATCCGTTTCAGGCGAAGCCCCCACAATCATCTGGGTGCTGTGCCCGGCTGGGCAGAAACGCTCGCCCCGCTTCTTTTTTGTCATCTCATCTCGATCAGCACTCCAATGTTCACCAATGTACTGCATGGGTTTTAAAATGTCCTGCTTTGATTTCTGTGGCGCCAGACGGTTCAGCGAAAGGCTTGACGGCAATTCAATGTTGACACTCAGGCGGTCGGCCAACAGCCCAGCCCGACTGATGAGATCGATAGAGGCGCCGGGTATAGCCTTGAGGTGAATATAACCGCCAAACTGGCGTTGTCGTAATTGATGTGCAACCAGCAGCATTTTTTCCATGGTATCATCTTGCGAAGGATAAACCCCGGAACTGAGAAAAAGCCCTTCAATATAGTTGCGGCGGTAAAACTCCAGGGTCAGATTCACCAGTTCGCGTACTGTAAAATCAGCGCGGGGTATATCGTTACTACGCCGGTTCATGCAGTACGCGCAATCGTAAATACACCGATTGGTGAGCAGTACTTTCAGTAGGGATATACAACGCCCGTCAGCAGACCAGCTGTGACAGATGCCGCTGCTGCTGGTACAGCCAATGGAGCCGGCCCGGTTGGAGCCGCTCGATGCACAGGATACAT
The DNA here is from genome assembly GCA_964464115.1 of uncultured Verrucomicrobiota bacterium. Taxonomy (GTDB): domain Bacteria; phylum Verrucomicrobiota; class Kiritimatiellia; order CAYTQP01; family CAYXEW01; genus CAYXEW01. The sequence continues at coordinate 18,299 of CAYXEW010000003.1, forward strand.
CATATTTTGCAGCCCCCGTCAGGATATCCAATTTCTGTAGTGTATTTACCATGCCGCAAGATTCTGTTTTAGAGGCGGCCTTTGATTGCTGCCTGTGATACCATTGGCGGTGTCTAATTAGAGAGTATAGATGGAAAGGAATGTCTTGTGTACAGAAAAGTAATCTTGTTGTGCTGTACTGTTTTCGTGGTTGCGTCGATCGTTTCTACAGGCGATGAGGCGTATCTCTCGAGCGTTGACAGGTTAGACGACCGTCGTATCGTTTTAAAAAATGGGGCGGTTGCGGAGCTGGATCATACGTTGATCGGCAGCCGGGTGGCGGGGCTGATGGACGCCGTGCTTTACCGCGAGCGGGGCCGCTGGCATCTGTGGCTGGAGGGCTGGGGTAGTTTTGAGTGTGCGTTGAGAGAACGGGCCTCAGGGTTTCGATATCGTCTGACAAAAACATTCATCAGGGAATTGCCGGATGGATATACGCGGCTGATAACCTCTGAAGGGTGGATCTATGAAATCAAGAGCCGAGATCGCGGCATAGCAAAAAGCTGGCAGGTCGGTGATGAAATCATCATTCTCAGTGATAAAGAAGTGGTGAGCACAGATCGTATAGAAGGACCCATTTCTGTGAAAAAGCTCAGAACGGAAGTTGAGTAGATGGTGTACTCATGTCGATATTCTTGCATTGAACTAAAATTCTAGGGCGGGAATGGTTGAGGGAGGATGGATCTCATTGCGTTGCGTAATGTGTCCTATTGTGATGTGGTATTGCTTGCCTATCGATCCTCCTAGTTATATCATGTAGATTACCATGCTGATCAAACTATTACTTGGCGGCAGCAAAACCATGTGGAGACCATGGCGCAGGTTCCGCCTGCTTTTTATGTCCTTTTCAATGATGTTGCGTCTAGCCACTATGACGGAGGGCTCGGCACCGTAATGAAAAGACTGGCTGACATGTCGCTGCGGGTGAAGCTGATCCTTATAATTATGCTGGGATCCATGTCTATTCTGCTGTTTGTATCAACAGCTTTTATTTTGCAGGACATTTTTTTCTTCCGCCAGGCGGTGCGCAGGGAACTGGATGTGCGCGCGGGTATTTTGGGCATTAACTCGATTGCGCCCATGTTGTATGACGATCGTAAAGCAGCCACCGAAAACCTCCGGGCCATGGAGGGGGATCCACACATCCTGGCGGCATGGGTGCTGGACACCAATGGCACTGTTTTTGCAACATACGGAGGCGAAGACTCTCTAGAGCTGGAGCCACCTGCTTTTGAAAAAGAGCGTACTGTAATGAGCTCCCCCGGGCAACTGACAGTCGTGAGGCCCATTGTGAACGAGGGACTCCAGCTGGGCTATATTGTGATTGCATCTAATTTACAGGAGCTCTATGACCGGTTGCGTCAATACGCCCTTCTCGTCGGAGTAGTTTTTCTTTTGTCCTCGCTGCTGGCTCTGCTTATTTCCAACCGCTTACAGGCTGTAGTTTCAAGGCCCATTATGCGGCTATCGCGCATCATGACCGATATAACGAATAAGCAGAATTACAGCATCCGCGTGAAGCCACAGGGACGTGATGAAGTCGGCGCACTTTATGAGGGTTTCAACCGAATGCTCGAAGGTATTGAGGCGGGCACAAAAAAACTTACATTTCAAATTGAGCAGCGCAAGTACGCTGAGGCCGCGCTTTTAAAGTCTGAACAGAACCTCTCGATTACACTGAATTCGATCGCTGATGCCGTTGTCGTTACAGATACCGTCGGCCACATTATCCGCCTGAATCCCGTTGCGGAAAGTCTCATAGGAAAGGATATCCGCCATGTATATGGATCCATGATTGATGAGGTGCTGAGGTTGCGGCATGCACAGACTGGAATGTTGCTGGTGCGCCCGGCCGCCGAGGTCTATTCTGCCGGTCACGCTTTCACGGAGCCGGGCCCCCTGTTGATGGACTCGCTGGATGACAAGGAGTACCGCGTGACCGTCAGTGGCGCGCCGATACGAGAGACCTCCGGGCAATTGCTCGGAGCGGTACTCGTGTTGCACGATGTGACAGATCAGGAGCAGATGGAACAGCAGCTCCGCCAATCGCAGAAAATGCAGGCACTCGGTCAGTTGACTGGCGGCGTGGCACATGATTTTAACAACATGCTCGGAGGAATCATGGGGGCCGCCAGTCTGATTGAGATGGAGCTGGATGCCGAGCACCCATGTCGGGAGTATTTATCGCTAATTCATAATGCTACGGACCGCGCCTCGGCGATGATCAAACAAATGCTTGTCTTTTCCCGTAATGAGAAGAGCAGCAATGAGCCGGTTGACCTGCATGAAGTTATCGACAGCGTGATGAAACTTTTAAAACATACGATGGATCCCCGTATAGAGATTTGCATACAGCTTCAGGCTGAAAAACCGATGACGATGGGTGATCCCGTTCTCCTTCAGAGCGCGTTGCTGAATATCGCCGTCAACGCGCGCGATGCCATGGTCGAGGGTGGTCAGTTGTCCTTTACCACTTGGAATATGGAGTTGAGTGAAGAATTCTGCAGTCTTCAGTCTTATCCAGTCACTGCCGGTACGTATCTGGTTGTTTCAATTATTGATACGGGGTGCGGAATGGATGCCAAGACCCGTGAACGCATTTTTGAACCGTTTTTCACCACCAAGGATCCCGGTAAAGGGACGGGGCTGGGCTTGTCTGCTGTCTATGGTATTGTCAAAGAGCACAAGGGGATTGTCAACGTATACAGTGAGCTCGGCCGGGGTTCGGAGTTTAAGCTTTTTCTCAAGACATTAGAACCCGGTTCTGTTCAAGGAAAGGTTTCTCAGGAGCAGTGGATTGAAGGGTCAGGGCGTATTCTGCTCGTTGATGATGAGGAGATTTTGCTTTCCACGGCGGACTCTATACTCACCAAAATGGGGTATCAGGTCACCGCCACGTCTTCTCCCATCGCCGCTCTCGACATACTAGAAAAAGATCCACGGGCATATGATCTCGTCATCTTGGATATGGTGATGCCGGACATGAGTGGTCTGGAGCTCTATCAAAAGATGACGCAGCGCATCCCGAACCTGCCCGCCATTTTTGCCTCGGGCTTTGCGCACACCGAAGAACTCGAAGAAATACGGTCTCGCAAGGAGGTAGCCTTCATATCAAAGCCGTATCGCAAGGAAGCACTCTCATCTGTCGTACACAAGGTGCTGCATCATTGTTGAACGGTTCTTCACGGAAAAGTGCCTTCTGGGTGTCTGCCCCGGCGCGGTACGGTTTTTTCGCGGTGACATACGGCATGGAATCAAAAAAAATATCCATGCTATTTCTTTTTTCTTTTTTGGCGGTACACTAGTACCCATGCGTGTACTGCTGAACCAGTTTGGGCAGGTTTTCTACCTGCTGTGTCTCGGGCTTTTGATGTCGGCCTGTACGATGTTTGATCCTGCTGAAAAAACGCCTGTCGAGTATTGGCAAGCCGAGATGGTTGGCCCTTCCCGGGAATCGTTGACGGTCGTCGAACACGCCTGGTGGCAGTATTTTGAACGAGCGGAACTCAGCGACCTGATAGAGGGCGCGCTGACGAATAATCTTTCACTGATGCAGTATGAAGCCCGCTTGCGTCAGGCTGCCGCCCTGGCTCGTTCCTATGCTGCAGACAGGTTGCCCTCCCTGGCGGCGGAGGCCGAGGCCTCGGTTTCAGAGCGCTCAGCGCTGGGTGATGACGGGATGCGCAAGGAATCCGTATCCGAAAGCTACAGTCTCGGTCTGGCGGCGAGCTATGAGCTGGATGTATGGGGTCGGCTCCGAGCAGCTCATCGTTCAAAGGTGCTGGATGCAGCGGCCTCCAGCTATGATTATCAGGCCGCTGCTATTACCCTCTCTGCTGAAATGGCCGCCACATACATGGAACTCATGTCGACAAGGGAGACTCTGGATCTACTCCGCCGACAGCACCAGACAGCACAGCATACGCTTGAGCTGACTCGCCGCCGTCTGGCCAATGCCCAGGCGGATGCCCTGGATGTGCTGCAGCAGGAAGAGGCTCTGCTCGAAATTGATATGTTGTTGCCCCCGGTGCTGGCCAGAGAAAAACTGTTGCTCGGAGAGCTGGCTGTTCTCAGCGGTTACGACCACTCGCGGCCACTTTCTATTCGTTCGCGTGAGCTCCCCCAGATGAACCCACTGCCGGAAATCGGGATGGATGTCGGCCGGCTGGAAGCGAGACCGGACATCCTGGCGGCTTGGAGTGAGCTGGTGTCAGACGAGTGGGGGGTGTCCCGAGCTCGAGCCGCGCGCCTTCCCGCTCTCAGCATTTCTTCTTCGGCCTCTTACAGCGGGGAGACTCTGCCCGAACTGCTGGACAACTGGTTGCTAAATCTGGCCGGTAATCTAACGGCGCCCCTTTTTCAGGGCGGGGCCAAAAAAGCGGAAGTCGTTCGAACGGGTGCCATACGGGACGAAAGCCTGGCCGCTTATAAGGAAACGGTAGCCGAGGCCCTGCTGGAAATCTATGAAGCTGTTGTGCAGGAGGCGGCGTCACAGCGGGAATTGGACATGCTCAGTAACAGACTGACGCTCGCCTCTGAAGTGAGGAAACGGGCTCTAGACCGTTATCGTTCAGGGCAGGAGGCGTACCTGCAGGTGTTGACCGCGGCCTATAAAGAAGATGGATTACGGCGAACCAAAGTGACTTCCGAATACGAAAGACTGCTGTACCGCATACAGCTGTGCCGGGCACTGGGCGGAATCTGGCCCGATCAAAAGGATGGGGGAGATGAGAGAAATGAATAAGACCAATAAACATGTGCTCCGCTTTGCCTTAAGTGGCGTCGTCTTTTTGACGGCCTGTATGGTGTTGGCTGTTTTCTTTGTAAAGACAAAGCCCCGCGCGGTCAGGGCTGCGCGTCCGCGGCAAATACCGATTGTCGAGGTGGCTCCCCTTGTACCTACCAATGCGCGCGTTGCGTTGCATACCATGGGCTCTGTAGAACCGGCGATGGATGTGACGCTTCGTGCAGAAGTGAGTGGAAAAGTGGTGTTTACTCACCCATCGCTGGTGGAGGGTGGCCGGGTGGAGAAGGGTGAAGTGCTGGTCCGATTGGACTCACGCGATTACCGCCATGCGCTAGACATCGCCCGTGCCGAATTAGCGACCGCCCAGGCAAACCTGCTGCTGGAACAGGGAAAAAAGGCGGTGGCCGAGGTAGAATGGCAACTGTATCACGATGAAATGGGTGCATCTGATGCGGAAAATGAGCTGGCGCTTCGCATTCCGCAGTTGCGTCAGGCTGAAGCAACTGTACAGGCAGCCCGTGCATCCGTTGCCCGGGCCTCCCTTGATGTGGAACGTTCAGAGGTTCGCGCTCCTTTCAGTGCCGTTCTTCAGCGGGCTTCCGTCGATGTCGGGGATATTGCTGCTGCGGGTGCAGAGCTGGCGCATCTGGTGGGCCTGGAACGAGTCTGGATCCGAACGCACATCCGCCCCGCCAATATACCGAACCTGCTGTGGGAGGATGACCAAACGACCGCCCCGCCCAATGCGCTGGTAGAAAACCGCCGTGGGATTCGCCGCGATGCGCGGATCTTCAAGCTGCTCCCCGCTATCGAAGAGCAGGGCCGGATGGCGCAAATTCTGGTTGAAGTGGCAAACCCGTTTGACGTTCCGGCCAGCTCGCTGTTAATAAACGAAATGGTTCATGTCGTGCTCTATGGAAGAAACGTTTCTGATGTGTACCGTATTCCCCGCAGCGCCTTTCGCGAAGGTTCGCACATATGGCTCATAACCGAAGAGAATCGCCTGTCGATGATGACGGTCGAAACCGTTTGGTCCGATCGAGATTACCTGTATGTGCGGGCCGATGTTCCGCCGGGAAGCGGGCTGATTGTTTCCGCACTGGGGGCTCCCGTTGAAGGTATGGAGATCAGGGTCGAGGCTGCACGCAGTGGGGAAGGGGTGCGGGTGGATGAGTAATCCCGGCGAATCAAAAGGCCCCATTGCCTGGATGGCGCATAATACGGTGGCCGCCAATCTCCTGATGGCAATCCTCATCATTGGAGGCTTTTTGACCTATTTCACGGTTACCAAAGAAGTCTTTCCCGACATCCAGTACGACATCATCTCGGTCGATATAGCCTATCCCGGTGCCAGCCCGTCAGAAGTGGAGCAGGGCGTTGTGCTGGCCGTTGAGGATGCAATTGGCAATCTGGCCGGAGTTGAGGAAATTACCTCGATTGCGGGGGAGGGCTTTGCATCGATTCGAGCGGAGTTGATCGACGGGGTTGATGCCGGGCAGGTTTATCAGGATATCCAGAGCGAGGTCGATCGTATCACGACATTGCCTGAGGACGCAGAAGAGCCGCAGGTGAGCATGAATGTCCGGCGCCGGGACGTCATTGAGCTGGCGGTTTACGGGCAGACCAGTGAAAAGGTTTTGAAGCGTCTGGCCGAGCGCGTGCGAGACCAACTGCTGCAGTCCAGCGAAATTTCTCAAATTGAATTATACGGCACCCGCGACCCTGAGATTACAGTGGAAATTTCAAATGAAAGACTGCGGGAATACGGGCTGACCCTGGATGATATAGCGGCGGTTCTACGAGCTGAGTCTGTAGAAATTCCGGGTGGGGGCATCAAAACGGAGAGTGGGGAAATACTGATTCGCATGACGGAGCGCAGGAATGTCGGCGAAGAATTTGGACTGCTACCGATTATCACCAGTCGGGGCGGGGCTCAGGTTTTGCTGGGTGATATCGCACATATAAGGGACGGCCTCGAGGAGCGCGAGCGGTTTGCCACGTTCAATGGTATGCCGGCTGTCATGCTGGAAGTGTTTCGCGTGGGCCGGCAGACGCCTGTCAAAGTGGCTGAAAGCGTGATGGATATGCTGGATGAAATCAGGCTGGGACTTCCCGAGGGCGTTGATGTAGCCGTGCGGCGCAGTATGGCTGACATCTACAGTCAGCGAGCCAATCTGCTACTGCGGAATGGTGTGATTGGTCTGGTGCTGGTACTGCTGCTGTTAAGCCTGTTCCTGGAATTCCGTCTCGCCTTCTGGGTGATGATGGGCATTCCCATTTCATTCATGGGATCGCTGCTGTTTATGCCCGTTCTCGATTTATCCATCAATATGATAACGATGTTTGCCTACATTGTGGCACTGGGCATCGTGGTCGATGATGCCATTGTGGTTGGAGAGAATGTCTATAGCCATCACCAGGATGGCAAACCGTTTATTCTGGCGGCGATCGATGGGGCCAGAGAGGTGGCGATGCCCGTGGGGTTCAGCATTCTGACCAATATGATTGCCTTTTTACCGTTGTATTTCATGCCGGGCGTCATGGGGCGCATCATGGGAATGCTACCACTGGTCGTCATCTCTGTGTTCTTGATTTCATGGGTAGAATCCCTGTTGGTGCTGCCGGCCCATCTGGGGCACCATGGATCGTACCGTGTCAAAGGCTGGCGTCGATGGTTGCACACCCGGCAGCAGCAATTCAGTGCCGGTTTTATGGAATGGGTGAGAAAGCGATATATTCCCTTTCTATCGCGCGCCCTGCAGCATCGCTACTTCGTGGTCAGTGTAGCGCTCGGGTTGCTCATCTTAACCGTCGGCTATATGGTGAGTGGTCGTATGGGTTTTGAAATGTTTCCCCGCGTGGAAAGTGATTATGCCTATGCATCGGCATCGCTTCCCTACGGCGTGCCGGTAGAACAGACTGAAGCCCTGGCAAACCGGATGGCTGTCGCCGCGAACGCCGTGGCGGAAGAGGCGGGTCACCCCGAGCTGATAAAAGGTGTGTTTGCGCAGATTGGCGAGAATGGGTCGCATGACGTCAATGTCAGGGCCTACCTGGCCGAACCGTCCGTGCGTAAAAAAATCATGAGTACGTCCGAATTTACCCGGCGCTGGCGCGCACAGCTGGGCGCAGTAAAAGGTCTTGAGTTTATCAAGTTCCAGTCCGACCGTGGCGGGCCGGGCAGTGGCGATGCGTTGACGGTGGAACTGGCTCACAGCGAAGTGAAAACACTGGAGCTTGCCGCGACTGATCTGGCGTCGGCATTGGAAGATTTTCCGGGCGTTTCCGATATTGATGACGGATTTCAGTTTGGTAAAGAGCAACTCAGTTTTCGCATGAAACCGGAGGGATTGAGTCTCGGGTTAACGGCCCGGGAGGTGGCGCGCCAGGTCCGCAGCGCCTATGAGGGTATCGAAGTGCTGCGTCAGCAGCGAGGCCGGAACGAATTAACAGTACGCATACAGCTCCCTGAAGATGAGCGGGTCAGTGAAAACAGCCTGAGCTCTTTTATCCTGATCACGCCCGGGCGCGGGGAGGTGGCGCTTCACGATGTGGTAACAGTGGAGCACGGGCGGGCATATACGTCTATCAGTCATCGCGGCGGCCGCCGCACCATGACGGTTACGGCGG
>CAYXEW010000003.1:26724-38521 GCA_964464115.1 uncultured Verrucomicrobiota bacterium
CGGCCCCGCTCGGAGGCCGGCCGCGTCATCGAAAACCTCAATGCTGAAGTGCTGCCCGTGTTGCAGAGCCGATATCCCGGCCTCACTTTCAGCTACCAGGGTCGGCAGGCTGATATGAGAGAGAGCTTTCAGAGTCTCTTTATTACCATTCCCATGGTACTGATAGGTATCTATGGGTTGCTGGCGGTTCCTTTTAGAAGTTATATCCAACCGCTGATTGTGATGATGAGTATACCCTTTGGTGTTGTCGGTGCCGTAGCTGGTCATCTCATCATGGGATACAGTTTGAGTATGATGGGGTTGATCGGAATTGTGGCCCTGTCCGGGGTGGTCGTCAATGATTCACTGGTGTTCGTGGACTTTGCCAACCGAAGGCGTCGAGAGGGTTTAACGGTTCATGAGGCGTTGCTGTCCGCCGGCACATCCCGCTTCAGACCCATCCTGCTGACGACGCTGACCACTTTTGGCGGATTGGCCCCGATGATTTTTGAAACGTCCAGACAGGCGCGTTTTCTCATCCCTATGGCCATTTCTTTAGGTTATGGCCTGTTGTTTGCAACGGCGATTACGCTACTGCTCGTACCCTCACTCTATGCGATAGTAGATGATTGTCTGGCCTCTAAACGCGAGCATAATGCAGGCTAATAACGTAATCCGTAAACCGGTTTCAACTGTGCTTCAGTCGGCATTCCGGAATATTCTTCACCGCGCGGTCCGACAAAGGTTCCGCGACTTGTTTTGTATAGTTTCACCCGGTTAATGGAGCCGTTGTCGTTGCGGATGGTAACGACGACTGAATTGAGCTGATCCTCCAGCGAACTGATGCGACGGTCTGTATAATCTATTTGGCGACCCTGCTGGCTTCCGGCCATGCCGCCCAGCAATGCACCAATGGCAGCGCCGATTTCCTGATTATTTCCGTCACCGATATTATTGCCAATTACCGCTCCCAGGATGCCGCCCGCTAAGGCACCTCCCACCGTTGCCTGTTCCTCGTAGGAACCCGCCGGTGGCGGTGTTGCGCACCCCGCCATCATCACAGTTAAAATCAATATCATGGGTAGCCATATCTTCATAACGTTCTCCCTTCCGCTTATCATCTGTCTATAGTATACATGCGATCGTAGGCGATTGTAAAAAAAAAGGTAAAATAATGGTTGTTCAGGAAAGATTCAAAATTCAAACGCGCGGTCACCGTCATATGCAGGATGTAACAAAAGAGGTGGCTGAATCGGTGCGGCTCACGGGTATCCGGTCAGGTCTGGTTCATATATTCAATATCGGCAGTACCGCGGTAGTCGGAACTGTCGAATATGAACCGGGTTTGAAAGCGGATTTACCGGAATTGCTGGATCGGCTCATACCACCGAGTACGCACTACGGACATGAACAGGCCTGGCACGACGGCAACGGCCACTCTCATCTGCAGGCGTCCTGTCTGGGGCCGGATGTCACCATCCCGGTTTCACAGGGGGAACTCGTGCTCGGGACTTGGCAGCAGATATTTCACTTGGAGTGCGATGTGAAGCCGCGCACCCGCACCCTCGTATTGACGGTCTATGGTGACTGAATCTCAAGGTCCCGGGGGCGGTCCCGGTGCCGCGGCCGTGATCATACGGTCTTCGATTTCCCGAATCCAGTTGCGACTCGTTAAAGTCAGAAAGGAATCCCGAATCATGCGTTTGACGCTTCGCTGATAGCCCCGGTTGATTTTTTCAGCTTCCGGCTGCAGGTGGTTCAGGCTGTCCCTTCCGCGCCATAGGTATACGGGTGCCTCTGACATCCAGGGATTTCCGGACCATTTCAACCAGTCTTCAATATGGGGCAGCGCCTGCCTGTCCGTCACCTCGTTGTAAAGGGTGCAGTCCGGTAGGCATGGGAAGATTTCGAGCCGGTAGCTGGGGTAGCGCAACAGTTTCAACGTGCGCAGGATGCGCTCGTGCTCGGGCGGTTTTTCCTCAACACCGCCCAACCAGAAAATAAGGCGGCAGAGCACGCCCCGATCTTCCGCTTTTTTGATGGATTGCCGAAGTAGTTTGAAATCGGTGCAGCACTTGTATTTTTCGAGCAGCTCCGGTCGGCAGGAGGGCAGCACGATATCGATGCCGCTGCAACCCGCCTGCTCCAGGTCTTCCACCTGTCTTTGAGTAAAGTCCATCGGTAAAAGCTGGATTCTCCAGGGTTGTTGGTTCTCGTGCGCTATGAGGGCGTGACACCATGATTCCAGCCTCCGGGAACTCCAGAAACCGGGGGGGTCTTGTAGTACGATTTCTGTGATACCCAGCCCGCGACAGCTTTCAATCGTTGTGGCCATACGCTCCATACTAAATACTCTGAGCGGTTCGTGCTGCATGCCTTCGGCCCGATCCGCATCTTTCTTTGTGTGACCCCGGGAGCAGCGCATGCATGCCTCTATACCGCCGTGCGGGTTTCGGTAGGCCTGCCAGAATACATCCTGAAAATGATCGGGGCGCAGCGTATCCAGCGAGTTGAGCCAATGTGGACGGGGAGGGTTTCCGGCCCCGCCAGTCGCCAATCCCTCTATTCTCTCCAGTCTTTTAGGCATGTCAATATGACGGAGGAGGCTTTCAATACAGGGCTCAGGGTCGCCTGAAACCATAAAATCCACCCGGGGCATGGCTGCTGCCTGTTCAGGAAAAGCACTCGGAAAGGGGCCGCATATGACCGTTTTGAGCCCCGGAAATTTGACTTTAATAATATCGAGAATAGCCGCGGCCGGACCGAGGTTGTGGGTCGTCGTATACACAATGGCAAATCGCGCTGCCGGCTGTTGATTGAGAACAGTGGAAAGTTCCGAGTCGAGGTCCCTGAAAAACCGGGTGTCTATGAGTCGCACCCTGTAACGCGTATGCTTCAGGATGTGGGACCGAAGACACAGCAGGTCCCAGCAGGGGCTTAAATAACGATCATCTCTGGTTCCAATCGCATTCTTGTTCAGCGACAGCCCTGCGTTTGGGGGTTGTATCAGTACTGCGTCCATAATAGATTTCTTTTCTAAAAAAGCACTCTATCACAGTGTCGGCTGACCGTCTACAGGAAAGGATTCAGTGTTTATCGGTGGCGAACTATAGAGCCCCTTGCCATATCCGGTGCAGTGGATGGCTTACCTGCCAAAGAGGTACCACGCTCCTCGCAGTGATAACACTTGAACGCGTGAAAATAATACAGGTTAGCTGTCTACAGATAGTGAAGGGGGCCTAATGAGGGCCTTAAGGGTTACTCCAACACTCTTGACCAGGCTGTTACTTTTCAGATCGATAAAGGCGTTTTGCAGTAGTCTTCTGGTGCTTCGTTTTACCGAGCGATGAATGGACTGGGCATCTTTTGTAATGTCGTCCACTGATTCAATACCCCGCCATAATGCACAAGGCTGTCTGACCAGCCAAGGGTTGGTGGACCATTCCATCCAGTCATCCAGAACAGGCAGAGCATTATGTGTTTGCCGAATCTCCTGGTAGAGCTTGGAGTCGATGTAAAAAGGATAATTGTGAATTAAATAGTCGGGGTAGCCCAGCAGGCTGATGCAATCAGTAATCTTTCGCGCTTCGCCTGCCGGTTCTTCGGGTCCGCCTATCCAGATTCGCAGGCGAGGTGAAATGCCTTTGAATCTGAGGTAATCCACGAGGTCAACTAATTTTCGTTTATCAGTGTGGCAGCCGAATTTCTCAAGGCTTTTCAGGCGGCATGAGGGTAGGATGAGATCAATGCCCTGACATTTTGCAGCAGCCATGAGATCAATGATGTGCATCGAAAAATCATGGGGCAGAACTGAAATGCGCCAGCGCTGATAGTTGCGGACAGAGCGAAGAGCGCTGCACCAATTACGTATGCGGTCCGGTGTCCAGATGCCGGGCGGATCGCTCAAGCAGACTTCGGTGACGCCGTTACGCACCGTCGATTCAAGTAATTCTGCCATTTTGTGGAAGTCTCTTAAACGCAGCGGTTCGTTGGCGGATCCGAAGGCCCGGTCGGCAGCGGTCTTTGAATTGCCGCGACTGATGCGCATTTCCATCGTGGTTTTGCCGTCTTCATCGGTGTAGGCAGGCCAGTATACGCCACTGCTGGCGTCCTCGTCGAGCGGTAGTGTGTTCAGCGATTTTAGCCACTGGGGTTTCACCACTTTGTCACTGTTGCTGCTTACCAGGCCGGGAATCCGGTGGAGGCGCTGTGGAAAATTAATGTGTTTGATTAAACTGTGCAAAATGGGTTCAGGGTCGCCGGAAAGAGAAAAATCAGCCCTGGGTATTTTGGCGGCCTTACCGGGAAACTGGCTTGGGAACTGACCGCACAGCACCGTCTTAATTTCGGGGTGCTGACGTTTTATAATATCCAGTACAGCCGCCGCAGAACCCAGCGTGTTACTTGTGGCGTTGACAACGGCAAATTTGACCGGTTGCGAGCCCTTTATTGCATTGATCAACTCCGGTTGAAGATTGCTGAAAAGTCGTGTGTCAATGTATTTGGCAAAAAGACCTGTATGCCTTAGAATATACCCCTGAAGACATAACATTTCCCAGTTGGGAGAAAATGGAGCGCTTTCATGCGGAGACACATATACTGAATCAATGGCCTCCGGCTGAGTTGAAGGCTGAATTAAAATAATATTCATAGTCATGCCTCATTTCTGTACTATATCATACGTCTTTAATCAAACCATAAACACATATAATCCAAGAGCGTGCAGTTCTCAAGTATTTTATTTGTATATTAATGTTAATTATATATATAAAAACGATAATAAGTTGCCTTTATACGCATTCATGCGTGTGAAATAATAAATATTGTTGTGTAATTTGTTTGTTTAGTATTAATTGTTTCGAGATATGATATAATATTACGTATATTGATAATAATGAAAAATTTTAATTGTAAGTATTTAATTATCGGCAGTGGTTTGGGCGGTCTTTTTTTGGCACTTCGCTTGAGCCGCTATGGGGATGTGATTGTCGCGACGAAAAAGAAGGCGTCTGAGAGTAATACTCAATACGCGCAGGGCGGTATAGCTGTCGCGGTTGCCCCCGGTGATTCGTATGAAAAGCATGTAGCGGACACCCTCTCGGTTGGTGGTGGGCTCTGTCATGAAGAGATCGTTGAGAAGATTATCAGTCGCGGGCCGGAGTGTATTGATGATCTCGAAAAGATGGGGTTGGTATTCGAGCACCGAGGGGGGCTGGCGGATACGTATGATTTAGGCAAGGAGGGTGGGCATTCGAAGCGCCGGGTCCTGCATGTGGGCGACAGCACGGGAAAAGCTATTGTAGACATATTGCTGGAGAAGGCTCGGGAAAATCCGCGCATCCGTATTTTGGAGGGCTTTACCGCCATCGACCTCGTGACGACCGGTTGGCTTGGCATGAGCAATGAGAATCGATGCATGGGGGCCTATTTTCTAGATGAATCCTCTTCGCAGGTTGTCGCGGTGAAGGCGCCCTTTACGACGCTGGCGACCGGCGGTGCCGGTAAGGTCTATTTATACACGAGTAATCCTGACGTCGCGACAGGCGATGGCATTGCCATGGCCTGGCGTGCCGGTTTGCCGGTGGTGAACATGGAATTTGTTCAGTTTCACCCCACCTGCCTTTATCACTCTGCGGCTAAATCGTTTTTAATCAGTGAAGCCGTTCGCGGCGAGGGGGGACGCCTCATTAATAGTGAGGGCGTGTCGTTTACGGAGGAGCATGATGCGCGCGGTTCACTGGCTCCCCGCGATATTGTCGCCCGCGCGATCGACTGGGAAATGAAAACCAGCGGGCGGCCCTGCGTGTATCTGGATATTACACATCGCTCCGCCGATTTTCTAGAAAAGCGTTTTCCTACGATCTACCGGACGTGCATGCACTATGGCCTCGATATAACGCGGGATCCCATACCGGTCGTTCCGGCGGCACACTACTTCTGCGGCGGTGTGCGGGCTTCCCTGAATGGTATGACCGATCTCTCGGGGCTCTACGCTATCGGTGAGACCGCGTGTACCGGTCTTCATGGCGCTAACCGACTGGCAAGTAATTCGCTTTTGGAGGCTTTGGTCTGTGCTAAGAATACGGCGGAAACAATGGGGGCCGCAGTGGTTCCCGAAGGATATGAAACGGTGGCCATTCCTTCGTGGCGCCTAAATGATGCCGTCCCCAGTGATGAGGCCGTTGTCGTCGAGCACAATTGGAATGAAGTGCGTACGTGTATGTGGGACTATGTCGGTATTGTGCGGACCGATAAGAGGCTGGACCGGGCGCTGCGGCGCATCAATAATCTGCGAAAAGAGATCCGTCAGTACTATCTCGACTATCTCGTGACGGCGGACGTCCTGGAATTGCGTAATATTGCGACGGTTGCAGAGCTGGTGGTTCGCTCGGCACAGCAGCGGAAAGAGAGCCGCGGCCTGCATTATACGCTCGATTATAAGAAAACGTCCGATGATTTTGTCGGCGACACCGTTCTGTGCGGCCGCCCCGGTGAAGCCTTCCGGCACGGTTGATGTGTGCTGTCGGCCGTCGCGTCAGAGATCCCTTTTCGGCGACGCTTTCAGTGCTATGGTTTTGAGGATGATTTGGAGCGCGCAGTAGAAGATAATCAGGATGGTGGGAATCCAGACGATGCTGATCATCAGTAAATGACTCTCATTCAATGTTTTAAAGGGAGCCACAATAGCGTAGTGAATTCCGCCCGCAACAACCGGTGCAAACAGTCCGCCGATGAGGTGAATGAGAACCCCCTGCCAGTAGTGAAGCCGCAGGCTGTGCGTCTTTACAAAGGCCTGTATCTGGAGATATCGAAGCGGCGCAATGAGCAGCACGATAAGGCCGAGCAGCAGGTGCTGCCAGAGTACGATGTGCAATTTCAGGGCCGATACGGCCGTCCACAGGGCGAGCGCAAAAAGGGTGATCAGTATACTTTCAACTGCAAAGAGGTGAAACCCTCGGTGTTTCCTGCCCGCGCGGGTTGTATCCACCTGTTGCAGTTGTCTCCGGTGCGCCCCGGCAAAACGCATTAGCTGTATCAGCGTGAGTGCGGTCGCACTGCTGCATCCCCAGACCCATGCCTCATGGTGCACCAGCCCGGCCAGTGAAATGAAGAGAAAGAGGCTGAGACCGCCCAGTACGGCCGATGTACGAATATGGGTGCCCGTTTGGCGCATCCCCGGCTCATAATCAAAATAGGGATTGCTCTCTGTGACAATGTGCCGGTTCATCGCCCCCCCGCTTGCTGATACAACGATTCAATGGCTTCCAGTTTTTTGCGGGCATGCTGATCAAAAGTGCAACTCTCCTGTATGTGCTTTACGGCCTCCTGCCCCATGGAGGCACAGAGCGAGGGCGATTCAAGTAGCGCCCTCAACCGCTTGCGAAAGCACCCCGCATCACCGGGCGGCACCAGAAATCCGTTAACGCCGTTTTTTATATGATCCCTCGTCCCCGGCGCATCAGTGGCGACCACCGGTTTACCTAGACCCATTGCCTCCAGCATGGCGACTTGCCCCGTCGACCGCTGAGTGGAGTTGAGCGGTACGGCGGCTACAGCTGCCCCGCGCAGGTATTCCAGATAACGTTCATAAGGAACATGGTGCAGTAGTTCGACATTCGGCGGTCGCGGAATGCCCGCCATATCGCCGGGATCACAGATAATGACGGTTCGCACCGGCAACGTCTGTACGGCTTCAAGCAGCAGGCGGTAATCCCGCCCGCTCCTGCCGGCCGCCAGAATGTAGCCGTCGTTTGAGGGCATGTGCGACGGATGGTGAATGTTGCTGTGCAGCGGGACGTAGCGCAGCCGTATTGCCGGTATCTTGAGCCGCTCCGACATACTGTCAATTTCAGATGAACTGTTGGTGAGTATGCCGAGGGAACGGATCGCAATCATATGCAATAGCGCGTACTTCAGCCGTCCCGCGACAGTGCGTTCTCCGCCGTCATCAATGAACACTTCCGTCATGATCAGAAGGCTTCTGGTGCACGTCAGCAGGCAGAGCAGCCCGTAGATCAAACAGGTGCGGGAACCCTCTATGATGACGATGTCAGCGCCTCTGCGTCGGCTGAATAGAAGCAACGCTTCCCGCCACGCTGGATAGCCACCTCCCGCTGGATGGCGGTGTCCGGAATAGATGCTCTCTACCCTTTCCTTCCAGCGGGAAGACTCCCAGAAGACCATGTTGGTAATCGAGCGAATATCTTTCATTGCTTCATTTAGATATAGGCATTCAGTCCATTCTGCAATAGCATAATGCATATGAACATCATCCCTTTTAAACCCTTCCCCGTTTTCGGGGTCCGCCGGATACTGCCCGCCCTGGCCGCCGCCGCCCTCTTTCTCTGTTTTCTCTACCCGCTGCAGCATCAGGATAAAACGGGCTGGGCCGATTACATGGGGGACTGGATGCATGTACCTCTGACGTTTCTGCTGATCCTGGTCCTGCTGCCAGTGACAGAACACCTCGCCCGCCGCCATACGGTCCGGCTCCTGCTGGCTCTGTTGCTGCCCGTCCTGATTGAACTCGCGCAAAAAGGGACGGGCCGCGATGCGGAGGTCGTGGACGCTGTACTGGGAGTGCTGGGCGGTTTGGCGGCGGTGCCATGGATGCGTCAGCGGCGCATCGCGCGCTGGCTGCTGGTGACGGCCTTGACGGCTACGCTGATCCCGCCTGTGCTTCTGTTGCATCACGAGATGGTGAAACAGCAGTCCTTTCCCGTGCTGTCCGTGTGGACCGCACCGTTAGCGCCTCTCGAATGGGATTACCGGGGCTGTAAAGGGGTGCTCGTTCAGACCCCAGAACGATCACTGCTCGTTGAAATGGATGGCACGGGCGAATCGTATCCGGGGCTTTTCACCATCGAACATATTCAGGACTGGTCGGACTTTAAAACATTCAGAGCACAACTCGTGAGCGAAGAGCAATCGCCCATGCATGTCTGGATCCGCTTTGATGACCGCCCCGGCCACCCGCGCTACCGGGATCGCTACCAGATTCTGTTTGCATTGACTCAGGGCGTCAACCATGTGGCCGTGGATCTCGAGAGCAAGCTGGTTTCACCGGCCGGTCGCAAGCTGAATCGCGCCCACATGTACCGGTACGGTTTTTTTCTCGAAGATGCCGCCGGTGACCAGCGCTTTCGGATTAACGATATTCGCCTTCAGCATGCGGTAAACACCGGCTCAATCCCCGCCGTACTGGATTGAAGGCGTCCTTCGAAGGCCCGGTGGGTTCAGGCATCCGCTCGCCAGATGCGTTGCATTTGCAGTTGACCCTGCCATGTGCTTTATCTAGGCTGACCGTTTTAAGACAGAAGAACTGTTACAGGAAGGGGCATCAAAGTGCCGAATACCGTACTTATAGGGGCCCAGTGGGGCGATGAGGGCAAGGGTAAGATTATTGATGTTATCACAGAGGCTGCGGACTGGGTCGTGCGCTACCAGGGTGGAAACAATGCCGGCCATACCGTGGAGATCGGTGATGAGAAATACGTGCTGCACCTGCTTCCATCCGGCATCCTGCATCCGGGAAAAAAGTGTGTCATCGGGAACGGCCTGGTCGTGGATCCCGTAGCGCTGAATGAAGAACTGCAGGGATTGATCGAGCGGGGTGTTCAGCCGACCGGCCGGCTTTTTATCAGTGATCGCTCTCATATGGTCGTCCGCTATCACCGGGTGCAGGATGAAAGCAAAGAACGCCGCCTGGTGAAGGGCGAAAAAATCGGCACGACCAAGCGGGGTATTGGACCGGCCTATGCCGACAAAGCCAACCGCACAGGGCTGCGTATGTCTGACTGCCTTTCCTCCGATTTCCGGGACCGCCTGAAAAAGAGAATTGAAGTCAACAACAGGATTATTGAGGCCTTGGAGGGTGACCCGCTGGAAGTCGATGAAGTGCTGGAGGAATGTGTGCGGGCGGTGGAAACCCTGAAGCCGTATATCACGGACACGATTCCTCTACTCAATGAGGCCTTGTGCAGTAATCAGAACATATTATTTGAAGGGGCGCAGGGCACCATGCTGGATATCGATTTCGGCACCTATCCCTTTGTCACCTCTTCGAGTGCCACATCCGGCGGGGCCGTGACCGGCAGCGGTGTTCCACCCCACCGGATCGATCGCGTTCTGGGTGTGATCAAAGCTTATACTACCCGAGTGGGTGAGGGGCCTTTTCCGACAGAACTCTTCGATGAGACCGGAGATCTGTTACGCGACAGGGGGGGCGAGTACGGCGCGACAACTGGGCGTCCGCGGCGTTGTGGATGGTACGACGCCGTCGTGGCTCGTTATTCAGCCATGCTGAACGGGGTCAACTATTGGGCGCTGACCAAGCTCGATGTACTGGATGAGTGTGAGGTCATTCGCGTGTGCACGGCTTATGAATACAAAGGAGAACTGCTGACGACCGTGCCGGCCGATGCCGCCATCCTCGAGCAATGTACACCGGTTTATGAAGAGGTTGAGGGGTGGAATTGTAAGACCGGTGATGTACAGCATTATGATGACCTGCCGAAGAAAGCCAGAGACTATATTGCTTTTATTGAACGCCTGTCCGGCGTTCCTGTCGGCATTATTTCGGTGGGCCCCAAACGGTCGGCGACGATGGTTAGAATGGAACTGTGATAAAGCGGGAGCCCCTGAGAGGACTGGACCATGATGAGTGATGAACCGAATAGCGTGCCGCGACATGTTGCCGTGATCATGGATGGGAACGGACGCTGGGCTAAATCACGTGGACTGCCCCGTTTGAAGGGTCATGAAGAAGGGGCCCAGTCTGTCCGCGCGGCCATTAAAGCCTGCCGCGATGCCGGGGTGCAGTATCTCACGCTGTACGCATTCAGCGTAGAAAACTGGATTCGTCCCAAGACGGAGATCAGAGGTCTGATGCGCCTGTTGCGCACCTTTCTCAAAAAACAAGAGTTTGAGCTTCATGAAAACCGTGTCCGCCTGCGTGTTTCCGGGCGTTTAACTGATTTGCCGTCCGATGTGCAGCAGGAATTGAAACGCGTCATGGAGGCCACGTGTCAGTACGAAGAGGGCCAGCTCATCCTGGCATTGAGTTATGGCGGGCGAACGGAGCTGGTCGATGCTGTCCGCGCCATTGGCCGGAAGATTAAAGCGGGTGAGATTGAACCCGATGCCATCGATGAAGCAATGATCGGGCGACATCTCTACGTGCCGGATGTGCCGGATCCGGATTTGATGATTCGTACCAGCGGAGAGGTTCGTCTGAGTAACTTTTTGCTGTGGGAGCTGTCCTATGCAGAATTCTATTTTACAGAAACGTGCTGGCCGGATTTTCGCCAGGATGAGTTCCGACAGGCATTAGATGAATACGCCCGCCGCAAAAGGCGCTTTGGAGATGTTAACGAGCGATGCTGAAAAATAGACTACAGGGCGGACTCATACTGGGCGGGGCCTTTTTGGCCTGTATATTTTTACTGCCTCTTTTCCATACGGTGGGAGAGCTCGGTGCACTGGTTATTCTGTTGTGCGTCTGCGGTCTCGCCATGCTGGAATTCTATTCTCTGCTGGATGCCGCCGGTATAGTCCATTTTAAAGTGCTCGGAACACTGGGCGGCCTGTTTTTGATTCTGGCTACATGGCTGGAGCTGGCGGGGCTGGTGCCGCAGCTTTCAGGTGAGGTGAACAGGCTGTTCATCTTCATTATCGCGGCCTCCATTTTTGTGCGCCAGTTTTTTGAACACCGTAATGCCAACCCCCTGCATGCAGTGGCCGGCACCCTGATGGGCATCCTGTATGTGGCGTTGCTGTTTAATTACATTACGCTGCTGCTTATGGCGGGAGGGTCCCT
>CAYXEW010000003.1:38531-41255 GCA_964464115.1 uncultured Verrucomicrobiota bacterium
GTCCCTCGACGGTCGCTGGCTGCTGCTCTACTTGATCTGTGTTGTGAAGTTTACCGATATGGGCGCCTACTTTGTCGGTTCCGCTCTGGGTCGGCACAAATTAATGCCGACCGTTTCGCCGAAGAAAACCTGGGAGGGCTTTATCGGCGGTATCGGTGCGGGTGTACTTGCGAGCCTTCTGTTCTGGGGTATAGTGAAGGGCGATTTTGTCGTCGTTCAAATGGGATGGGTCGATGCTCTGGTGCTCGGTGTCATTTTGTCAGGTGTCGGCACGTTTGGTGATTTGTTTGAGTCCCTGTTAAAGCGGGCTGCTAATGTGAAAGACGCCAGCAATTTAATTCAGGGGTTGGGGGGGGCGCTGGATGTCCTCGACAGCATTTTGATGACTGCGCCGTTGCTGTATTATTACGCGCATTTCTTTTTACGTTACGGAAATCCTTAAAAGAATGGAATAATGAAATAATGATGCTATTAAATGTTTTTCTCGTGCTGTTTTTTTTCAGCTTCACCGTGTTCGTTCATGAGCTGGGACACTACCTGGCCGCCCGGTGGCTCGGGCTGATCGTGAAAGCCTTTTCCATCGGTTTTGGCCCGGCCCTGATGAAGTTTGAAAAAGGCGGCACCAAGTACAAGTTCAGCCTGATCCCGTTTGGAGGATATGTGTCGCTTCCTCAGTTGGACCCGGAAACGATGTCCAGAGTGCAGGGAAAAGAGGGGGACTCCGCCGCCGATGAAGAGTACATCCCGCCCGTCGAGAACTGGAAAAAAATTATTGTCGCTGTTTCGGGTCCTCTGGGTAATGTGGTTCTGGCCATACTTATAGCGCTGGTGATTGCGGCGTCACCAGTGGATCATCTCCTCGATCGGGACCGACCAGTCATCGCCGCGGTCAGCACAAATGCCGCAGCCTACGCCGAAGGTTTGCGCCCGGGTGACACCATTCTCTCCATCGATGGAAAAAAGGTGACCTCATGGCACGAACTGGCGACGGAAGCCCTGCTGGCCTATGATCCGGCTTCATCGGTTGTAACCATGGATGTGCTCGATGTGTCGGGCTTCACCAACACACTGCATCTCGCCATTGATGATCCTAAAAAGGGAATGCTGCTACCGGGGGTTCGCCCGGCCGTGCCCTCTGTGCTGGGCGGCGTGACAGCGGGCGGTCCTGCCGACCGGGCCGGTTTCCAGGCGGATGATAAAGTTGTGCGCATCAATCAAACCGTTGTCACAGATTGGGATCATTTTACGCAGGTTTTGCAGGACGTCGGCACCAATCGGGCGATGGTTACCGTGCTGCGTGGCAATGAAACAGTGCCCCTGGAAGTGGTCCCGGAGTACCATGAAGGCTATGAAAAATATATGATCGGCGTTTCGCTCGGGGGGCAGCAGTTTATCTGGCTGCGTTACAAGCATCCCGTGAAACAGCTCATGCACGATGCGAGCATGATCACCCGGTTGCTGAAGGCCTTGATGACTCCGAAAGAAGCGGGCAATGCGGCATCCGGGCTGGGTGGACCTCTAATGATATTCGTGCTGATCTGGCAGTCATTGAAGGTGGGTTTGTTGCCGGCCATCGGGTTTATTCGCTTTATCAATGTCAATCTGGCCATTCTCAATCTCATTCCGCTACCGGTGCTAGATGGCGGGCATGTCATGTTTGCGCTCTGGGAAATGGTCACGCGCCGTAAAATACATCCCAAGTTTCTCAATGCCGTTATCACCGTATTCGCATTTTTGCTGATCGGGGCTATGGTGCTGATTTCGGTGAGGGATGTGCAGCGCTTTGTTTCATTCCGCAAAATGTTTTCTTCAGACAGCCCCGCTGCGGTTGAAACGAACCGGGTAGAGAGCACCGGCGGCGAATAGCAAAATGCCCCGCCGAAAAATCATATCTTCGCGCGTACGCTTTGTGTTGGCCGTCGGGCTTTTACTCATGGTCGGCTTCATGCTGATGACTCCCGGGCGGCATCTGATTCAGGAGCGTACCTCGCCGGATCAGGGGTTGAAGGCGAGGCTCTTTTTAGAGCGCTATTCCGGCCATCATTACATTATCGAACTCAAAGAACCGGGAAGATATCAGCAGACAATCTACACCTCGGAAGTGTTGACCGGTGATGTGAAAAAGGCCTCTGCTGAACTGGTATGGGAAGAGAAACCACTACGCCTGTATCTGGTGGTAGACGGCGAAGAAAGGTTTAAGTATACGGTGGCTCCATGAAAATAATACTGGCACTGGATTCATTTAAAGGAACACTGTCCGCCCAGGCGGCCTGCGAGATTGTATCCCGCGCCTTTAAAGCCGTTCATCCCGAAGTACAAACCGTATTGAAGCCTATGGCGGATGGAGGTGAGGGCACTGCCGATATCCTGAGCCGCGCACTGAACGGGGAATGGATTGAACGCGAAGTAACGGGGCCTTTCCCCGAAGAAAAGGTAATGGCTGGTTATGCATGGCTTCCGGAGAAGAAGACCGCCGTCATAGAGATGGCTTCGGCAAGCGGTATCACCCGGGTGCCGGCCAACAGACTGAACCCATTTAAGACTACAACATTTGGTACGGGAGAACTCATTGATAACGCAATTGAGAAGGGTGCAAGCGGGATATGGCTGACCGTGGGCGGTAGCGCCACCGTGGATGGAGGCGTCGGTGCGGCATCGGCTCTGGGCTGGCGGTTTCTTGACCGTCACAGTAAAGCAGTGCCTCCAGGCGGAGGAGGCTTGAGT
>CAYXEW010000003.1:41265-60130 GCA_964464115.1 uncultured Verrucomicrobiota bacterium
ATTGCCGAGATCGTTCCGCCCGCCGATAAAGCGCTGCAACGGCTTCACTGTTTCAACGTGATATGTGATGTAGACAATCCGCTTCTGGGTGTTCATGGAGCCGCCCGCGTTTACGGCCCTCAAAAAGGAGCCACAGCGGAGATGGTCGAAGAGCTCGAAGCGGGTCTGGCCAATCTGGCTGGCCTAGTAAAGAGAGAGCTGGGTATGGATATAGCCGGGTTGCCGGGGGCGGGGGCCGCCGGAGGATTGGCAGCCGGTGCTGTAGCCTTCATGGGCGGCGAAATTGTTTGCGGGATTGATGCGGTTGTCAAGGCTGTGAATCTGGAACGCGATCTGGCAGATGCCGACTACATCATTACAGGTGAAGGCACGTTTGACGCCCAGTCCCTTCGGGGAAAAGTAGTTGCGGGCATTGCGCGAGCCGCGCGGGCTGCGGGGGTGCCTGTGGCCGTTTTGGCAGGCGTGGTGAATATCACAGAGGAAACCTGTAGAGAACATGGTATCGCTTTCGCATTTCAGACAAAAAAGCATGGTGCGACGCTGGAAGAGTCGATGGCGCGCGCAGAAAACGATTTATACGATGCTGCCGCCGAACTGGCCGCATCAATGTCAGCCTAAACCTTGCCCCTATTTTAAAGGTCGAGGGTATTCAGGAATCGGTTTTTCTTTTTTTGGCGCAAGTTTTGGCGCAAGTTTGGCGCAAGTTGTCATAAGCGTATTTTCTTCAACGTGTAGCGCATGGAATTCGTTGCGCCCCTTGCCTCCAGAACTCCGGCCTTTAGCAGATGTTGAATGTCGCGCTGAAGCGTTCGGCGAGGTATGTCAGAACAAGCGGCTTCCAGCTCGGCAAAGTATGCTTCGCCGTGTTCCAGAAGAAAACCGACAAGATCCTGTTGCCGTGCCGTCAATCCGTATTTCTTCGCAATGAGACCGGTTTGGATCACCCGCTGTCCCCTGTCTTTCAACTCCGGTAGTTGCGTTGCCAGCCCTCGAGTAAAATATTCCAGCCAGCCGGTCATATCCATATTCTGCTCGCGCACGTTTTGAATGGCGCGGTAGAAAGCGGGACGGTCGCGATCATAAAATTCGCTGATGGTGAACAGACGCTTGAAATCATATCCGGCGCGGTAGAGGCAAAGTGTGGACAGAAGCCGTGACGTTCTGCCGTTGCCGTCGCGAAACGGATGGATATGCACCAACTGAAACTGCGCCACGCCGCTTTTTAGAACGGGGTGGATTTCCGATGCGGTATTCATCCAATCCACCAGCTCCCGCATAAGTTCCGGCACCTCAGCGGCGGGCGGCGGAGTATAGATCACCTGCCGGGTCGCACCGTTAATCACATAATTCTGCTTTTCGCGATATTGCCCCGGCGAAGCACTGCCGCCGCGCACCCCGGCCACCAGCCGCCGTCAGCTTTGTCCGGTATTCGTTCAGTAGCTCGATTTCGCGGGAGGCGCGGGTAATGGCGGTGGTCATTGGTCTGTCCTTCGATTTGACACGTCAGACGTGTCGGACTGGTCCGCTATTTCCACGATCCCCCGGCAATCCGGATAGGCGGTGCAGCCCCAAAACGCCTTTCCGGCGTTCAGGCCTTTGCCTGCCGTGCGTTTCCGCATCGGCTGCCCGCACAACTGGCAGACGGGAGCTTCAGGTTCGCCGAAAGCGCGCGCCCTGGTCCGCGCCTCGTACAACCGCTCGGTGAAACCGCCCTGCTCCACAAACTCCTGCGTCTGCTGCTCCATCAGCCGGCGCAATAAATACGAGGCCTGATTCACCGCGCACAGCATCGCGTTCGCCGCCAGCTCCGGTTCCGCTTTCGCGATAAATTCTACCAGACCCTTCAGACCGGCCAAACGAGGACGCCCCTCTTTCGCCGGGGGAACATCCGGTGTGACATCGTGCTTCAACCGTTCGCGCATGGCCAGCGCACGCGGCGAATCCTTATCCCAGACCAACAGGTGGCGCTGATCCAGAAAACTGCGGTAATCCTTGAGCAGCTCGTCGGAAAGACTGGCCCTCGCTACATTGGTCAGATGGATTTCGGTCTTTTTCGAAGTGGCCGCAGCACCGCTTCCCTCGCTGATATTGCGTACTCCGCTGCGCGCCGCCTGCACCATCTGGTCGTGCGTGCGCGATCGCTTCTCAATGAAGCGGTCGCAAAAAACCACGGTCGCATCATAAACGACTTCGGCCACTTTGTAGGCGCGCAGCTTCTCGTAGCCGCCATGCGGCATCAACGGACTGCTTCGTTCGCTCATGCTTTTTCCTCTTGTAATGTTTCGTCGGACGCGTCAGACTCCCACGCCTGCGCATCCGGCAGGTGCTTCACGGCCTCGCGCATAATCACGCCGGTTCTAGTAATCGACAGAAGCTGATACGCCGTATGTTTGCCACCAACAAGCTTCTTACGTTTCCTTCTTCATGGGCTGTGCTCAGCCGATTTTCCAATGGTTGGAATTTTTCTACGCCTTTTTTCCATGGGTTGGAAGCTTTCGCCGAAATAATCTGAAAAGGTTTTGCGTTTTAGTCAGCTTGTTGAAGCGGTTTGAGCTGAGATAGAGTCTCTTCTGCCTTCTCAACCTATATCCGGCATTCAACATGCCGCAAACGTAGCAACTGCCGAATTTAGGCTCAATTTGAGAGGGTAGAATGACGATAAGCAGAAGGCTGTAGAGCTGGTTCTGAAGAATGATTCCCTAAAAGAATATGACGGTCCCGCTGAATGTCTACCCTTTCGAGCGCAAAGGCGGGATTCTGGAGAACAACAAGTTCAAGAAGAAGGGGCTGACAACTCAGACTCATCAGGATATAGTGAGGCCCTATGAAATCTGTCATGCTGTACATAACAACCGGAACGATGGAAGAGGCGCAACGGATCGGTGCGGCTCTTCTGGAGAAGAGAATGGTGGCCTGTGTGAATATTATGGGTGGCATGCAGTCTATGTTTTGGTGGCAGGGTCGGGTGGAGTCTTCGGAGGAGTGTATCATGCTGGCCAAGACGACTGAAAGCCGGGTGGATGAATGTACAGCCCTGATAAAGCAGCACCATACGTATGAATGCCCTTGCGTTGTTCAGCTTTCCATTGATGGCGGTAACGCGGCATTCCTAAAGTGGGTTCAGCGGGAAACAGAGCCGATCTCTTAATCTGCCGCTGCGACGTGAACATCTCCCGAATAGATTGGCGTGATACCGTTCTCCTGCTGCAGCCACAGTTCGCCGTGACGTCCGAATCCAAGAGCAGTTCCTTTGCAGATGGTGCCGCCTTCTTCGATGACGACCCTTTTTCCCGTCAGCACATTGCGGTTTGTCCACTCTCCGCGCATGGCATCAAACCCGCTTCTTTTCCATTGCACGATTCTTCTGCGGATGAAGGGCAGCAGGTCGTCGAGGGCGCGCTCAAGCGTATAGACGCAATTCGTCTGCATGTGCATGGATGTTGCGGGCCGGTCGATGACGGCGAGTGCCGCTGGACCCTGATTGACATTGAGCCCGATCCCGATAATCAGCGCACTTTTTTGCGGCTCCGGCATGCTGACATGCTCCGCAAGAATGCCGCAAATCTTGCGCCCGCCAACCAGAACATCGTTGGGCCATTTGGGATGAGAGGCAATATCCTGCTCCCGTAGAAAATCGTCTACTCCCAGTGCCGCCGCCATCGTCACTGTCGGGAGGTGTTGAGCATCCAGCGTTGTGCGCTCCACCAGCGAAAAACAGAGGGCATCACCTTCCCCGGTGATCCACGTGCGGTTCATGCGGCCTCTTCCTGCAGTTTGGCGCCTTGCAGCAATCACGATTCCGAAGGTATGTTGTTCCTCATTTGCCAACAGTTCCTTCATATATTGATTAGTGGATGGCACCTCATCCAGCCATTGCACCGTATAATTCACTTGCCGCCTACCCGATCATAAATCAAATACTTTTAAACTTCCCATTGTCCCACAATACCGTATAAATGCAGTCTTTAAGTTTCAAAATTGTCATCTGGAGTCACTATGGACGCGACATTACAGCAAGGTTTAATACTGATGGCTATCGGCATGTCGGTTGTGTTTTCCTTTCTCATAATCATGGTTGGTGCGATGCAGGTATCAGGCAGTGTCATCCGGAAGTTTTTTCCCGAGGTGGAAAAAGACGTCAAACATAGTACCTTGGACAGGGTGGTGGATAACCATGCCGATATTGTAGCAATAATAGCAGCTGTTAAATCGTATACAAAGCATTAAGGAAGAAGAGGGAAAGTAGCCGTGGCCAAGAAAAAAATACATGTAATGGTAACAGCCTTTCGCGACGGTTTTCAGTCCGTTTATGGAGCCCGCGTTTTTACGAAAGATTTTCTGCCGGCCGTCGAGGCCAGCGCAGCAGCGGGATTAAATCATTTTGAAGCCGCTGGCGGCGCCCGCTTTCAGTCGCTCTATTTCTATTGCAATGAAGATGCCTTTGCGATGATGGATTCCTTTCGCAAGGCGGCCGGAAAAGAAGCAAACCTACAGTCGCTGGCCCGCGGCATTAATGTCGTAGGGTTGGACTCTCAGCCCCGCGACATTATTAAGCTGCACGCTCAACTCTTTGCCAAACATGGTATGACCACGATCCGTAATTTTGATGCCCTGAATGATGTCGACAACTTGATTTATAGCGGGCAATGCATTGTGGATGCTGGCCTCAAACATGAAATGTCCGTTACGATGATGGAACTGCCGCCGGGTTGCGAGGGGGCGCATACGCCTGCCTTTTACCAGGAGACACTTAAAAAAATTCTTAGTGCGGGCGTTCCGTTTGATTCCATTTGCTTTAAAGATGCGTCGGGTACATCCGTTCCGGCCAAAATTTACGAGACCATTCGCATGGCGCGCAAGGCCGTTCCGGAGGGGACGAAGATTGTCTATCACACGCACGATACAGGCGGTATTGGCGTGCTGGCCTATAAGGCTGCGCTGGATGCCGGTGCCGACCAGATTGATTTATCAATGGCTCCCGTTTCGGGTGGCACCTGTCAGCCGGATGTGCTCAGCATGTGGCACGCGTTGCGCGGCACAGATTATGATCTGGACATCGATGTGGATAAAGTGGTCGAAGCGGAGGAGATCTTCAAAGAATGTATGAAAGAGTACTTCGTGCCGCCGGAAGCAAAGGCTGTCGAGCCTCTCATACCCTTTTCCCCGATGCCGGGCGGAGCCTTGACGGCCAATACACAGATGATGCGTGACAACCATATCATGGATAAATATCCGGCTGTAATTAATGCGATGAGGGAAGTCGTTTGCCGCGGCGGTTTTGGAACATCGGTAACACCGGTGTCGCAGTTTTATTTTCAGCAGGCCTTCAACAACGTAATGTTCGAACCATGGACTAAAATTGCTGAAGGGTATGGTAAAATGGTGCTCGGATACTTTGGAAAAACACCGGTGACTCCGGATCCCGAAATCGTCAGTATTGCCGCCAAACAGCTCAAGCTTGAACCCACGACGAAGAGTCCGATTGATATCAATGACGCAGATCCTCACAAAGGGGTCGAGGCTGCCCGCAAAATGTTGCGAGCGGCCGGCGTTACAGAGACGGATGAAACCATTTTTATTGCCGCAACCTGTAAAGAAAAAGGTATTGCATTCCTGAAAGGCGAAGCCAAAGTCGGTGTTCGCAAAAATGTTGCAAGAACAGAGAAAGAGATGGGCAGCCCCGATGGCTATACGGTGAACCTGAATGGCCGCCCCTATTCCGTAGTCATCAGAGACGGACAGGTAACGGTCAATGGTAAACAGTATTCGTTTGACGTGAAAGAAGGGGTGCCGGTCGAAGGCTCCATTCCTTCTTCCAAAGAGACCTCACCTTCATCAGATGCCAAGTCTGTCAAAGCGCAGATGCCCGGCACCGTTATCCGGATTCATGCCGAGGTCGGCCAGTCCATAAAAACAGGTGATGTTTTGCTCGTCCTTGAAGCGATGAAGATGGAAATAGAAGTCAAATCGCCGCTGGACGGTACGCTGTCGGCGGTTTCGGTAACGGTCGGAGACCAAGTCACTTCTGGTCATGTGCTGGCCATGATCAATTAGGAAAAAGGCATCGGCATGGATGTAATGACCAATTTTAAAGAGTTGTGGCAATCGACAGGCCTCTACGGATTTTTTGCCCTATCAGGCGGTTGGGGTAATCTGGTGATGGTGCTCGTCGGCGGCTTGTTGCTCTGGCTGGCCATCAAAAAAGGTTTTGAGCCGCTACTGCTGATCCCGATCGGTTTTGGCGGTATTTTGGCCAATATTCCCTTCGCGGGGATTGCGGACTTGCCGGTTACCCAGGCCGTTATGTCGGAGTCCGGCCAACTCGTCGTCACGGTCAGTGAACTGGGCGGATTTTTGGGACAGATCTATAGCTTTGGGATTGAGACAGGTCTGTTTCCACTACTGATTTTCATGGGGGTAGGGGCCATGACTGATTTTGGCCCCCTGTTGGCTAATCCGAAAACAGCCCTGCTGGGGGCGGCCGCACAGTTTGGTATTTTCACAACGATGATCGGGGCTTTGCTGTTGACGAAGTATGTTCCGGGTATTGATTTCTCACTGCAGGATGCCGGCGCCATCGGCATTATCGGGGGAGCGGATGGCCCAACGGCTATTTTTCTGGCCAGCAAGCTCTCGAAAGATCTGCTCGGCGCAATAGCTGTCGCGGCGTATTCATATATGGCACTGGTGCCGATTATCCAGCCACCTATCATGAATCTATTAACGACAAAGGAAGAGCGCTGCATTGAGATGAAGCAGCTTCGTCACGTCTCGAAAACGGAAAAGATTATATTTCCACTGCTGGTGTTGTTCATTTGCCTGTTACTTCTGCCCAGTGCCACACCGCTCATCGGGGCGCTGATGTTCGGTAATTTGCTGAAGGAGAGCGGTGTGGTGGACCGCCTGTCTAAAACGGCGCAGAATGAACTCATCAATATCGTCACGATCCTGCTCGGCCTCGCCGTGGGTTCAAAGCTCGCTGCCGACAAATTTTTAAAAGCTGAAACGCTCGGTATTCTGGCGCTCGGCCTTGCGGCTTTTGCCGTGGGAACGGCCGCCGGTGTTTTGCTTGCCAAGCTTATGAACCGGCTTTCAAAAGATAAAATAAATCCCCTCATTGGATCAGCCGGTGTTTCGGCGGTGCCGATGGCTGCGCGCGTTGCCAATAAAGTCGGCTTGCAAAACAATCCGCAAAATTTTCTACTCATGCATGCGATGGGCCCCAATGTTGCGGGGGTTATCGGGTCTGCGGTGGCGGCTGGCGTATTGCTGGCCCTTTGTGGCAGTTGACCGTCCCTTTGAAAGGCGTTGAATTATTCGCTGATGATCATCCGGTAAGAGCCGGCTTTAACGGCCCTTGCCAGTTCTCGCTCATTTTTTACCGTATGCTCCAGTTCGATGTAATACCGGTTCATCGGTTCGTTGTGATGTGAATCGCTTGCGGCCACTTTCAGGAAGTTGTTTTGTTCAGCATACTCTTCTATCATGTTTCGCGTACCGTGGCGGATGTTGCAGGATGCTATCTCCAGTGCATCCGGTTGAAACAGGCGGAGATCGAGCTGTACGGCATCATCATAGCGGAAGGGATGTGCGAGGATGGTCAATGCATCGCACTGCTCTGAAAAATCCTTAATCAGTGGCACGTCTCTGCTTTCCAGCACATTCGGGCAATGAAATGATTCTTCGGCGATGATCAGCATGTCTTCAGATCGTTCACCGGCGGGCTCCTCAAATCGAATGGTGATTTCGCAGCCGCGAAAGACTTTAATGCCGGGAACTGCTGATTCCAGCCTCTGTTGTTCTTCCCCGGTGAGGTGATGGTGATGATCGGTAATGACAACGCCGTCGAGCCCGGAAACTCTTGCCAGTTGAACGCGTTCCAGTGCAGACACCGTGCTGCAACCCGAATAATTAGAAGAGTGCGTATGCAGATCAACCTTCATAGGTTAAGCATTCATCAATAAAAACGAAATGCAAGAAGGCTTTTGCTAATGTTGCTATTGTTTCGGCAAGTTGGTCGTTTTAATGTAGCAAATCTTTGTTTCAGGAGCTACCGTCGCGGCTAAGGGTTCACTCAAAATTAAGGCGATGATCTTATTTGAAATAATCCGGTTCGTTGCCGGGCTTCCATTTAATGTTGCACCCGATGCTCGGTATTTGCTCTTCCGGCACGGGTTGCCCGGCCAGCACGGCTTCCACAGCCGCCGTCAGATCCGCCCCCGTCACCGGCACGTCTTTGCCGGGGCGGCTGTCGTCAAACTGCCCGCGATACACTAACTTGAGATTCTCATCGAATACGTAAAAATCGGGCGTGCAGGCGGCTTTGAAAGCTTTAGCCACCTCTTGTGACTCATCATAGAGATACGGAAATCGGTACCCGATATTTTTCACTTCTTCCTTCATCTTGGCAGGACTGTCATCGGGATAGTTTTTCACATCGTTGGCACCGATGCCGACGACCTTTACGCCCTTATCCATATACGCGGTGGTAACCTCTGCCAGCTTGTGGCGAATATGCTTAACGAAGGGACAATGATTGGAAATAAAGGCGACGACCAGCGCCGGGGCGCCCTTGGCATCATCCCGGGAAACCGTTATGCCTTCCGTGTCGGGTAAAACAAAATCAGGGCACGACGTACCGAGGGGTAACATTGTTGAATTCACTGCGACCATGACAATTCCTCCAGCTTTTTTCCAATATTTCATGTAGGAAATATAGAGTCTTTTGCTCTCAATGCAAATGCGGTGGCCACACTTTTTAACTTTAGCCTGATCTATTCATAAAAAACGCCATAACAAATAGTACGTATTGAATAACATGCGTATATGAAAAATGCAGCCCAAAATTGAATATGAAGCACAAAAAGTCAGCAAGCCTGGCTAAGAATCAATGGCGTTTTTTACCCGCTGGGCGCATTGAAAATGCTGCATCTGCGTTGCCGCTCCCTGCGGTCACTCCCATTCTTCGATTGTGCCGTCTCCGCTTCGCTTCGGCTGTTGCCATAGATTTGCGGTAGGAAACTACGGCGGCATCCCTGGCGTCTCACAGCTACAACTATCGCACCACAGAAAACGCTGAACACGCAAAACGCCATTTCACACGGAAACTACGTTCAACTATTTTTGGTTAGCTTTCCGGTATCTCGTGCTGCCGGTTTTGCGGGATCTCTTCCTGGCTGGCGGGTTCAGACAAAGCCCGATCCTCCGTTGCCGTCGAGTTTTTGGCCGCTTCCATAATGGAGGATTTCTGCCGTCTGAGAAACTCTCTCGCCAGCATTTTATATGCTTCGGCACCCGTAGAATTCCGGTCGTAGGCGATGATGGGTAGCCCATGGCTGGGGGCTTCTCCCAGCCGCACGGTGCGGGGAATCATGGTTTCGTAGATTTTGTCGGCCAAATGCAGAGATACTTCTTCTACGACCTGCTGTGAGAGATTGGTTCGCGAATCGTACATGGTCATCACAATACCATCGAGTTGCAATGCATCATTCGATCCGTTTTCCCGCAGACGGTTAACCAGATTAATGATAACGGACAGGCCTTCCAGGGCATAATACTCGCACTGGATCGGTATCAGAACGCAGTCCGCTGCCGTCAAGGCATTCATGGTCAGAATACCCAGGGAGGGGGGGCAATCGAGAAATATATAGTCATAGCGACCTGTTTCGGCAAAGGGCTCAAGTACTTCGCGCACGCGGTGCAGATAATGATCCCGGCGCGCCACATCCACTTCGGCCCCGGCCAGATCCACTTCACCCGTCACCATATCCAGCCGTTGAAAAGCCGTGGGTGTAATTTTGTCAGCGATTTGCGCTTCTCCCAGCAGCACGTCATACAGACTCATGCCCTCCGTTTTTTCGAGCCCGAGCCCGCTCGTTGCATTCGCCTGGGGGTCCATGTCTATGACCAGCACCCGCTTTTTCAAAGCGGTGAGGCAGGCGGCTAGGTTGATGCACGTTGTTGTTTTCCCAACGCCGCCTTTCTGGTTGGCTACTGCTATGATTTTTGAACGCATAATGGTTTGCCTTTTCAGCCGGCCCTGTACGCTTCCGGCACGATGCTACAAGACTGCCGGAGCCGCTGTTTACAAGCCGCGAAAGATAGCAAAAACTCGTGAAGAGAGAAGCTAAATTCTGACGATTCTTTTGTCTGCGGGCGGCGCTGCATCAACGCACGAGAAGTACCGGCAAATCGGCGTGGCCGACTAAATGGGAGGTCGTGCTTCCCAGGATGAATTCCCTTATTCTTCCGTGACCAAATGCTCCGACCACCAACAGATCGCAGTTATGGGTTGCCGCGTTGTCCGCGATGGCCTCCCGCGCGGGCCCCTCTGCGACGATTGGGATGGCCTGTACGCCGTGCGCCTCTACCATATCCATTGCATCGTTGGAGTACTCGCGCGCCTGATCCATATGAGGGCTCTCACCAGCGGTTAGTATGACCAGTTCCGCTTGGAGGCTCTCGGACCACGCTATGGCCTCTTGGAGCGCTTGGCTGGCATGTGCACTGCCGTCATAAGCAATCATAATTTTTTGTATCGGCTTAAAACTGTCGGTAGTCACGAGGCAGGGTTTGAACGAATGCCTGACGACCCGCTCGACGCAGGAACCCATCAGTTCTTCGAGCAAATCTTCATGTTCACCGCGCCGCCCTAGAATCACCACCTCGTGGCGCGTCTCTTCATCCAGGATAATACGGGCTGGGTGACCCGTTTTCAGCAGCATATCTGCCTCGACGCCCTCACTTTTGGCTTTCTGTTCAAAGGCGGAGGCAATGGCTTCGCCCCGTTCCTGGAAAAACGTTCTAAACTGCCCGAGCTGGTCTCCATAGGCCTGCGCACCCAGCCAGCCCGAGATGTCCGCGAACAGAGGGCCCTCCAGGGCGCGCGAGTCCACCACGTGTAAGCCGGTCAGCTCAGCCTTTAGACGTAATGTTAAATACATGGCGTAATCCAGCGCCGTTTCAGCGCTTTTCGAACCGTCCGTGCATGCCAGAATTTTTCTAATCATTTCTTTTTCCTCCGTACAGTTGACCCGTCTATTTATTTCCATTTTAATCTAATGTTTGTGATGTGTCTATGCTAAACGCAATGCGTTGGCTGAGAGGTGAGAAGGAATAGTATGGTGGCGGTAATAAAAAATAAGGGTGCTGGCTGGCAAGAGGTGCGGGGTATCATCCAGATAGCTTTGGCGTTGTTGTTGTTATTGAGCCTCCTGTCTTATTCGCCGGATGATATACCGGTGCTCAAATCACCGCCTCTGTCACCGGCCGTCAATTTTATTGGTCCGCTGGGAGCCTGGATGGCCTTCATCCTGCTCATGACACTCGGGTTTGGAGCCTATCTGGTGCCCGTATTTCTCTGCCTTCTCGGCCTTATCAGCCTGTTTCACTGGTCAGTTAAGATGTGGCAGAAAGGTCTTTGGCTGCTGGTTCTGCTGTTGGGTTTGCTGTGCATCATCGAATTGTCTTCGCCACTCTGGCCTGAGACCATGGCCCGCCTCAATCTGCCCAGGGAAGGCGGCCTGCTCGGATACTACGCAGCTCATCTGGGTCTCGTTATGATTATGGGCCGTGTGGGCACCTTGATCGTCGCGGCAACGCTCATTCTGGCCAGCTTGGTTTTTGTCTTTGAAGTGCATCCCAAAACACCGTTCAACTGGCTGGCTTCGCATCTGGCTCGAGGAGCCGCATGGATCCGTGAGAAAGTGACGTCTCGTACAGAGGAAATCAACGCCGTAGAGAAAGAAGAGCGGGCGTTGGCCCGCAAACGTATTAAACTGGAACGCGCCATCAAGCGTGAGGCGGCCAGGAAGTCGGCACCGGAAAAGGACGAAGAGACCGATCAGTTGGAAGTGCCGCTCGATATAGACGATGCGCCGACGAGGAAACCCAGTAGACCGTCCCTCCCTCGCCGCAAAAAAGAAGCCCTTCCGAAAGGGCAAAAGGCGGAGCCTTCACAGGAGGAGCTGGTGCCGGCACCCGTCAAAGAAGGGGACTACCACCTGCCGCCGATGGAGCTTATCGACCCTCTGCCAAAAATACAGGCGGGAAGCAGTGCTGCCGACCTGGAATCCGGCGCCCGGGTGCTCGAAGAAACCCTCGCCGAGTTCGGTATCGAGGCGGAAGTGACCGATGTCGAAGTGGGGCCGGTTGTCACGCGTTACCAGGTATTGCCGGCGGCCGGTATCCGGGTCGAACGAATTGCCGGCCTCGCCAATAACATAGGTCTGTCCATGAAGGCCGAAAGTGTGCGCGTACAGGCCCCCATCCCCGGCAAAGGGGTGGTCGGAATCGAATTGCCCAATCAGAAATCAAGGGCCGTATACATGCGCGAAGTGCTGGAAACCTCTGAATGGAAGTCCGGCAAAGCGGCGTTGCCGCTTGCGCTGGGTCAGGATGTGACCGGTAAGACCCTGGTCGGCGACCTGGCCGATATGCCCCACCTGCTGATAGCCGGTGCCACCGGTTCCGGTAAAACGGTTTGTATGAATTCCATCCTAACGGGTCTGTTGATGTCGCGCGGTCCCGATGAATTGCGGTTGATGCTGGTCGATCCTAAAATTGTCGAGTTTTCCGGGTATCAGCACTTGCCTCACCTCGTGGTGCCTGTGATCACCGATGCCAAAAAAGTGTTTTTGGGTTTAAAATGGGCTATTGATGAAATGGAGCGCCGCTATAAAATGTTTGCGAAGGTGGGGGTTCGCAACATTAAAGCCTTTAACAGCCGTCCCAAGATAGAACAGGTGGACCTGTTCGGGGGCGAGGCTGAAGAACAGAAACAGAATACGATTCCGGATAAAGTTCCCTATATTGCCATTATTGTGGATGAGCTGGCGGACCTGATGCTGGTGGCTCGCGCAGATATTGAGAATGCTATTGCACGGCTGGCCCAGCTCTCCAGAGCGGTAGGTATTCATATGATCCTGGCTACACAGCGCCCGTCTGTCAATGTGATCACTGGCACCATTAAAGCCAACTTCCCCGCCCGTATCGCTTTCCAGGTTGCACAGGGTAATGACAGCCGCACCATCCTCGATGCCATGGGGGCTGAAACGCTGCTCGGCAAAGGTGATATGCTCTTTCTTCCGCCCGGTTCCAGCCGCTTGATCCGCGCCCAGGGAACATTTACCAAAGATCATGAGATTGAAAAGGTCGTCGACTTTGTCAAAAGTCAGGGTACGCCTGAGTATGAATCGGCTGTGAAAGATAAAATTGAGAGCAAGAAGGCAGACCTACCCGACATTGATACCGATGATGAATTGCTCGAACCGGCCATTGAAATTATCAGGCAGACCAAACGCGCTTCGACTTCATCCTTGCAGAGACGCCTGCGAATCGGCTATACGAGAGCTGCAAGGTTAATGGATTTGTTAGAAGAAAAAGGCATGGTAGGTCCCCCGAGGGGATCTGATCCAAGAGAAATCCTGATCGATCTGGATGGCGATATACCGCAGAATCAGGAAGCTTCCGGAGATGAAGAAGAACGGGTATGACCTCAATAGGTGAACAGTTAAAAGAGGCGCGGGAAGCAAAAGGAGTTTCTCCGTCAGAAGCGGCCGAAAGTACGCGCATCAAGGTGCAGCTCATTCGATTCATGGAAGAGAACGCGTTCGAGTCGATGGGTGCGCCGATTTATGTAAAGGGCTTTATTAAACTGTACGCGCAGTACTTGGAGGTGGATGCGGCCCCGCTGGTGCAATGCTATAAAGAGCAGTATATGCCATCTCCTAAAAAAAACCATGCCGAGGAAAAAGGGGAAGGGCTTCGCGATGAATCCAGCGAAAAGAGGCCTCGCGTGCCGGCCAGCCTGCCATCGATTCCGTGGAAACCTGAATACGCAAAAGTCGTCTTCCTGGTTGTTGGCGCGGTGCTAATATTGGTGCTCTTGATTTCCGGCATCAGGAACTGTTCCGGCGGAGGGAATGCTGAAGCAACCACTGAAACAGACGATGTGGAGCGCACCCTGCAGGATGCCGCCATTATGGAGGGCGCCCCTGAACCCTATCTACCCCAATTAAATGAATAAACCATCTCCCATGCTGCCCAACCTGCTCACTATGAGCCGCATCGTGTTGGCGGCAGTCATCGTGCTCTTGCTGGCCCACCCCTTCCGCGGCTGTTATACCCTTTCACTTCTTCTGTTTGCTCTGGCCGGATTTACCGATTATTGGGAC
Source organism: uncultured Verrucomicrobiota bacterium (assembly GCA_964464115.1). Taxonomy (GTDB): domain Bacteria; phylum Verrucomicrobiota; class Kiritimatiellia; order CAYTQP01; family CAYXEW01; genus CAYXEW01. The sequence continues at coordinate 55,440 of CAYXEW010000003.1, forward strand.
GGCTATCTGGCTCGTAAGTACCGGCTCGAAACAGATTTTGGAAAACTGATGGATCCGCTGGCGGATAAAATAATGGTAGCGGCCCTGTTTGTCAGTTTTGTGGGCATCCAGTTGCAGCCGAGGCTCGGTTCCCTGGTGCCGGCCTGGATGGTTGTTGTCATTCTGTCCCGTGAATTTATGGTGACAGGCCTCCGCTTGCTCGCGGTGAATAAGGGTCGCATCATTTCCGCGGGAGCGTGGGGTAAACATAAAACAGTGTGGCAGATGCTGGCCATAGGGCTCACATTGCTGGGATTGGTGTTGCGGCCCGTTGCCGATCCCGTCGCCGATTTGTGGCTGGATCGCGCCGTATATCTGCTCTCACTATTGGTCGTCGTGATCACCCTCATTTCGGGGTGGGTCTATTTTAGCCGTCATCGGGATCTCATCTCCTAGAATCCGCCATTGACGATGCCAATTCATCTGCTTTAAAGTGTGCGCTTTACATAAAATGGAAACGGAGATACGTATGCGTGGAAAATGGATCTATATCATGTGTTGGGGCGCCTTCGCGGCCGCAGCTTCAGCTCAGGAAACGGTGGCGGTACAGGAAAATATGACGCTTGGTCAAATTGTCGAGACAGGCGGCTGGCCTATGTACCTGCTCGGTGTGGTGTCGATCCTGGCCGTGTCGCTCATTGTCTATTTTTTCAGCACCTTCCGTCTAAAGCTGCTGGTGCCGCCTCCGATTATGAGCGAACTGCGCTCTATGCTGGCCGCCAAGCGACTGGATGAAGCCCGGCTGGCCTGCGACAAGAATCCCTCAGCTATGGCTGAGATTGCGGGTGCGGCGCTCGACTATGCCGAACGTACCGATAATGCCGATCCGGGTATGCTTAAAGAAATTATAGAAGGAGAGGGTGCTCGACAGGCTTCCGTCTTACAAAACAAAGTCCAGTACCTGCTCGATATTGGCGGCGTCGCCCCTATGATAGGTTTGCTGGGTACGGTCATCGGCATGCTCAAGGCTTTCAATACAGTAGCCCTCGATATTGCCAAAGTGAAACCCATGATTCTGGCAGCAGGTGTTTCCCAGGCACTGATAACGACGGCAGCCGGTTTGATGATCGGCATTCCCGCCCTTATTTTTTACGCCTATTTTCGCGGCCGCGTGAGTAAGCTGATCGCCGGTGTGGAAAAGGCATCCGCCGAATTGCTGACATTGATTGTGGAGAAAAAAGAGTTATGAATTTTCGTTCGCGAAATGTGCTGCCCGGTACCGGGTTCCAGATCACCCCAATGCTCGATGTCATTTTTCTACTCCTCTGCTTTTTTATTACAACACAGATTTTTTCCCAGTGGGAGACCGAAATAGATATCACCCTGCCCACGTCCGAGACCGGGAATACGCCTCAGCGGCTGCCGGGTGAAATTATTATCAATGTGGATCGCGATGGGGCCACGGTGGTTAATGGTCAGGCCTTGGATGAAAAGGCCCTTTCAGCCATGCTGTTGCGTCTGGTAGAGCTTTTCCCGGGACAACCGGTGTTGCTTCGTGCCGACCGGGCAACAGACTATGAGCACGTCATACGCGTGCTGGATGTATGCCGGCAGGTTGACATTTGGAATATTTCATTTGCTACCGGAGTGCCTGAATAGTGGTGCAGAAACGGCAGCATGCAGTGGGCCGACCCATGCGGAAGCGGCTCTTCAGGAGCGCGGTTCTGGCCCTTCTGTGGTGGTGTTGTGCCGGGCTGCCGATGCCCGCGTCGGCCGATGTCGAAGAGCACATGCAGTTTGCGGACGGGCTCTATGTTCGCGGCCTGTACGATATGGCCATTAAAGAATATTTTTCTCTGCTGCGAGACTATCCGTCATACGACAACATAGATGCGGTTTTATTTCGCATCGCGGAAAGTTACCGTTTCGTGAAAAATCCGGGCGCCGCAGAGCGATTTTATAAACGGTTGTTAACAGAGTATCCGGACAGTGAGTTCAGACATCGGGCCGGGTTTCGCCGCGCAGAGTTGTATATAGAGAACGAAGAATACCAGGCTGCATTGACTCTTTTGCAACTGGCTCTGGACGGCAACCCCCCGCCATCCATTGAGTCTTCCATACACTATTTTCTGGGTTATACCTACCGGGCTCTCGGCCGCCGGGAAGAGGCTCGTGTTGCTTATCGGATGGTGATACAGCACTTCACGAACAGTGCGCTCTACAGCTATGCGTGTCTGGATTTGGCTAATGCGTCTGCCGATGATGACACCATGCAGGAACAGCGGATTGACCTCTATGAGCGGGCCGCGCATGCAGCAGTAGACAGAGCCCTGATCGCGGAAGCCCTGCTGCAGAAGGCACGCCTCCTTTACGACGCGGAACGATATGAAGAGAGTGCGTCCGCTTATCGCCGCATCATGAATGAATTTGATGATCTGCCACAGGCATCGCAGGGACAATTGCAGGCGGCCTGGGCATATCATCATACAGGTTTATATGGTGATGCGCTGGATCTCGCGCGACGAGGGCTCTCCCTTGCTGATCCGGAGGATGAACTGGAATGGCTCTACCTGAAAGCCAACAGTCTTCGACTCCTTTCACAGAGTGCCGAGGCGCTGGCCGTTTATGATGTGATAATAGAACGCTTTCCCAATCGTTCTTTAACCCGCTCGGCTACCTATGAGAAGGCGCTGATTCATTTTAACAGCAAACAGTTTGGCGCTATCACCCAGCTACTGGTTTCGGTCGATATGGGGGATGCTAACCGGGATGACTTTTACTGGCTGGCCGCCGATTCCTACCGGCATGTAAATGATGATGCCAAGGCGCTCCAGTATCTGGGGCTGATTGTCAACCAGCCAGACCCCTCCGCCCGCGCACCGGAAGCGCTCTACCGCATGGCTGAAATTCATCGCGATAGCGAGCACTGGCCTGATGCTGCTGATCGGTATGCGGAGGTCTACCGCCGTTTTGAAAAACACGAACTGGCGCCTGTAGCCCTGTTTAATTCGGCTGTCTGTCTGTTGGAGGCGGGGCAGCCCTCTGCGGCTGTCAGCCAATGGCTTTTGCTGGCGGATAAATTCCCGGAAACTGAACTGTCTGCGTCCGCACTGCTGCAATGCGCGCTTTTGCGATTGCGTGACGAAGACTACAGTCAGGCGGCCGACTGGCTCTCGCGCGCTTACAAGGCGCCTTCGTCGCCCGATATTCGCCCGCAAATCTGTTACTGGCTGGGTGCCGCATTGGACCGCCTCGAGGAGTGGGGCAGGGCCGAGGATGCCCTGCGCGAGGTGTCGACGCTGCCGGAAGCATCGGTGGACCTTCAACGTAAAGCGCAATACCGTCTTACAGCGGTCCTTCAAAAACAGCAAAAATATGATGAAGCTGCCGATATGATTCAAGCGTTACTGGCCAGCCCCTCACGCGGGCTAATGCCGCCGGACCTGGTCGAGTGGTTAGTGCGGTTTCGCTTGAAAAATGATGAATTCAGCGCTGCCCGCTCGGCTGCTGATGTGCTTCTCTCAGACCACAAAGTGGAAGCCTGGCAGATTATTGGCGGATATTTGAAAGGCCGCGCTCTGGAAATGCTGGAGAGAAATGAAGATGCCATGGAAGCCTATGAACAGGTGCTGAACTATCCGTCGACTCTTCGCGAATCCGTGGAGGCTGCCTTTTACCTGGCCGAATTGTGCCGCCGCCTCGATATGCAGGCACCCGCTGTTTCCTATTACAAGGAAGCTATCGAACGCTCTTCCGGCGAAGACTGGGTGGCTTTTCGCGCCCGCAGCTATTTTGGTCTGGGGCTGCTTTACCAGCAGCAGAAAGACTGGGACGCCGCCGCCCGCCATTTTCTCAGTGTCTCGATTCTTTTTGAAGACGAGACCCTTTGTTCCGAGGCCCTTTACCGCGCCGCATCAGCCTTTAATCGGGCCAGCCGAAGCGAGGACGCCCACCGCGTTTTGAAAGAACTCGCTGAGAGATATCCTGAAAGCCAGTGGAATACAGCCGCCCGACAGAAAGCAGAGGATTAGTATGGATCAGCAGGAATGGAACATTAAAACGTGTACGGGCCTCTGTTCTCATTGTCAAAAGCAGTTTGATGATGGGGAAAACTGCTATACTGAATTGACTTGGAGCGGTGAGGGAGGGTACCAGCGCCGCGACTGGTGTGAGGCGTGCTGGGCCGACCACGCCGGGGAGTTGGCCTTCAGTGTTTGGAAAAGCGTCTACCGCCTGCCCCCGACAAAAGACGCGGACCCGCTGAAAAAAGAAACCGCTGAGTCACTCCTGCGCCAGCTAATAGAAACAGAAGAAGACACAGAGACCGATATTATTTTTGTGCTGGCCGTCATGCTCGAAAGAAAACGGCAGTTGGTGGAGCGCGATGTGAAAAAAGATGATGCGGGTGCAATAATCCGCTTTTATGAACATCGGAAAACCGGCGAGATATTTGTTGTGCGCGATCCGGAACTGCAATTGATGGAGCTTTCGCATGTTCAGGAAAAGGTGCTCAATATGCTCGATGGTAAAACCCTTGACCGGAATCAGGAAGCAGAAGGGCACACCTCTTCAGAAACTCCCGCGGAGTACTCTCCGCCGCCATCTTCCAACTATTCATGATAGTGGCATTTTTCAAGATGGGGCCTTCTGCAGAATCTGTGGGTCAAGAGGTGCGCCTGTGCCCTTGATCGTGCAAGGGAGATAGGTGTGTA
>CAYXEW010000004.1:0-23465 GCA_964464115.1 uncultured Verrucomicrobiota bacterium
TGATAAATGTCCCACGGATGGCAGGGCCGTCCCACGGATGGGGAAAGGGCTCGTCACCGCCATACAACAATACGGCTTGGGGCGCAGGGTGATCTTCCGTGAGTATCTTGACGTTCTCGCTGATCTACCGACATCCACTCGGTTCTTCGAAAAGACCGCTTGACTCGTTATTGGTTTTATTGTAGAACCGTATTTGACTTATGGAGGACAATATGGTTATTCTGGAAGACATCATCGACAAGCTCGCCCAGACTCAGGAGCGTTTGTTGGCACATCTGCCGAGCAAACGCCGCGACTGGTTAAGCCATTTACAAATAACGGATCGTGCCGCACTGCTAATTGGGCCGCGGGGCACAGGCAAGACCACCTGGCTTTTATCGCAGGCTGAATCCGGGCATTTACTTTATCTCTCCGCCGACCATCCCCTGCTGGCATCGATTCCTCTCCACGATCTGCTTGAGGCCATATTCCTGCGTGGCTACGAGGGTGCGCTGGTCGATGAAGTCCATTATGCGGCTGACTGGTCACGCCATCTGAAAGCCGCCTATGACGCATTTCCGGACAAAGTCATACGCGCAAGTGATTCGAATGCCATTGTACTGCGCAAGGGCGTTGCGGATCTGTCTCGCCGTTTTCCAGTATATGCCATGCCGTTTCTTTCGTTCCGTGAATATCTTATTCTCACGCTCAACTGTGACATTCCGCTGTTCGATCCTTTTGACTATGACATCAAGCACGTCAGGAAACTGTGCAAAGAGGTTAATGTGCTGCGTCATTTCCATGACTACATGAAGGGCGGTTTTCGTCCGTTCTTTCTCGAATTCCCTTCCACTTACATGGAGAAGGTGATGGCCACGATTGCAAAAACCATGGAGGCGGACATTCCTTTTCTGGTCCCTCAGATAACGGAGAATCACTTACGCCTTATGCATGCGGTCATCGGTTACCTGGGCACAGCCACGGTTCCCGTTGTTCAAGTAAATTCTCTTTGCACCGAGTGGGGGTTGAGCAAGGAGAAGCTCTACCAGTTACTCGATGCCATGGAACGCGCACACCTGATCCGGATTATCCGGAAGCGAAACGATACCAAGGTGCATTCGGTAGGTGCCAAGATGCTTTTGAACGAACCGTCCGTTTACAAATTCCTCGGCGGCAACAGGGGCACAGCCCGGGAGGCGTATGTAGCAACCGCATGCATGGAGTCAGGACACAACGTATGGGCGGCAGCAAAAGAAACGGATTATGACTTCCTGATCGACAACCGGAAGGTCGAAATTGGGGGTCGAAAGAAGAGCATCAAAGATGCCGACTTTGTTGTCCGCGATAATATGGACCTGCCATCCGGCAATGTCCTGCCACTATGGATGCTTGGGTTGGAGTACTGAGTTGGCATAGAAGACTACTCCAGAAGGGAACAAGGACTCTGACAAACATATTCTTGGTACAGGGGCCACGGATGGGAGAAGGGGCACTTCCAATCATAATCGTCTCTCCTACACCGCCTTTTTTTCTCAGGTTGGTGTCTCACTCACATTGGCAGAGAAGGCTGCCGCCCCGCCCTTCTTGCCCATGTGAGTGAGCGCACAGGGTAAGAAGACTGTTGTTCTTGATGGACGTACCGGAATCCTCAATGGAAAAGGTTTGTATCCATTTGCAGGTTGACCGCTAACTTCAATTTTTGGCCCATCAGGCCAAGCATTCAAACTGGCGGAGAGAGAGGGATTCGAACCCTCGGGACGCTATAAACGCCCACACGAACTCCAATCGCGCGCCTTAGTCCACTCAGCCATCTCTCCGTAGTCGCGACTCATTATCAAAGCAAGCGGAGTACACTATATAGCGGACACAGGTCTTGTCAATTGCACAAACTGCTTGATTCACATCGGCGTACAGGATACATCTGTGGATCTACTGCACTCGTAGCTCAATGGATAGAGCATCTGACTTCGGATCAGAGGGTTAGAGGTTCGAGTCCTCTCGGGTGCGCCATGCAGCACAATGAGCTGCCGCCCCCCATCAGACGTTTAATCCTGTATGCTGGGTTTTCGCAGGCCGTTCGGCTTTGAGGGCCATAAACCACAGCACTGCGCTGACCGACAGGCAGAGCCAGGCGGCGACCGAATAGTGTCCTGTAAGCGAGTGTGAAAGACTGAACAGATAAGGCCCTACAGCGCTACCGGCAACGGTCCAGGCCAGTGAATAACCGCTGATGGCACCGAGATGTTTCAACCCGTAAAAGCGCGGCCATGTGACAGCCAGTAAAACACCGAATAATCCTGCCATGACGCCGTTCCCCGCTATCAGTAGCCATACAATGGGGCCCGGACTCAGCAGGGCCGTTGCCAGCATCATGACCAACTGCGCCGCCAGTTGAATGAGCAACAGGTATTTGAGTTTTATATAGTCGCTGGCCCAGCCCGCTGTAAACTGTACGATGACAGCCAGCACTCCGCCGGGAAGAAAAATGGCATACGCCTCAGCCCTGTTCATTCCAGCCGTCTCAAATATGGAGGCTACATGGAAGGTGAATCCCGTCGTGTAAAGGGCAAACATCATTAACCCAAGATTAAAGGGCCAGAAGGCGTAGGTGCGGCGGGCTTCGCTGAGTGTAAAATCCGCTTTTGGATGGCCCGATGGTGCTTCCTCTCGATTCGGCCCCCTCATGGCTCCGTCGGGTTCCAAACCGTAGTGAAGCGGATCATCCCGAAAAAAGAAGAATGCCAGCAAAGGAAAACCCAGGCCTGTTATGGCGGCCAGCAAGAGCCAAGCCGACCGCCAGTCTGTCACCAGAATAAGACTGTTTAAAGCAGCGGGTGCCCCGGAAAAGAACAGCGCGATAAAGACACCCATCAGGCTGTTTGCCAGACCGCGACGTCGGTCGAACCATTTCATAACCATATTGCGGCAGGTCATGGTGAGTACCCCCTGCCCAAAAAAGCGAATACCGAGAAAGCCGATCGCCATCATCGTAAAAGCGATAATGTGAACGGGCCATGCCGTCGATTCATGCAGAAAAAAGACCCACCGGTCAATTTGTGTCAATGCGAGCAGAACGCACCCCAGCGCCGCGCTGGCCAGCCCGGCAATCAGCCGGGCCCCAAAGCGGTCGTACATTCTCCCGGCCCAGGTTAAACACAGGGCGCTGCCGGCCGTACCCGTCAGGTAAGCCAAGCTCAACGTATTACGGCTGACACCCAGCGCTTCAAGCAGATGATCTGTAAACGCCGACATTCCGATCGTCTGCCCCGGTATACTCATCAACGTGCCCAGCGTACCGAATACGAGAACTACCCAACCGTAAAAAAAAGGCCACTTGGCCGGGGAAAAATTTAATCTCATTTTCATAGGACACAGCTTACCCTGGCAGAAAGTAAGCTCGACAGGTTATCAGTACAATGCAATCACGACAACCCGAAAAAAGGCTTTACGGTATCAGACGGGGCGACCGCCTGTCAGCGATGCACAGAAAGTTGAATCGGCGTTGGATTCCCCAAATTATCTGAAACCGGGCACCGAGATTCAACGGCCGCGAGCCATTTATCCAGCGTTTCCTGCTCGGCATCCGTCTCCACGGAGAGCTTAACTGCAATGCGCTTATATCCGGCGCGGTCGTCCGTAGGCTGCCCAAACAGCTTTTCAGGATTCAAAGGCCCTTCTGCATCAATGGTAAGATTTTGAATTTTAAAACCCATCTCTTTTGCCACAAGGTGGCCCATTACATTCAGGCAGCCGACGAGGCCGGCGAGAATATACTCAACAGGATTTGCACCTTGGTCTTCGCCACCCAGATCCGGCGGTTCATCGACAACCAAATCAAAATTTCGTGCTTTCACATTGATTCGCGCAGCACTTTTCGACTCACCCTTAACGCTGAAAACTAAATCTGCCATTACCCTATTCTCCCGTTGTGTTCAGTCTTAATATCTTTCATGATCGAACTATTGCAAATATATATATTTCGAGGGAGCGAGAAATCAAGCGATGCTACAGCTATGGATGTAAACGCGTAAATAATACAGGCTGATACGTTGATGTACGATTCCAATCATTTCGTGGCTATTCAACATGAATCTACGCTTCATGAGCAACGGCCATAAGAATCACAAAAGATGCTCTCCGGTGTTAAGGGTTTTTTACCCAGAAACAGACTGCTTACACCAAAAAAAAGTTTCTCAACTTGAATGCCGGAAAAGCCGCTCTCGGTCATAAATTTCAACAGCGACTGCCCCGATCCAAAGCGCCTGATGGTATCATAAAAGTATGGATAGACTGATCTGTGATGTGAGAAGACGGTGCCCAGGGGCATCATGACTCCATGAAAATAGATTTTATAGAGCGCCTGAATAAAAGGGTTTTGCGGCATGGTGGTCTCCAAAGCCAGGAAATATCCACCCGGTCGCAATACGCGGAATGCCTCCCGACAGACCTGTGGCATATCCTGCACATTCCTCAAACCGAAAGCGATGATAACACGGTCCATGGACTGATCAGCCAGCGGGAGCTGTTCGCAGGTTGCTGTTATCAGGCTGACGTCTATTGATAGGCCAGCCAGTTTTCTTCGGGCTTTTTCCAGCATCTCACTCGAGATGTCCACACCCGTCAATGATTTACAGGTTTGATTCTGTTTTGCCACTGCTTCCAACACAGCACCCGTTCCGGTGGCCAAATCCAGGATGTCGCTACCTTCGCGACAATATTGTTTTACCATGTGGTTTCGCCAACAGCCATCCAGGCCCAGCGAAAAAAAGGAGGTTAGTAGATTATAACGGGGTGCCAAACGGTCAAATAGACTTGTCACTTCATTCTGCGTCAACCGGTTTACTTTAACCGCGTCACATACTCTGTTGTCTGTCATAGGCCTAACCCGATCATCATCCCATCGACTGTCAATGTACCTGTGAAACAGCACAACACGCCAGTTATTTAAAGCGGAATAATACAACGTCTTTTTTCTTAACCGGTATCACTGTTTTCAGCATGTTCACTGCCGGATGCAGGATTATATACAATTTTTTAGACATACATTCTTGAGCAGACGGCCACTGCATGCAACATTGTGCGGATGAATATTTTACTTTGTAACGATGACGGCATTCACGCCTCCGGCATAAGTGAACTTTACAGCGGTGTACGACATCTCGGCGATATTTCCGTCGTGGCTCCCAGTGAAGAACGAAGTGCCGTGGGACACGCCATAACGGTTTTCGATCCGCTCAAGACATGGAAAGTGGAGAAAGATGATCTGTTTTCCGGTTATGCGGTGGGCGGCACGCCGGCAGACTGCATTAAGCTGGCCACAACCGGTCTGCTTGAAAACAGGCCGGATATGGTTTTGAGCGGCATTAATTTAGGCCCTAACACCGGCATCAGTGTCATTTACTCGGGAACGGTTTCAGCAGCGACGGAGGGAACCATTCTGGATATTCCCAGTATTGCCTTTTCATTGGCCACCTACACGGAACCGCAATGGACGGCGGCGGCAAAAGTCGCTGCCATGGTTACGCAGGAAGCCATAAAAAAGGGTATTCCTTCACAAACTTTCCTTAATGTTAATATACCCAACATTCCCTTAGAGGACATAGTGGGCTTCCAGATCACCCGTATGGCCCGTTCACGATACAATGAAGTTTTTCACCGACGGGAAGATCCCCGGGGGAATGCCTACTATTGGCTCGACGGAGACATGGAAGTACTCGAAAACCCCGAGGGAACAGACGTGCAAGCCGTCGCTCAACATTATGTATCCATCTCCCCTATCGGTCTCGACCTGACACGGCACGATATGATCGATCAGCTGAGAAGCTGGAATTTCTAAGGGAGTCCACCCTCCGGAAGGTGCCTCTGAAAGTCTCCCGGCCATGGTTTATTTATGATAAACCGAAGTTCATGAGCAGGATACTTATGCTGCAGAAATTGACACAGACATTGGAGCAGGCCGGCTTGCTAGGCCACGGCCGGCACTTTCTCGTCGGGCTCTCAGGCGGGGCGGATTCGGTCGCACTCACCCGGGCTCTTCATGCCATCAGCCAGACACATCCCGTTTCGCTGACAATCGTTCACATTCATCACGGGCTGCGGGCGGATGAATCCCGGGAGGACGAACGCTTCGTCAAAGATCTCGCCAAGCGGCTGGACTTGCCGGTCCGAATCAATCGTGTGGACGTGCAGGGAGTCGCTGCAGCTCGTTCTATTTCACTGGAGATGGCCGCCCGTGAAGTAAGGTACGCCGCATTTTCGACGATCGCCCGCGAGCTGGCGGCTGACGGCATCATGCTGGCACATACACAAGATGATCAAATTGAAACGTTTCTGCTCAAGCTGGCACGGGGGGCTGGGCTCGAAGGCTTATCCTGTATGGAATTTGAAAGCTGCCACTCACATGTTTCGATCTATCGCCCCATGCTGGATATCAGCCGACAGGAGGTACAACTGTTTCTCGAACAGCTTCAACAGCCATGGAGAGAAGACTCATCGAACGCCTCTACTGCGTTTCTCAGAAACCGCGTGCGGAACACGATTCTTCCTCTTCTGGAAAGAGAGCTCAATCCCGACATTCGAAACGCGATAGGTAGAACGATTAAAATACTTAAAGAGGAAAACCATTTTCTCCGTCAACGGACAGCAGCGCTTTATGATGATTGTCTGAACGACGACGACACACTGCATTCTGAACTGTTGCAGCGCCAACCCTTGCCTATTAGGCGACGCATTGTGCATCAATGGCTCATTCGTCAGCGGGTGCCTGCAGAATGCATACGTTACCAATTAATCGAACGCCTTGTCGACGAAGCCGACAAGGCGGAGGGAACACACCTCTTGACCATCGGGAAGGGGCTGTATGTGGAGCGATCCTACCAGTGCATCAGCGTGAAACATGATGACGCCCATAATCCGCTACCCTGGGAACCGATAGAACTCAACGTGCCGGGAATCACCACCCTTGAATCAGTGGGCCTGACGTTTTCTGTCACACTGATGAAATGCTGCCAGGTAAAACCCAACACAGGTATCGGCTGCTACCCGGCGCAGGCCTGCCTGAGCCTGAAAGGACTGAAAGATAAAAAACTCATGATCCGCGCCTGGGAACCGGGCGACGTTCTAGCTCCGACAGGGATGAATGGCCATAAAAAAATACAAGACATATGGGTTGATCAAAAAGTGCCGAGGCCATTGCGAAAACAGATTCCCCTGCTCACATGTGAACATGAAGTGCTGTGGCTGCCCGGCTATTCTATCAACCGCCATCATGCATTATCCTCCGATAATGAACAATGCATACAGATTCTTGTCAAAGAGCTCAATAAATAAAAATATATATGGAAAGAAACGGCGAATAGCTTACGTTATGCTTTGCATCAACACATCCTGCGTGATAGCGTGCAGGCTTAAGCATTGTTAAAATTTGAGAAACTGAATATGCCAGAAAATAATACTGAAAAGAAAAAAGCGCCGGTCAAACCTCAGCAGCCCATGCCCTTCAGAAGTCTGCTCATGTGGATGCTCCTGTTTGGAATCGTACTGGGCGTATTTCAAATGTTGTCGGGAAAAAACGAAAAGGTGGAGAACATCCCCTACTATCCGGATTTTGTCCAGCTACTTGAAAACCCGGACCAGCTTCGCGAGGTGGAGATCATATCCAGCGTTTCGGATAAAGATTACATTATCCGGGGTACCCGGATGGAGATGGATCCGGCAACGAGTAAACCGGCCCAGTTTAAAACGCAAACGCCTGTTGTAGATGACTTGATCAATGAGTTGCGGGCACAGGGTATCACGTTTACATTTAAAACACAGAATCCCTATGTATGGCAGTTGCTGACCGGGGCGATCCCCTTTATTCTGGTATTTGGACTCCTGTATTTTTTCTTTATACGGCAGATGAAGTCCGTGGGTAAAGGGGCCATGAGTTTTGGCAAGAGCCGGGCGCGATTGCTGACGCGGGATAAAAACGGCGTCACTTTTGATGACGTGGCCGGCGTTGACGAAGCGCGCGAAGAAGTGCAGGAAATTGTGGAATTCCTGAAAAACCCAAAAAAGTTTCAAAAACTCGGTGGCAGAATACCCAAAGGCGTGATGCTGGCAGGCCCTCCCGGCACCGGCAAAACGCTGCTCGCCAAGGCTATAGCCGGTGAAGCACACGTTCCTTTCTTCAGTATCAGCGGTTCCGATTTTGTGGAAATGTTTGTCGGCGTCGGCGCGTCGCGGGTCCGCGATATGTTTGAACAGGGTAAAAAGAGTGCCCCCTGTATCATCTTCATTGACGAGATAGATGCCGTCGGGCGCAGTCGCTTCACTGGAATTGGGGGCGGTCATGATGAGCGCGAACAGACGCTAAATGCCCTTTTAGTGGAAATGGACGGTTTTGACACGTCGGAAGGTGTGATCATTCTCGCGGCGACCAACCGACCTGATGTGCTCGATAACGCTCTCCTGCGGCCCGGCCGCTTCGACCGCCAAATTTATGTAGACCTGCCCGGACTCGATGGTCGGGAGGCCATTATGAAAATTCACTCCAAGAAGGTAAAGCTGGGGGCGGCATGTGATTTGAGACGCATCGCACGCGGTACGCCTGGTTTCTCCGGGGCGGACCTGGCAAATCTGATCAATGAAGCTGCGCTGATTGCCGGCCGGTGTGATGCTGAAGAAATAGGTATGGCGGATTTGGAGGAAGCGCGAGACAAAGTGCGCTGGGGACGCGAACGGCGCAGCCGCATTCTGGGCGACAATGAGAAAAAGCTCACGGCTTACCACGAGAGCGGTCACGCCATTGTACTGCAGGTTATACCCGAATGTGACCCCCTGCATAAAGTCACTATTATTCCGCGCGGGCAAGCCCTGGGCGCTACTATGCAGCTACCGGAAAAAGATGAATACACGCAGGGTCGCAACAAGCTGCTGGGTATGATTGCCGGTCTCATGGGCGGGCGGGTTGCAGAGGAAATTATATTTGACGATGTAACTACCGGCGCCCAGAGTGATTTCAAACAGGCAACGCACATCGCACGGCTGATGGTTTGTGAATGGGGTATGAGCGACGTACTTGGACCACAGAACTTTGGCGACCGCCAAGAGCTGATGTTCCTCGGACGCGAAGTTAATCGATCCATTGATCACAGCGAGGAAACATCTCGTAAAATAGATGCAGAAGTGAACCGAATCCTCAGGGAACAACACGATCGGGCAAAAGCTATTTTAGAAAAAAACAGGGAGCTGCTTGACCAACTTGCAGAACTGCTTCTGGAACGTGAAACGCTGGACGGCGTCGATTGTGAAGAGCTGTTCAAGCATGGACGCATACTTGATGCTGTTGAAAGACAGGAAGCAAAAGAAGCGGCCGAAGGTGGCCCGGCAGAAGCCGAAGATCATACGGACTCGTCCAGTGATGAAGCAGTCATCTGAACCAGTCTGGCAATGTGGTGAAAGAAAGTTTTGTCTTTCCAGCGGCCCGATAGTCATGGGCATTCTCAATGTAACACCGGATTCCTTTTCTGACGGCGGCCTCTACTCAACGGATAAAAAGGCCGTATCGAGAGCTCTCAAAATGGCAGAAGAAGGCGCCGCCATTATTGATATTGGCGGTGAGTCTACCCGACCCGGTGCTGATCCCGTCAGCCTGGAAGAGGAATTGCAGCGAACCATTCCGGTAATTGCATCACTCAGGCAGTACGACCTGGCAATTTCAATTGATACGAGCAAGGCGGAAGTGGCCCGACAGGCTATCGCAGCCGGGGCCTGTATCATCAATGATATCTCGGCACTGACTGGAGATCCTGCCATGATGCAAGCAGCGGTTGAAACCAACGCCGGCATTGTCATGATGCACAAGCGGGGAACCCCGCGTGATATGCAGCGCATGACTCACTACCGGCAGCCGGTAACCCGCGAAATAAAGGACTACCTGGACAGCCGATGCCGCGACGCCATCTCAGCGGGCATCGCTCGCAACCGCATTGCTCTGGACCCCGGCATCGGGTTTGGTAAAACACCGGAGCAGAACATCCGTCTACTGCAGGACACTGGAGACTTCGTCCAGATGGGTTACCCTGTCGTCATCGGAGCATCCCGCAAGAGCTTTTTGGGCCATTACCTTTCATGTGAGCGAACCGCAGACCGGCTGGCGGGCAGTCTGGCGGTGGCGGCCTGGTGCGCTATGAAGGGTGCAGCAATTTTACGCGCACATGATGTAAAGGAAACTTGCGATTTAGTGAACATACTGAATATACTGAGCACACATGATGAAGTGGATCTATAATATAACGATGCCCGACTTTTCCGGCCTGCTGGAAATTTCGATTCTGGCTGTGATTATATATTTTGTACTCGATTTCTTTCGCGGAACGCGCAGTACACAGGTGCTTACAGGCTTTGTACTCTTTCTGTTTGTCATGCTGGCCGTGACCAAAGTATTCCACCTGGACACACTGAACTGGATACTGCAGAGGGTCTCCGTATATCTGGCTATCGCCATGGTCGTCATCTTTCAACCGGAAATAAGAAGGGCGTTGGCGGAAATCGGCAAGCAGCATGTATTCCTGAGTAATGCACTGGAGCGCAATATGCTAGACCATATTGTAGCGGCTGTATCCATGCTGTCAGAACGAAAAATAGGGGCTTTAATTGCTATCGAAAAAGAAATTGGAACCAGGGCCATTCAAGAGACCGGCATAAAAATTGACAGCACTGTGACTCCTGAACTGCTAGCCAGTATTTTCTTTCCGCACACACCGCTACACGATGGCGGTGTTATCATCCGAGAAAACAGAATTGTGGCGGCGGGATGCGTGTTTCCACTCTCACAGCGACAGGAACTGAACAAAACACTGGGAACCCGTCACCGGGCAGCCGTGGGCATGACCGAAGAAACAGATGCGGTGATCATTGTGATTTCAGAAGAGACGGGTACGATATCACTGGCGTACAAAGGACGACTGACTCGCGGCCTCGATGAAGACCGTGTAAAACGCATGTTGAGCCGTATTCTGTTGAAGGGAAAGAAAAAGGCGGAAGGCGTCGAGCGAGAAATGGTGGTGACAATGGATCCCGATAATCCGACAAAAACCAGTCCGTCCTGAAATGCAAAAGATTAGCTATGAAGTTACTGGAAAATAAGAGTCTGAAACTGCTTTCAATTGTGCTGGCTGTTGTCGTCTGGTTCAGCATCAGAGAAGTCACACGATTTGAACGCATCGTGGAAGAGGTGCCGATTCAGGTACTGACCCAGCAAGGCATTCTTTTGACTCAGCAGTCCAGCGAACATGCGACGGTCCGCTTTCGCGGTACCCGGGAGGAAGTCAGCTACCTGCAAGCGGGCCAGATTTTCATAACGGCGGATTTAAAAAACAGCAAAACCGGCGGCACCTATACTGTTGAGCTCGACCCGCAGAATGTAAAATCTCCACCGGGGGTTAAAGCCGTATCACTACGCCCTCAAACCATTAAGGTAACGCTGGACCGGGAAGCGACTGTAAGCGTACCTGTGAAACCCAATTTTCGTGGCGAGATGCCATCCGGATATGATATTGCTAAATCCGTATTAGCACCGGCAACCGTCAAGGTGAATGGTCCAGCCGGTAAGTTGAAACTTCTTAAAATGATTCAGACGGAACCTCTGGAAATGTCTGAAATGAAGGGATCCTACGAAAAGAAGGTTCGCCTGATGAGGCCCGATTATAATTGGATCTACAGCATTGAACCGGATATTATTAATGTCTCCATTACCGTAGAAGAGACCCTGGTATCAAAACTAATAAGAAATGTGCCCGTTCACGTCCTGCTCCAGCCGGGCCAGGGCGGACGAGTAGCCCTCCAGCCGCAAAACGTGAACATTACCTTCCGATCCGATCCCCGCGCGGCAGACCTTTTACAACTCGCGACTGTCAGCGCTTATGTTGACTGCCGTTTCCTCGAGGCTTCCGGCACTTATGAATTACCTGTCTTTCTCAATACGGGTCGATTCAAAGTCCTTGACGATAAAATTGAGCCGGCAGTAATCAGTGTAACGCTGAATCTGTAGAACTGAATTTTTTATGATGAACAACCACTTACGGCTAGTATGTTATTGGGTACTTTGCGGCGGTCTCACTGCGGGGGTTGCAGCTGACGACAACAGGCTGTTCAAGCTTAATTCGTATACTGTAGTTACTTCTACATACGACACGGCAACGATCGACGCCGAGACGAATGTGGCCGAGAATGCCTATGTTGATTCGGAATCCCATGAAAAACATATAAAGGCGCTTATCGATAGTTGCAACTTCGACATGAGAATCGGTGACATTAACGGCGCCATACAGAATGCTCAAAAAGTGCTCCAGTACGATGCCGACAATTTTGACGCCAGACTGATACTTGGAACAGCCTACGCGAACATGAATCGATATGAAGAAGCGCTGTCGTACATGCTGCCTCTGCTGGATCAGTACAGTGATAACGTCGTGCTGCTGAATAATATTGCGTGGATTAAGGCGACGGCGAATGACTACAGTGTAAGAAATTCTGCTGAAGCGATTAGCCTGGCACAGCAAGCCCTCCTCTATGCACCGAGGAATGCCAGCATCTGGAGTACGCTCTCGGAGGCCTATTTTGTTGGTGGCGAATTTGAAAAGGCGTATGCGATGGCGGAGGAAGCCATCACACTGTATGTAATCGACGGCACTGTGGACCAGGAGCGACTGCGACAGTTTCATCGGCAACTGCAAAAATGCCGACAAGCAAAAGAAACGATGTCTATTCTCGACTGATCATGATGATTTGGAGGGGAAAACACCGCTTTTTGCTTTTTGAATAATATCCATGGTGTCGGCTGGAAAATCGGCACGCAGCATCCAATCGAGAAATCCTGGATTCGTGCGCTTCATCTCCCGCAGGGTCTTTCCTTTATTCTGGCCGAAGTTGATCACGGCTTCATGATGCACCCATTTCAGCCTGCCTTCTTTATCCACCCATTCGGGATTTATGGGAAAACACATGTCGTGCAGTTCTTCTATTGATTGCGGCAGGTCTTTATACATGGCCAACTGTCCGTCAAAAACATCTATCGTAGCTTCTACATCCGGCATGGCTCCATGAGCATTGGAATGCTCTTTGCCGCAATAAAATTTTAAGGCTGCAGCGAGATTTCGGGGCTCCCGCAGGTGAAAAATACGCTGTACATCCAGAAGCTTTCGGTTCTCCAGCGAAAAAGGACGGCCCGCCCGTTTAAACTCTTCCGCCAGCATGGGTACGTCGAACTTTGCAATATTGTAACCGGCCAGATCACATCCGGCTAACAACGCCTCCATCTCTGCTGCCTTGCTTTCAAAGGTCGGACAGTTTTTTACATCATCATCCCCTATTCCATGTATCGCTGTTGATTCGGGCGGAATCGACATTTGCGGGTTTAGTCGAAAGCTGCACGATTCCGGCGGTTGTTCCGATTCCCGATAGATTACAAATGCGATATCGATGATCCGATCCTGCCGACGATCCAATCCGGTCGATTCTATATCAAAAAAGGCAATGGGCTTATTCAGTTTAACGGGGAACGGCTTCATGTGTTCAACTTTCTTTTTAGATTCATCTTTCGTCTCACGTTTGGCTCCGCTTGTGAATACGACGGGGCTCGTTTTTTTCAAAGGCTATAGTAACTGCCTAAGGCATACCTGTGAAACTAAAAACGCACCCTATGAAGCGCTCGACAGAAACCACATATAAAAAAAGGGGGTCTGTAAGAAGGCGATGACACTTGCCTGAAGTATCATGTGGCAGCATCTAATGAGTCAACCCAGCGGTCGAGCTGTTCTTTGACAGACTCCCGAATCCGAATGGTTTCTTCTACGTTTTCCTTTTCCGTCCCCCTCAGGGCGGCGGGGTCGGGAAAACTCATATGCACTCTCTTCGTAATTCCGGGAAAAATCGGACACCGTTCAGCGTTTGACTCATCGCATACGGTTATCACATACGAATAGAGGCGACCCTGCTTCACTAAATCAAAAACATCGGTTGTCTCATTGCCGGCAATATCAAGGCCCATGTCACGCATAGCGGCTACGGCCAGCGGATTGATTTCGCCCGGCTCCAGGCCGGCACTCTCCGCTACAAACCGATCTCCGTAGTAATGATTCAACAGTGCTTCCGCCATTTGACTGCGGGCGCTGTTTTGAACACAGACAAATAATACTCTCTCTTTATCCTGTATCATGGCTATTCCTTTACATTCCCTGTTTAGAGCGGTGACGAACAATCTCAGCGGTACACATATAGATTACCGATTTAGCAATGTTGACGCCATGATCAGCCGCCCGCTCTAACGCCGCGGTTACCATACGCACGCAGAGAAGATTCCCAATGCTTTCTCTGTGCTTCATCATTTCATTTTCAAGGTATCCGTTTATCTCTTTATGCAGTTTATCAATTTCGGCATCATCCTGCCACGCACTCCTGGCCATTGATGCATCCCGTTGCATTAAGGACTCAATACTCTTATGAATTAACGCCTGTGATTTCATCACCATCATCTTCAGATCCACCTCTATTTCAGGCTTTTGAATGGCTGATAAAAGAACCGCCGCATCGGCTATGCCCGCAGCCAGATCTCCGATACGCTCCAAGTCATGGTTAATTTTTGAAATCGCAAATACGAGCCTCAAATCATCTGCTACCGGTGTATGTAGCGCGAGAATTTTAAGACAATCCTCTTCTACCGATATTTCCGTTTCATTGATGTGTTCCTCTTGCTCCAGCACTCGTTCCGCCAATGCTCTGTTCTGATCAATGACGGCTCCCGTCGCATTTTCAAGACTCTCCTGAACGACACCCACCAGGTAGCGAACCCGATCTTTCAACTTATTCAGATCTTTATCCAAATGTTCTCTCATAGTGTATCTCCCGCCTTACTCAACCGAAGCGGCCCGTAATATAATCTTCCGTCTGCTTTTTTTCAGGATTGGTGAAAAGCTTGCGCGTAGTGCCGAATTCCACCAGATCGCCTTCGTACATGAAGGCCGTCTCATCAGATACACGGGCAGCCTGCTGCATATTATGCGTGACAATCACAATGGTGTACTGACCGCGCAGTTCAGCGATTAGGTCTTCGATTTTATTGGTTGCCTTCGGATCCAATGCGGACGTCGGTTCATCCATCAAAAGAATTTCAGGATTCACCGCCAGTGCTCGCGCCAGGCACAACCGCTGCTGCTGCCCCCCGGACATGCCGAGGGCATTTTCATTGAGACGGTCTTTCACTTCCTCCCACAAGGCCGCTCGTTGCAGGCTCTGTTCGACAATATGCTGGAGTTCAGTCCGATTATTAATACCCTGCAATTTCGGGCCGTAGGCGACGTTTTCATAAATAGTTTTCGGGAACGGGTTGGGTTTTTGAAAAACCATCCCCACGCGGCGGCGCAGAATGGTGACATCCACTTTCGGACCGTAAATATCAGCGTTGTCAAAAATCATCTGGCCCCGCGCATGGCACCCGGGAATCAGATCGTTCATACGGTTGACGGCCCGGAGCAGCGTACTCTTCCCGCACCCGCTGGGACCAATGATGGCGGTCACCATGCCGCTCTTGACGTTCACAGTCACTTTTTTAACAGCTTCAAATTCACCGTAAAAAACAGAAAACTGATTGGTTTCGAGATGGTACTCTGTATGGTTTTCGGCTTCGCCGAGACCGCTCTTGTCTTCTACTACGCCGGACGGTTTAAACCTGTCTCCCAAACTGTCCATTATATCCTGATCATGTTTCATGCCCAACCCCTACCATCGTACTTCGTACTTATTTCGCAGCCATATGGCTGTGGCGTTCATCAACATTAATACCGAAAGCAAAACCAGAATACCCGCGGCCGTCCGCTCGGCAAACGCGCGAAGTGAGGCGGATGCCCAGGTAAATATCTGCGCGGGGAGCACCGTGCTGGCCTCAAACACACCGTCAGGTGCCTCCGGGATAAAGGCAATCATACCGACAATGATCAGGGGCGCTGTCTCCCCCATGGCGCGCGCCATACCAATAATCGTTCCCGTCAGAATACCAGGTAGCGCATTCGGCAATACCTGCTGGTAAACGGCCTGCCATTTTGAGGCGCCGAGTGCAAGCGCACCATGGCGAATAGAATCGGGCACTGATTTAAGCGCCACTCGCGTGCTGATGATAATCACCGGCAGGGTCATCAGCGAAAGTGTCAAACCACCCACCATTGCTGAAGAGCGTGGCACTTCCGCTATATTAATGAAAATAGCCAATCCAAGCAATCCGTACAAAATAGACGGGATCGCCGCAAGGTTGTTGATGTTCACTTCAATAATCCGGGTGAACATATTATCGGGGGCAAATTCCTCGAGGTAGACCGCAGATAAGACGCCGATCGGAAAGCTGACCAGAAAGGTGATGATCAGTACATACACAGACCCGACAACGGCGGCTCGAATACCGGCAATTTCCGGTAATTTTGAATCGCCCCTGGTAAAAAAGCCGATATTGAAAACGGTTTTCAGATGTCCTTCTGCCTGCAGCTTATCAACGATCTCTATCTGCGCAGGTCTGAGCTTGTTGGCCTTTCCTTTGATATACTGATCCACTTCCGAGTCAGCCACGACCCACTCTTCCACTTTTTTACCCATGAGCGTTGGATCTTCACGAAGTTCCATCGGAATAATACGTATACGGCTATAGCTGATGATGCGCTCCATCTCTTCCGATACGGCATAAACCGGCATTTCAACTACGTCTTCATTGTAGTCAATTACCACTTTAACTTTGGTCTGAATAAAAGCCTTGTATCCCCGACCTATAATATCCGTAAAAAAGAACACCAGAAACACCGTCGTCAGCACCAGGGCAGAAAGGGCACAGAGACGAAAACGAAGGTCGGCAGCCTTACGCCTGCGCAGTATGCGGGCCTCCGCCCGGTTTTTCACCTGTAAAGTTGCGTTACTCATATTTCTCATGGTACTTTCGGATCACCACGGCGGACACCACATTTAAAATAAAGGTGACACAGAGCAGGACAAATCCCAGGGCAAAAGCCGAGAGAGTCTCCAAGCTGTTAAACGCCTGATCGCCCGTCAGGGCGTCGACGATTCGGACCGTCACCGTTGTCATTGTTTCCAGAGGATTCCAAGTCATGTTGGCGCGCAACCCTGCAGCCATTACGACGATCATAGTCTCTCCGATAGCACGGGATACCGCCAGCAGAAAGGCCGAGATGATGCCCGGCAGTGCGGCTGGCAGCAAGACTCGCTTAATCGTTTCTGATGACGTGGCTCCCAGGGCATAGGAACCTTCGCGCATACTGCGGGGAACGGCTGTAATGACATCATCTGACAGTGATGAAACAAACGGTATAATCATAATACCCATGACTAGGCCCGGGCTCAATGCATTCACCGCATCCGCATGCAGTCCCATTGATTCGGCCAGCTTTACGATGGCTGGACTGACTGTAATGGCGGCAAAAAATCCATAGACAACTGTCGGAATGCCCGCCAGCACTTCGAGAATGGGTTTTACGATCTTGCGGAGCTTGGCGCTCGCATACTCGGACATGAATACGGCGGAAAAAAGACCGATCGGACCCGCCACTAGCATGGCAATAAAGGTAATCATGAATGTGCCGGCAAAAAGCGGCAGAGACCCAAACTGCGGTTTTAAGGCGTGCTCTCCACCGCGCCCGGCCCCGGCATAAAAAGCCGTGTTGGGATTCCAGTTAGTCCCCGTTATAAAATCAATAAAACTCACTTCTTTGAAAAAGATGCTGGCTTCGAAAATTACTGAAAAGACGATCCCGACAGTAATCAGGACGGATATAAAAGAAGCGGCCAGCAGCAGGCCCATAATATACTTTTCCACCAGATGGGTGGCTTGCTGTTCGGGACGAATAAAGCGTGCGAAATAGAAAATCAGTCCGCCCGACAACAGTGCTGTAAAAGGAATCAGCGCCGCCAGCGGGATGTTCGGCAACGGAGAAATGAACAAAACATAATTTAAAATAAAGAGAAAGAACGACGGAAGAACGGCACGAAGAGCCAGCAGCGCTCCATAGTATCCGGGCGTCGAATAAAATAATGCCCCCTGAGAACGAGCCTTTCTACATCGATTTACACCGACCCAGAAGGCCAGAACTGACAGCAGTATCAGTTCCAAAACAGCTACATATGAAAGATTCATAAAAGGAAAAAGGAAAGGAAAAACCCGGACGGTTTCCACCGTCCGGGCTTCATTAGAATGCTGTCTTTAGAAGTCTTCCAGCGTCATCTTCTTCCAATTTTTGACATCTTCGCGCACCTGTTCGCGCATGTCTTTCGGAAGGGGAATCAGACCGATTCTTTTCAAACGACCGCGGTCGCCGATCATTTTTTCGCTGACGAACAGATTTACAAATTCTTCCATGCCGTCAATCACATCGAGATGAGCCTGCTTGACATAGAAAAACAGCGACCTGGAAATAGGATATTCACCAGACGAAATGGTGGTCGGCTCCGGCACGACGCCATCCACAATGGCACCCTGGATTTTGTCACGGTTTTCATCGAGAAAACTGAAACCAAAGATACCAACCGCTTCACTGTCTTTTTCCAGACGCTGCACGATCAGATTATCATTTTCACCGGCATCGATATATGCGCCGTCGTCACGAATCTCGTCGTATGCAGCACTCTCCGGTTTTTTAGCGCCCATTTCTGTCAAATAGGCCACATACACATCCTTAAAATATTTTTTTGCGACCACGTGCATTACGAGTTCATGGAAAGCATCGCGGGTACCGGAGCTTGTCGGCGGACCATACACACGGATCGGTTTTGCCGGCAGAGCGGGATTTATATCCTGCCACATTTTGTATGGATTTTCAACCAGTTCACCGTTCACCGGAACCAGCTTGGCTACAGCCAGAAAGATGTCCTTGCGGCTCACCTTCAGTTCAGGATTATCCTTATGATGCGCCAGTGCAATACCGTCATACCCGATCATTACTTCTGTAATGCCGTCCACACCGTTTTCGAGAGCACGCTCAAATTCGGATTTTTTCATTTTCCGGGATGAGTTTGTTATATCAGGTGTTTTCTCTCCAACGCCCACCCCAAAGAGTTTATGGCCGCCACCGGATCCGGTGGACTCTACAACCGGCGTCTGGTATTTCGTTGTGGCGCCAAACTCTTCAGCAACAGCACTGGAAAAAGGAAAAACGGTGCTGGAACCGACTATCATAATCTGATCACGAGCAACTGCTGTACCCGCTAACACCACTGCGGCCACTGCCGACAGCGTTAATATCTTCATTAATTTCATCATCCTGTCTCCTATTGATTATACGATCCGGGATCATCCCGAATCATGACAAGGGAGGTTCTCCACAATCCTCCCACTGTGCTTAAAATGGCCATCGGGTGTTAGCTCTTCATTAAGATCCTATCATGTTTTTATTAAGCAGTTGCCATCAGAGGTGTCGTGGATAATACTCGTCACCCATGAAAGAGATCACATGGACACCCTCTCAACTGTGCCGACCCAGTCCCGATATTCTGGAACTCATTCATGAGGTATTTATACGTTGTGAAGGACTGGAGTCGGAAGTGGATCTTTTTGAATCCTCTGATTACAGTAGCATTTACAGCTATCTGTATGGAATCAGGCAGGAATTTTTTACCTCACGCCCTGTTTTTTATGAGTGGGGTTCCGGTAGCGGAGTGATCAGCATGATGGCGGGATTGCTGGGATATAGTAGCACCGGTATTGAAATAGAGAGCCGACTCTGTGACACAGCCCGGCAACTGGCAGAGGATTACCGCATACCGGCAACGTTTATTTGCGATGACTGCCTGAGAACAGACCCCCTGACCCAAGAGGCTGTTTACCTCGACTGCCATGTCCTGTTTGCCTACCCCTGGCCCAACGAAGAAAACGCTTACAGGGCCTTTATTGCTAAGCACTGCAGGCCGCGCTTTATCTACATTGAACATCTAGGCATCGAAAATACGCAGCTATACAGTTGTGAATAGATCATTGCTCTTTTGGCAGATGTTCGGTAATTAACCGGGAAAGTTCCTGGTCCGGATCAAGAACCATAGCTTTGCTGACTGAAAACATCTTTTCACCGGTGCGGCTGGATATCAGCTTCAAACCATATTCAAAATTCTTAAATCTGTCTTCACAAAGCCCTCGAATTGTCCGATCGCAATCAATGCTCAGGTCAATTAAGGCGCGGATTGATTCCTCTTCAAAAACCAGTTGAAAACCACTCTGTTGCTGAAAGCGAAAGACAAAGGCCGCCACATCCTCTTTCATTGTTTCCTGCATCACGGCGGCGTGTTCTTTCAACAGCACTTTCACTCCGGCGTGCGGATCCCGAATGCACGACGACGTGATTTCAAAGTGTTGGATCGGGGTTGAGGGCAACTCATATTTGTATTCCCGGAAAAGACGTTCCAGCACTGTCATCAATCCGCGGGCCCCCGTCTTCTCCTCATGAGCTTTTGCAGCAATTTCACGAATCGCTTCCGAAGTTATGTCAAAGCCGATCGCATACCCCTCAAAATCTGAGCGATATTGCTTTAAAATACTACCTTCTGAGTTGAGTAAAATGTCTTCCAGGTCGGCGACTTCAAGAGGACTGCAGGACACGCGTACGGGGAGCCTGCCAATGAATTCCGGCTCCAGACCGTATTCTATAAAATCTACAGCCTGGGAAAGACTCATGTATTCACTGCGGGTCTGCGACTCCTTGTCTTTTTCGCTGGCAAAACCGAGAGAGGAGGTAGATACCCGCTTCTTAACAATTTCGCTAAGCTTATCAAAGGCCCCGCTGACAATAAACAGGATGTGACGGGTATTCAGGGTCCGGGGGTGCTGTTTCCCCTGTTGCAAATCCATAGCTGCCTGCATTTGCCCCAGCAGGTCCGTCTGACTGAAGAGGTTCACCTCCGTCTCTTCCATCAGCTTCAGCAGATTGACCTGTACGCCACGGCCCGACACATCACGCCCCTGACCCGCAGCAGATGCAATTTTATCTATCTCATCGATATAGATGATACCGTACTGGGCCACTTCAGTGTCTCCTCCCGCCATTTTCACGAGATCGCGTACGGCATCCTCCACATCGTATCCGACGTAGCCCGTCTCTGAGAATTTGGTTGCGTCTGCCTTTACAAAAGGCACTCCGATGAGCCTGGCAATACAGCGCAGGAGGTAAGTCTTTCCTACTCCGGTAGGACCTGTCACAATAATATTCTGCTTGGCGTAATCCTGCTCTTTGAGAGCCGGCTGCTCCATACACTGGCGTACATGATTGTAATGATCGCAAATCGCAACCGAGAGGACCTTTTTAGCTTCCTGCTGCTTGATGACATAGCGATCCAGATAATCTCTTATCTCGCGGGGCTTTAAATTAAATTGGCGAATGCGTTCCAGCAATGCGGTGTTTTTTTCCGCCGCTTCAGGGGTCTCCTTGGCTCCGGAAGTGCCCCCTGCAAAAACAAATTCCTTTTTGGCTTTTTTCAGCATCTCCTCAATTTGCGCGGAGAGATCAGGACCACCGGAGTGGTCAGATTGTTCTTCTTTCATGGTACCAGCCTTATCGTCATTTGGTGATTGTTTATTGAATTCAACAGCTTACCACATTAACGTAACCTATAAACCGTGTATAGAAATTGTATTATAAAATCAGGAATCCTATGGCAACGACATCGAACCTGTTAACCTTACTGGCAGTCCTGCTTATGCTGGACGCCTTTATTGGGCTGGCAGGCATAAACTTTCTGCAGCGAAAAGTTCCCAGACTGAACATCCAGCGCTGGGCGCTGATTGAAACGGTCATTGCCTTCAGCCTCCTGATTGCGGCATTCGCCTGCCAGAGATAATGAATAAAAAAGCATTCATAAAGACGGCGCTGACCGTGCTGGTATTCGTTTTGGTGGTCATCATTCGGCTGCTCATCTACGCCGGGCAAAAACGACACTGGCAGGGGCTCTGGCCTTAACGCGGGCGGGAGGCGGAATGCGTACGACCCGTTTTTTCAGACAGGTGTCTTGTGCGGTTTACCATATCGTCCCGTACATCGCTATATGTAAAACGCCATTGCCAGTTACCCTGACCCGTCGACGGTGTATTCATTCGTGCATCGGCACCGAGCTCGAGGATATCCTGGAGGGGAAGTATACAGGTATGGGCTTTTGCTGTCATGGCGAGCTCAATAAAGTCCCAGGGGGCGTGAATATCCGGTTTGTTGAGATAGTGCCGGATAAAGCGGCGCTCTCTTTCAATGGCTTCTGCTGAGCGGGTGGAACGGCCGTCACCGGCCGTCTCCTCCATCCATCCCTTTAAGGTGTCATTATCATGGGTGCCGGTATAGACAACGCAGTTTTTTTCATAGTGATCGGGCCTTAAATGAACCGCTTTGGGATTTCCAAAAGAAAACTGAATGATCTTCATACCCGGAAGACCCAGCGCCTGGCGCAACTGATCTACGGGTTTTGTAATCACGCCGAGGTCTTCCGCTACGATGGGCAAACAGCCAAGCGCCTTTTGCAGGGCATCAAAGAAGTGTCGCCCCGGGCCCTGAACCCAGCGACCGTTCATGGCTGTCTTATGATGGCCCGGAATACGCCAGTATGCAACGAAGCCGCGAAAATGGTCGATGCGTACGTAATCGACACATTCAAGGATGCGGCGCATTCGCGCAATCCACCAGCGATATCCCGTTTTTCGATGAACCGGCCAACGGTAGAGCGGATTGCCCCATAGCTGACCGGTCGCACTGAAATAATCGGGCGGAACACCCGCCACATAAGCAGGCTTGCCATTTTGCCGGAGCTGAAACAGCTCCCGATTCGCCCATACATCAGCGCTGTCCAGCGACACAAAGATGGGGATGTCCCCGATAATCTGTATTCCTTTTTGATGCGCATAGGCCCTCACCATTTGCCACTGAGTGTCAAAAAAGAACTGCAGCACTTTCCAGCATTCCACGGAAACCCGGTGCTGATCACGCATGGCGCGCAACACATCTGCATTTCTGTCGCGCACCTTTGACGGCCATGCATTCCAGGAAGCCCCGCCATACTCATCCTTCAGAGCCATAAAGAGCGCATAGTCCTCCAGCCAGTCGCTGTGTTGCTCGCAAAAACGCTCATAGGCTGTCAGTGTGGATTCACCCGAGCGGTCGCGAAAACGGGCGGCCGCCTTTTGCAAAAGCCTCATCTTGACCGGTATCAGCCTGCCAAAGTCGATGCGACTCTGCGGCAGCTCTGTAAGCGGCTTCATTTCTTGAACGGAAAGCAGCCCTCTGGCTTGCAGATCTTCCACGCTGATAAGCAGCGGATTGCCCGCAAATGATGAAAATGGCTGATAGGGTGAGTCACCGTAGCCCGTCGGGCCCAGCGGCAGTACCTGCCAGAGGGTCTGGCCCATTTGGACCAGCAAGTCGATAAAACGAAGTGCTTCAGACCCCAGTTCGCCAATGCCATAGGGACCGGGCAGACTGGTAGGATGA
>CAYXEW010000004.1:23475-51661 GCA_964464115.1 uncultured Verrucomicrobiota bacterium
GCAATACACCGCTCCGCCGCTGAAAGATAGCCTGCTGACTGCTCACGAACGGCGGCTCCAGTCTTTCATGAATGCAGGCACAGAAGCAATAGCCTCCCCCACCTTACTCCCGTCCTTACCGCCGGCCTGCGCTTTATGCGGCGGCCCGCCGCCGCCGCCGCCGGCCACCTTGGCCACATCTTTGATCATCTGCCCGGCGTGCCAGCCCTGCTTCACAAGATCGTTACTGACCGATATTGAAAACGCCGCTTTCTCGCCGTTGCGACAGCCCAGCACAATGATGGCTGTGGGCAACTTTTCCCGCAACTGATCCATCGAACTCAATAACGCATCCATCGGCATATCACCGAGGGAGGCTGCCAAAACAGGCACACCTTCGATTTCCTGCACACGGTCAAGCAGGGTGCCCGCCTGCTGGCCGGCGGCGGCCTGCTGCATTTTCTTAAGATCTTTTTCGAGGTTTTTCTGCTGTTTCATCAGCTTCTCAATACGCTCCTCAATATCACCAGGCGATGTGGCCAGCATGCGTGAAACAGTCTGTACGACTGCGTGTTCTTCTTCCACCAACTGATAGGCAGCCATCCCCGTTACCGCTTCAATACGGCGAACACCGGCCGAAACGGCACTTTCGGCCACGATGCGAAAAAGGCCAATGGCAGACGAATTGGCTACATGCGTACCGCCGCATAGCTCTCTGCTGACGCCTTCCACTTCTACAACACGGACGACCTCCCCGTACTTTTCATCAAAAACGGCCTGAATGCTTCCGACTTTCTGTACTTCAGCCAGCGGCATTTCCTTCGTACTGACGGCATGAGCTTCAAATATCCACGTTGTCACCATACGCTCTACAGCCTTGATCTGCTCCGCTGACAGCGACTCAAAATAGTTGAAATCAAACCGCAGCCGATCCGGCGCCACCATGGAGCCGGCCTGCTTAATCGAAGCATCTACGCATTGGCGAAGGGCTTCATTCAGCAGATGAGTGGCCGTGTGGTTCTGGCGCAGGCGGGACCGCCTGTCAGCATCAATGACGGCACAAACCCGGTCTCCTTCCTTGATGGAGCCTTTCTTTATGCGGCCAAGGTGCAGCATGATGCCGTCGGCGGGCTTCTGTGTATCCGTCACTTCAAAGACACCGTTTTCGCATTCAACCAATCCAATGTCAGCGAGTTGACCGCCGCTTTCAGCATAAAACGGTGTCGATTCAAGCAGGATGGTTTTATCATCCAATACGGCCAGAACCCGTGTTTCTTCGCGCTCTTTTTCATATCCACTAAAGCTGGATTTAAGGTTGCGCGCGGTCAGTGAGGATACGATGTCCATCATCTCGTTTTGCTGCCCGGTATCGCGTGCGCCACGCGCACGCGCCCGCTGTCTTTCCATGAGGCGCTGAAAGGCCTCTTCATCGACTCTCAAACCACGCTCTTCGGCCATGAGCTGGGTTAAATCTAATGGGAATCCAAACGTATCATACAGCTTAAAGGCTTCCTCCCCCGGAAACACGTTGTCGGAACGTGATGCAATATCTTCAAACAACTCAATTCCGCGGTCGAGCGTTGCCAGAAAACTCTTTTCTTCAGCGGTTAAGGCGCGCTGAATGGTCTCCCTATTCCTCTCCAGTTCAGGAAAAGCGGAACCCAGTGTCTGGGTTACCGTCGGTAGCAGCTCAGCCAGGAAAGGCTCGACGAAACCCAACTTGCGCCCAAAACGAACCGCGCGGCGCAACAGCCGCCTCAACACATAGCCCCGTCCATCATTTGACGGCATAACGCCATCCGCAATGGCGACGGCTAATGTGCGAATGTGATCCGCAATCACCCGCATGGCGATTGCGTCTTCACCATCACCTGTGTAGCTCTTCCCCGACTGTTGCGCCACCTGCTCTATCAACGGCATAAAAATATCCGTATCATAATTGGACCCTTTGCCTTGCAGGACTGCGGTGATGCGCTCAAAACCCATACCGGTGTCAATATGTCTGGAAGCGAGCTCTTCCAATGAACCATCCGACTTACGGTTGTACTGAATGAAAACCAGGTTCCATATTTCTATCACTTTTGGACTGCCCGCATTCACCAGCGCCCCGCCACTCTTGTCGTCGGTGGCATCATAGTGTATTTCTGAACAGGGACCGCAGGGGCCGGTCTCTCCCATCTCCCAGAAATTGTCTTTTTCATCAAAACGTTTGATATGGGCGGGATCGATGTCCGTCACCTCTTTCCAAAGGGCTTCAGCTTCCGCATCATCGCGGTACACCGTGGCCCACAGTCTCGACTTATCGATCTTCCACACCTCGGTGAGTAATTCCCAGGCCCAGGCAATGGCTTCGCGTTTGTAGTAATCGCCGAAAGACCAGTTTCCCAGCATTTCAAAAAAAGTGTGATGATACGTATCCCTGCCCACTTCCTCCAAATCGTTGTGCTTACCGCTGACGCGAATGCATTTCTGCGTGTCTGCAGCCCTTTTACAAGTGCTCTCCCGGGCCCCCAGAAAAATATCCTTAAACTGATTCATTCCGGCATTGGCAAAAAGCAGCGTCGGATCGGCAGGGATGACAACCGGTGAACTGGCTACGATCTCGTGTTCTTTTGACTTAAAAAAATCAAGAAACGACTGTCTGACTTCGTTTGCGGTCATACTCATTGACTCCCTATATGGTTACTTAAACGGCCCGTGATGCTATGTCAGATTGTCAAAGGATTCAAGAACCGGGATTAAAAGAATATACCCTTTTGCATATGGGGAGGTCGGGTCGCTACCACGTGCAGCGCAAGCACAGCGCCGACTGACATAAGGAACGCATAAGGCCGACGTCTCTGGGCGACTGCCTAATCAGGGGGCATCCTGTTTGACAGCTTTGAGCACGTAATGAATTTCATCAAAACCGAGAAGCTGAAATCGCTCCATCGCTTTTTTCCACATCCAGGAAAGATTAAAGATAAAATTGATAGGCAACTTGGATAGCATGGGTATCTTTCGAATATTATGTCCAAAGAGAAGCAACTCCTCTTTCTCAATTTCGAAAGAAGCTTTTCCGTAGCGTTCACCCGTATTCACGCCACCCTCGGCTCTTACGCAATCAAGAGTTCCCACGGCAAATGCGGAATAATGTGACAAATTAGCCCAGGCAAAAACACTGGTATAGTGTGGCACATAGATATCCAACGTTCCTCCATTTTTCAGAATGCGATACATCTCATCAAGAAATCCAAACAGTTGATCTTTAGGTATGTGCTCCAGCACGTTGTCCAGCAGTACGCAATCAAACTGATTGTCTTCAAAAGGAACAGGATTGTCTTTGGCAAGTTGAACATCCACTTTAACGTCGGGATTGATGTCGGCATTCACCCACCCCTCCATATACTCTTTACCGCAGCCATAATTCAATTTTTTCATAGGAACACCTCTACTGTCATCCCGTCGCAAGTTCAACCACTTTTCTGTAATTCACAAACGTCACAAAACCCAAGGAAGCGACACTGAAAACACTGCTCAAGAGCAATAAGCCTACGATATGAAACAGCGAATGATGGAAAAAATACGCCCCGCCAACAAAAAGCAATGCCGATAATACCAAAGGAAAAATAAACGAAAAACGGTGTTGAGCCATCTCAAATGTCATTAATATATACGTAAACCCAAGCGGTGACATCGCGACGATCACCCACAAAACCAACCGGATCATCTCGGGTGATGGATCGTGAACACCATAAAAAATGCTGAGCATGAAAGAGGGAAACAGGAGATTAAACAAAAGATACCCTCCCGCCATCAAGAACTGTATAAACAGAAAAAACAGCAGAATTTTGAAATGTTTCTTCGTACCTTTTTTCAGGGCGTGTACCTTTGGAAAAAGCGTGGGAGCCAGGGGAAGACAAAGGAAAAACATCATGCGCCCAAGGGTGGATGCCCGGGCATAGGGGCCGTAGTCGGCCACATCGCTGAAATAATGCTTTACAATGAGGTTGTCGCAATTAACCAGAATGGAACAGCCTATCAGCGCTGCCAGTGTCAGCAGAAAATAGCGCTCCATTGATTCCGGTTCAAAACCGACACCGCTATCCCGGGGTAATTTCAGATGCACACCAGCAATGCCCACTCCCAGGCTGCACAGGACACCTGCCAGCAATGCCAGCAGACCGGTCTCCGCTGACTGGCACGAAAAGAAAACCAGCAACATCGCCAGCACAAAACGCACGGTTCCCCATGTGTGCAGAGACGAGCTCATCCAGGCAAATGCCTGCACGCCCTGTAAAGCTCCGGCGAGGACGGGAATAAACATAAACAGAAAGACAGATATACAGGTGATCACAACCGGCCATACGGACCCCAAATGAAAAAAATCAGCGATCCCGCGACTGAGAAAAAGTGACAGCAGTAAAATGGGCAGGCCAGCGATCCAAATGCGTTTCAGCCACAAACGCATGGGCCCTCGTACTGAACCGGATCGTTGCTGCCCCAGCAGATTCCCTGTATAATGGGCTACGGTATTGCAAAAGGCTATAGAAGGGCCGGTCAGGATCAACACTATACTCATCATAGTGGCCAATACGCCATAGTCTGCCGGTGAAAGAGACCGACCCATAACGATGTGAAAAAGGAGGTTGGAAGCGCTGCCAAGATGTGTAAACAGCATGACAATCAAGCTGTGCTTAATCAGACTGTCTCTGTCTGATGCGGCTATTTTAGAGAAAATATTTCTCATCTTGTATAGTTCATTTAAACAGGTCTTGTTTTTAACCCTGCGATAGCATAAAGATGGCAAGATTCTGGATGAATAAACCGGGCTTTGCAAAAAGAAAGGTGCACATAGTTGCATGAAGGTATCTGTCGTAATACCGGCTTACAATGAAGAAGACAATATAACACCTCTGGCAGAGGAACTCAGCGCTGTATCTGAGCATTTTGACCATTATGAGGTACTGCTCGTCGATGATGGCAGTAAAGACGCCACTTGGAAACGTATCTGCGATTGCGCAGAAAAATTTGAATACGTTCATGGGCTGCGCCTCCTGCAAAACAGTGGGCAATCGGCAGCGATGCTGAAAGGCCTGGCCGCGGCTACGGGCGACATCCTGGTGACATTGGATGCTGATCTTCAAAACAATCCCGCCGACATCCCGGCCGTCGTTCAGGCTATGGGTGATGCTGATGCCGTGTGTGGATACCGGGCCAAACGGAAAGATTCCTGGTCCCGGCGGGCAGGTTCCAAGCTCGGAAACAGTGTGCGCAACTATTTCACTCATGACGGCATTCGCGATACGGGGTGCAGCCTGAAGGCTTTTCGTAAAGAATGCGTCAAGGCACTGCCGCCCGTCGACGGCGTCCACCGCTTTATGCCCGCTTATTTCAAAACCCGGGGCCACACGATCATAGAGATAGCAGTCGATCACCGGGAGCGCATTCATGGCGACTCCAAATATACCAACGCAAAACGCCTGCCACGCACGCTCTTTGATCTAATCGGTTTCTGCTGGTATCGCAAGCGTATGAAAAAACTCGATGCCATTCAAACGGAATTCGTATAAGAGCCCCACGAGCATCTACGGCAAACTTCCCAACTGCTGAATATAGGATCAATCATCCCATGAATCCGGCGGCTTGCGCATCTTGTTGAAAATGGCATTGCCATACGCATCGGTCATACCGCCCCCATCGGGTGCGCCCCAGTTTAGAATACCGTAAATGGAATTATTGGAATGGCGCTGTTTACCTCCGGGAAAGCCGCCCACATCGCCGTAGACGAGATTCTGGTGAAAGGCAATTGTGGAGGCATTGGTCAATGCGCTGTCTTGAATAGCCGCCGCATCCCCTTCCGCCTTTATATAATTGTGCGAGTACAGATGTAGCGGTTTGATGGTGTTTATCTGACCATCCTGAATAGCTGTCGTATTGCTATAGGTCATAACAATCTCACAACCAATAAATTCTAGGTGCTCTACCCCATCTTGAATGTCGATGGTAGGAAAGCCCATCTGGGCACTCTCGATACCTGAATTATAAAAGGCCACACCATTGGCACCGGACGCAATTAAGAGCGCGGATGACGGAAAATCCGTGGTGATAAAACAATCCTGAAACTCAATATTCGCTGCCGTACCATTGACCATGGTGCCCTCATCGGTGCGAATACGGTGAAACTTCACTTCACTTCCATTCACCTGCAAATTAAAGGTTGCCAGATTGTCTACCCGAACTTTACCCATCACGGATGAACCCGAGTTGTTGACGGTCAGACTCACCAACCGTGGGCGGCTCAAGCCGTAGACATGAACATTATTCGCCGTCATCACCAGACCGCTGTAGGATCCTGCGGCAATGACAACAGCAGCGGGGCTGGCCGGATACACACCCATCGCAAAATTATAAGCGTCCTGCGGCTGGCTGAAAGGTTTTTCAATTGTACCCGGGCCCGTGACTGTACCGTTCTGACCTACCCACACTATATTATCTATCGGCACAGCGGGTAAATTATACAGGCCCGCACCATTGCCAACAAAATTAGAGGCCATCACAGTACCGTTTACATCAACCGCCACAGACGGATTCTTACCGACGCCAATCTGACCGTTTGACATCACCTTCATCAAATCATTGCTACCGGCATCCTGTACATTAAGGGCACTGCTACCATCACTGGAATCAAGGATGGCATTTATATCCGCCGCATAAACGGCTACTGAGATCAACATCACCAGTGTACTGTATTGTATGAACTGTCGCATCGCATTCTCCTCTATTGATTCACTCGCACTTGATAGAAAAATATAGAAACATTCTGAATGACATCCGTATATACATTCTCGGGAGCTGTAGCCGCTATATTACTGCTTACCACCGCAAACTCATTCAAAAGATTCGTAGCCCAAAGCAACGCATATTGTTTACCATCCACACTCGTCCACTGAACGACCATGTTGCTGGATGCAACCACGTTGTTGGACACAATAGCCAACACCGAATTGCCGTTGGTGGGAACTGTACCGGCAATAAACTCTTCCCAACTGCTGTGGTCATCTCCATCCGTATCTGCCGATACGTCGGCATTAGTTCGGCTACCGTAATAGTCATTTTCCCAATAATCGGGAAGCGTGTCGCCATCGCTATCTCCCGTGGTTTCGGTTACGATTAAATCGCCGACGGCCTGCTCCCTCAACAGCCAGTTCGTCGAATTTCTCAGTGAAAAAGCCGTATAATCACTTCCGCCTCCCCCATCGAGGATCACCTGTCCTAAAGGAATAGCCGCACCAGCCCTCGTCATTACGACCTGACATGCACCGCTAACCATGCCGCCCGCAGCAATCTTATCCAATGAGGTATGGGAGGCGGCATAACACTGATATGAACTGCCGGCATGAAATACCACCGTCGTCTTGAAAGAAAGAGTGGATGTGTCTGATACAGGGCCATTTCCGGGAGAGACCACTCCCTCTATCGCGCTATCGGCATCAATAGATCCCGAACCGCGCAGGATGCCTGAAGGTGAAACCGTAAGGCAACGGGCCTTTAATTGCCCGTTGATCTCCAACACACCGCCTTCCACATGAACGTCGGCAAACACGTGCGATACGAATAGCACTACATTCACCGCCAATAATATAAGTGCAAATATAACATGGTTTCGCATAAAAACTCTCCCAACAATTGTATTCATACTAACGATATTTTACTTTATAGTCAATATATACATTATCAAAACTCTTCTACATATTGACTTAACCTGCTTTATTCATGCGTTCAAAATGAAGCAAACGGCGTAAGTTCTTATGAATAGTGTCGGTTAAAGGCCTTTTTAACATTGCACTGACTTGCATCATCAAACTTAAGTGGTACTCTCTTATTAATTAGAAAATGAAAGGGTTAATTATGAGAAAGATAAAATTCGTAATATTAGCAGTGGCGGTAATGTCACTGGCACAGGTTGATGTATTTGCACAATGCTGTAACAAAGGACAAGCTGATAAAAAAGGATGTGGCTCTGTCAAGGTGGAATGTGGGTCTGAAAAGAAGACTGAACAGGCCTGTACTGAAGAAAGCAAAAAAACCTGCGATGCAGAAAGCAAAAAAACCTGTTGCGCTAAACAGCAGAAATAGTTGCAGGATACTCAGAGAATCCGGTTTCAAATCAGTACCGGAAAATCATGCAAACCGTATTAAGTTTGAAATGCTAACCTGATCTATTCATAAAAATGGATGGGAATGATTGTACCTCTTGAGTATGGGATGGATATGGATTTTTGATCAAGGAATTTATTTTCATCCATTTTTACAGGAGGCGCGATGATTTCGGCGCACCTGCTTCGTTACAAAAGGCTCGCAGTAGGTCACT
Source organism: uncultured Verrucomicrobiota bacterium (assembly GCA_964464115.1). GTDB lineage: Bacteria > Verrucomicrobiota > Kiritimatiellia > CAYTQP01 > CAYXEW01 > CAYXEW01. Next base: position 31,808 of record CAYXEW010000004.1, read on the forward strand.
ACAGCGTCACCTTTAGGCGCCTCGCATCTACGCTAAACTCATCGCGTGAATAATTCAGGCTAAAACACTTTCTCTGAAAATTAGAAAAAAGTTCTGTCTGAACGCTCACTACAGTGTGGCGGCGTTTAGACAGAGCTCCTTTGCGATGATGACCAAGCCTTACTTCGTTGCTTTTCTTCGTTTTTAAACGGCTGGCACAAGCACTCAGGAATCGGCTATGCGAGCCCGGAAAGCCTGTATACCGGCCCAGCACACCACATACGTGACAAACGCTGTACATGCTTCAATCAGCCCATAAAAAACATTCTAAACGGTTCCTCAAAGGGATACCACAGCCACCCAAAATTCCCGAAATTGCCTGGATCAAAGATAGTTTAGAAAACGAACCACAGGAAATGTATAAATGAGTCTCACTTTCATTGACAAGTTCTGCTGGCACGACCTGAGGTCATCTTCAGAGCCCCCCCCCTCTTCAAACATCATCCAGACACGACCTCAAAATCGCGCCAGCGTGCGTAGCACGACGGCGCAAAACGGCAATCATCCAATCCCCTGACACAAGGACACAGAAAACAAACGCACATATTAAATCGCAGTCAGGACGCTATATCCCCACCCACCCACCACCCTGTGGACCCCGGAAACATGCCGAGTGTGCCGGCTTCGCGGACTCAGGTTTTCACGCCCGTTGCCATGTGCTCCGTGACCCCGACAGCGAAGACGACGGTCTTCGCTTGCTCACTTTTCGCCCCGAAACCCGGCAGGAAAGGGCGGGCTTCGGTTCAAAATTGCTCTGCTTCACCCGAATTTCACCTGAAATCGGCTCTTGTATTGTCATGCCATCTTGTGCAATATTTTCCCGCGTTGTGCCATATGATCCGTTTTTAAAAACGAGGCGCTGAATGCAGAACGAGCCGTGGGTAACGCTGGATGACATTACCCGACACCTAAGTGTCAGTCGAGACACCATATATCGCTGGATTGATGACCGCGGTTTGCCCGCCCACAAGGTTGGGCGTTTATGGAAGTTCAAGGTGTCCCAAGTTGACGAGTGGGTTCAGGCAGGGAAAGCCGGGGAGGACGCGAAGAAACAATGAACGCAACAGATTACAACACGGCGACGCTGTGGGGAATCCACGGCGGGCGGACGGGAGATGCCGACGGTATTTTCCTGAAAAAGAACCAGGTGGCCCTTGGCTGGGATGCAATGGGCGATCTTGCCGCGTTGGCGCCTACTCGTGACGCATTCAAGGAGCGGCTGCATGAGGTCTTGCCGGACCGGAAGCCGGGCTATTACCCGATGGCTACTGGCCAGCTTTTCCGATTTGTTCACGAGATGAAGGACGGGGACATGATCGTCTATCCTTTGAAGCGGGACAAGCGCGTCCACGTCGGCGCGATTACTGGGGCGTATCAGTTTGCCGGGAAGGGCGTGGACAGCTATCCGCACAGGCGAGGCGTGAAATGGTTGAAGGACTTTCCCCGGACCAAGTTCACCCAGGGAGCTCTTTATGAGATCGGTTCGGCCATGAGCTTCTTCCAGGTGAAGAACTATGCGGACGAGTATCTCGCAGCCGTCGCCGGTCACGCGATCGCGCCCGCGTCGAGCGACGACGAGACGGTCTCCTACGTGGCGGAGGACATCGAGCAAAATACCCGCGACTTCATCCTGAAGACGCTATCCCAGGAGTTGAAGGGACACGGCCTGTCCGAGTTCGTCGCCCATCTTCTCGGGACGATGGGCTACCGTACCCGCGTCGCGCCGCCGGGACCGGATGGCGGCGTTGACATCGTGGCGCACCAGGACGAGCTGGGCTTCGTGCCGCCCATTATCAAGGTACAGGTCAAGAGCACGGAAGGCAGCGTCGGCGATCCCATCGTTTCGCAGCTTATCGGCAAGCTCGACCCGACCGAGTTCGGGATGGTTGTTACGCTGGGCACCTTCACCAGCCAGGCCGTGAACACGGCCCGGAACAAAAGCAATCTGCGGCTGATCGACGGTGACGATCTGGTCAGCCTGATTGTCCAGCACTACGAACAGTTTGACGCGAAGTACAAGGGCATGATGCCGCTGAAAAGGGTGTACGTGCCGGAACCTCTTGAGGAATCGGAGCTCTGACGAATGCCTAATCATCATGACATGGCGAATTTGATCTGGCAGATTGCCGATCTGTTGCGGGGGCCGTACCGTCCACCGCAATACGAACGGGTTATGTTGCCCATGACTGTGCTGCGCCGGTTCGATTGCGTGCTGGCCCCCACCAAGGCTAAGGTTCTGGCTGAGTATGAGAAGCGGAAGGGCGGGAAGCTGGACGGCGATGCGCTTGACCGGAAACTGAACGCGGCGGCGGGTCAGCGATTCCACAATCATTCCCCTTTGACGTTCGAAAAGCTCAAGGGCGATCCTGATAACATCGACAAGCATCTGGTCAGCTACATCAAGGGGTTCTCATCAAATGTTCGAAAGATCTTCGACTTCTTTGAGTTTGAGAATGAGATCGAGAGGATGCATGAAGCTAATATCTTGTTTCTTGTCGTGCGCAAGTTTTCCGAGGTGGATCTGCACCCGAACGCCATGCCGAACGAGCAAATGGGACTTCTTTTCGAGAATCTGATCCGGCGTTTCAACGAATTAGCCAATGAGACGGCGGGTGATCACTTCACGCCGCGTGAGGTCATTCGGCTAATGGTGAACATCCTGTTCATGAACGATGACGATCTGCTGGCAACCCCAGGCACGGTCAGAAAGCTGCTGGATCCAACGTGCGGGACCGGCGGAATGCTGGCTGAGGCACAAAACTACCTGCGGCAACACCATCCTGCTGCAAATCTTTATGTTTTCGGGCAGGACTACAACAAACGCGCCTTTGCTACGGCCGCATCCGATATGCTCATGAAACAGGTGGACCAGAACGGCGGGAGCGAGAACGTGCGCTTCGGTGACACGCTCACGGAAGATCGCTTCGACGATCCGCCCTACAACAAGTTTGACTATCTCCTTGCGAACCCTCCCTTTGGCGTGGACTGGAAGAAGCAGTCGCATGAAGTCAAATTGGAGCACGACAAACAGGGATTCGGAGGGCGTTTCGGTGCCGGTCTTCCACGCATAAACGATGGGGCATTGCTGTTTCTGCAGCACATGATCGATAAATTCGAACCCGTATTGCCCGCACAACATAAACACGGCTCAAGACTGGCAATTGTATTCAGTGGATCGCCCTTGTTCTCTGGCGGGGCGGGTTCGGGTGAGAGCGATATCCGAAAGTGGATCATTGAAAACGACTGGCTGGAGGGCATCATCGCATTACCGGAAAGCATGTTCTACAACACCGGGATTGGCACTTACATCTGGATTATCACGAACCGTAAAGAAAGGCGGCGCAAGGGAAAGATTCAATTGGTTGACGCTCGTGAAGTCTGGACACCGGGCGGGAGCGAGGACAACAAGAGAAGCCTTGGGGACAAACGGCGGCATCTGACAGCGGCTCAGATTGCCCAGATCGTAAAAACTTATGGACGGTTCAAGAACGATGACACATCAAAGTTCTTCGACAATGCCGAATTCGGCTATACCCGAGTAACCGTCGAACGCCCGCTTCGGCTTGTCTACAAGATGACCATCGAAGACAAAGCCCGCTTTCTGGATGCGTGTCCACACCTGCTTGACGATGTGCAGGCCATTGACAAGGAACTAGGCCGCGATGCTTTCCGCGACTGGAATGCGGTCTGGGCTCGGATCGAAAAAAACCTGCACGCTTGCAAGTCCAAATGGAAGGCACCGGAAGCAAAACTTTTTAGAAGCGTTTTTACACAGACGGATCCGGAGGCGGAACCTGTCCGCAAAGGCAAGCGTGGCAAGGAATATGAACCGGATGCCAGCTTGCGGGACTTCGAGAATATACCGCTTAAGGATGATATTAACGACTTCTTCAAACGCGAAGTCCTGCCCCATGTGGCGGATGCCTGGCTGGATCGAAGCAAGGATAAGGTCGGATACGAGATTAATTTTAACCGCCATTTCTACCAGTACACGCCGCCTCGACCACTTGCTGAAATCGACGCAGAATTAAAGAGAGCAGAAGATGAAATCATGCGGTTACTGCGGGAGGTGACCGAATGAGTACCTCCGATGAGAAGCAACTTCGTTTCGTTTTCGCAGTTACAAGCGGTGCAACGCCCCAGAGCAACAGCCCAGAATATTGGGACGGCGATATCCTTTGGGCGACGCCTGAAGATATGGGGTCACGCGATGGCTACTGGCTAAGCGATACGAGGAGAAAGATAACCCAGTCAGGATATGAATCATGCGGCGCAAGGTTGGCCCCTCCAAATTCCATTCTTTTAACGAAACGTGCTCCGATAGGGCAACTTGCTATATTGCGTCATGAGGCATGCTCCAACCAAGGTTGTTTCCTGCTTACACCCCGATCCGCGGACGATGCTAGATTTTTCTACTACTGGCTTCTCTCTCATAGTGATCGACTTCAGTCATTGGGCCGTGGATCAACGTTCATGGAGCTGAGCACCGACGAGGTTAATTCGATACTTATCCCTCATCCAGATATCGCCAGGCAGCGCAACATTGCCGACTACCTTGATAGCGAGACAGCACAGATCGATGAACTAATCGCTGCAAAAGAAAGGTGGCTTGAAATACTGGCGGAAAAACGCCGGTCAGTTATCACCAATGCTGTGACCCGAGGGCTTGATCAAGAAGCGCCGCTCCGCGATTCGGGGGTTCCTTGGCTTGATCAGATTCCGAAACATTGGAGAATTGAGCGCTCGCGTTGGTTGTTTCAGGAACGCGATGAACGATCGGCTACTGGCGAAGAAGAGCTTCTTACTGTATCGCATCTTACCGGGGTCACGCCACGTTCGGAAAAGAACGTTAACATGTTCGAGGCGGAGACGACGGAAGGGTATAAGATATGCCTCGCAGGTGATCTAGTAATCAACACGCTTTGGGCTTGGATGGGAGCCATGGGAATTGCTTCGCAAGGCGGCATTGTGAGTCCGGCCTATAACGTATACACCCCAGGTAATGAGTACATACCGGCTTATGTGGAAGCAATGGTTCGAATGCCCGTCTTTGTGCAGGAGGTGACTCGCTATTCCAAAGGGGTTTGGTCTTCGCGCCTCCGACTCTACCCGGAGGGGTTCTTTCAAGTGTGGCTACCTGTTCCCCCGAAAGATGAACAGCAACGCATCGTGGCGCATATTGCGAAAGAAACAACGAAGATTGACGCCCTGCGCACCGCGACAGAAGAAACAATCGCTCTTTTGAAAGAGCGAAGATCGGCGTTGATATCGGCGGCTGTGCTGGGCTCTTTGAACGTAGCATAAATTAAGTGAGGGAGAATGGATAGGGACAATGACGGAATATATTCTGAAGACGTCCGGTCCCACATTATTGAGATCGCTCAACGACTTTGGTCGGGGCATGCAGCTGTCATGGTCGGGGCTGGATTCAGCCGCAATGCCGACAAAGCCCTCCCTGCATCAATTGAGTTTCCTACCTGGAATCAACTTGCTGACCAGTTTTACAGGAAGCTTCATGGATGCTTACCAGACCCTGGGGCTTCGCGTTACTTGAGTCCGCTGAAACTTGCAGATGAAGTGCAAGCAGCTTATGGGCGTCCAACTCTGGACCAGATGATTCGCGTTGCTATACCAGACAAGGAACATGATCCATCTGACATTCATGAATTGTTATTAGAGTTGCCCTGGGTGGATGTCTTTACTGTGAACTACGATACGCTTTTGGAGCGTGCTTGTTCGAAGGTTACGTCACGGCGGTACGATATCGTCGTTTCAAAGGAAGATTTAGTTTACTCCACGAAGCCCCGGATTGTTAAACTGCACGGCAGTTTCCCGTCAACGCGCCCTTTAACCATTACGGAAGAAGATTACAGGCGGTACCCGCGCGAAAACTCTCCATTTGTCAACACGGTGCAGCAGTCTTTACTTGAAAACACTCTTTGCTTAATTGGATTCTCAGGTGACGACCCCAACTTTCTTCATTGGATTGGATGGGTTCGCGATAACCTGGGAAAGGAAAATTCCCCGAAGATTTATCTTATTGGATTGCTCAGCCTCTCCGTTGGTCAGCGTGAGTTACTGGAGCAGCGAAATGTGGTTCCCCTAGATCTGTCTAATTCCAACGGAATTGATGGTGGGCACCGAAGCGCACTGCAAACATTTTTGCAGGCCCTTAGCAACAGGCGGCCCACAAACCCGATTACCTGGCGTATTGACTTAGGGATAACGACCGAAGAGAGCAAGAGTCCTACCGAATTGATCAGAACATGGAAGGAGCAGCGAGAGCGTTATCCGAATTGGGTTGTTGCTCCGGACGAGGCGCGCGCTTCGGTGCTTCGCGCGCTTCAAATCGACGGGTTTGGCGATGCATCCCTGCGGGCGGCCAAGGAAATGATGCCTCCGACGGATTTGATGCTGCTGTACGAGATAAATTGGAGGTTAGAGCGGGCTCTCCATCCGATTCCCGACAATCTAATCCCGCACTACGAGCGTATCATTGAGAAGTACGGGGATTCCTGGAGATCGTTAAGCGGTGAAGATCCCGGATTGGAAAACACGTTCCGTGCTCCAAACATCTCCGATGCATTGGTTGGTATGCGCTGTCGCGACCTTAGTCTGGCCCTTTTACGGTTCTATCGTGAAGAAGGGGTGCCGGATAAATGGAAAGCCTTAGATGCACGCATAGTGGCAATGGCAGAATTTATGTCGTCAGAGCAGTTTTCTCGATGGCAGCACGAGCGGTGTCTGCAAAGTCTTTTTACTTTTGAGCTGTCAGAATTAAAAGCGCGTGTTGAGGCATGGCCAGACAATCCATCGCTGCCTTTTTGGACGGCTAAACGCGCTGGATTGATGGCCGAAATGGGGAATGTTGTTGAGGCTCATAGTATGCTTCAGCGAGCACTTGCTGCAATTCGGGCGAAACAGCAACTGCTGCCAGTCGTGGACGACCTGACATGGGTCTCGCAAGAAGGTCATGTAATGGCTCTTCTACATCAGGTAGAAGCTGCCGTAAGTCTTGTTCGTGGGCACATATCTGCTGATAGCTGGAAAACGTTTAGCCAACGGTGGGATGATCTTCGTGCCTACCTATGTGACACATCAACTGACCTGAAACTGTTCGCCCTGCAACTGAATGCGCCACAAGTACCTAGGCAAGAGGTTACTCGAACGAAAGGGTTCGACATTGGACGCGAGACTGTGACCTATCATTCAAGTCGCGGCTTTGAGGATACTTTGCCGGGTTTTATGTTCTTGCGATATTGCGAGGATGTCGGAATGCCATTCGCACTTGGAGGGCTAAACATTGTGGCAGAGCAGGCTATTAATGCAGCAAAGCTGATAGCTCCGCTATCGCCAGCTTGGGCCGTCGTGTCAGCGCTCCGCTCAGGCCGCAAGGAGTTTGCCGATGTCTTCTTCGGAAGGGATGCTCTCGCTAAGCTTCGAACCTGCGATGTGGATACTTTTGCCAACCAATACTTGAGATTGCTTCATGGTAAGACTGCGAACTTAGCGATCGACACCTGCGGCCACCCAAAGAGCTTGGACGAACGTTTAGCGGTAATGGTTCCTGAAATTCTGTCGCGGCTGTGTACTAAATGCGGACCTAATGTGCGGGATATGATTTATAGTACTCTTCATGAACTGTATAAGTATCCATGCATACCCTTCGGCGATGGCGTAAGTAACTTGACGAAACGTTTTGTCTTAACTATGGGCCAGCAAGAGACTAGGGCGAGAATCCCGGACCTTATATCTTTCCCTTTCCCAAGCGAAGGATTGCCTTGGGTGCGTGATCACTACTACATAGACCCTTTTGCTGTGTTGATGCATGATCCGTACGTCCAGGCGAACCATGCCAGGATCCCACCAGAAGCAATTGCAAGACTAATTGATCTTTTGAGGGGGAACGTCCCTAATGAGCGTCAACGAGCGTGCCTACGTCTAGCATGGTTATCGCAGGAGGGCTGCCTGTCAGATGCTGAGAAGATGGCATTTGGCGAAGCATTGTGGTCGCAAACAACTGCTGATGGTTTTCCGGCACACGCACCTTTTTGGAAACATGCTTTCCTGCATTTGCCTTCACAGGATAAAACAGGAGTTCGCGAGCGGCTCAAGGCATATATTCTCAACTGGAAGTCCGAGACAATTGATAGTCAGGCTGTTGCTCCGGCTTCTGTCGCGACTTCGGGCAAGAGACCAGTACAGATAACAAGAGGTAATATAGAATGGGTGCATGTGATTCTTGGTGCGACCGCAAGGGGTAGAAACGAAGATAATATTGATTGGACCGAAGAGGAGGCGCAGAAACTACTTCAAACTTTAGTGGTATGGTGGAACAACGACAAGGAGCGTATGCACGAGCCAGCCGCATCAGGGTTTATGGGCGACAGCATAGCGGAAGAGTTTAGATCTCGATACAATTGGTTGATCACAATCCTTGCACAAATAATTTGTCCGCGAATACGGGGAGATATAGCACCGCTTATAGTAGATCAGATTTCAGAATTAATCCGCGATTTGGAGGTGCATGGATTGCATGTATTCCGCTTGAGGGCAGCGAGCTTGCACTTGCGTACCGAAGACTATGAGTCTCTGATGAGCGACCTGGCGGCAGCCCTTCATGCGAATGTCGATGGAAAGATTCAAAACGCCTGCTGGGCAATTAAAGATCTTTTGCAAAATAATGAATACATCACGTGCCCAGAAGTTAAAATGTTACTTAAGCTTCTCTGCCTTGGTATCCAGTGGCGGCGCCCTCCGATGCTGCTTGTAGCACTGCCGATTGTCTCGCAGGTTATTCACAGAACTCCAGAGGTCTATGACAGCGAGATTGAGCAGATGATTCTGTCTGGTCTCAATTCATTGATCCATGAAACCGATGCGCAAACAACGGAACCCATTTGGGAACTCGCTGACAGACTTCTTTATCGCGAACATGCCGCTGAGTTGGCTTCGACACTCGGTGCTGTCTATAGATCCAAAGGACGTCACTTGCCGAAGGCACTAGAAGGGTGGCGAGAAGTGTGTATGAATCCGGACGAATTTGCAGAGGTTCGGAATTGTTGGAGGGAACCACAGACCACCGAAGGGGATTGAACGATGATAATCAGCGAAATCAAATTGAAAAATTACCGAGGATTCAGTGGCCAGAAGGTCTTCCCTCTGGGAAGGCAGTTCACTGTAGTCGCCGGGATAAACGGCAGGGGTAAGACCGCACTACTTGATGCTGTTGCGCTTCTTCTTTCGCGTCTTCTTCGTTCGTTGCATCTTACTACAGGAGATTTACGGACCATTACTAAGTCTGATGTATTTGGCGGTCAAAGCGTCGATACAGAAGTGTCAGCCAAAATGAACTGTGCAGGAACACCCCTTGATTACCGGGTTTCCCTGACGAATGGCAGACGTAACGTCATGGCAACGCGAATCACTCCGGTGCTACGGCAAGAAATTGTGCGCAGTTATGGAGATACGTCCAGGTCTGACGATCAGCTACCGATTGCTGTCTACTACACCACGGATCGTGCCGGCTATCGTCTGCCTAAGACATTGCCCGGCAGATTGCCAGAAGGCCAAGAGATTGCGTATTCAGGCGCACTATTCAACAGGATGGTGGATTACAGAGATTTCATGGCTCGGTACAGGGTGTGGAGTGATCAACCGTCTTCACGTCCGCTACGTGCGTTCAACTCTGCTCTATCGGGATTTCTTGACGGTTTTTCTGATGTTCAGGTTGAAAACGAACCGCTTCGGCTTACGGTCAAGAAAGGGCAACATCGTTTAGCATTGGGGCAACTATCCGATGGAGAACGTGCCTTTTTAGCCGTTATCGGAGATATTGTGCGACGTCTCGCCATAGCTAATCCTAGGCTTGAAAATCCCTTGCTCGGTTTCGGTGTTGTTCTGATTGATGAACTTGAGTTGCACCTTCACCCACAATGGCAAAGGGATGTTGTCGACAGGCTGCGAGAGACTTTTCCTAACATTCAGTTTATTACAACGACACACTCACCATTTATTATTCAGACACTCCGCCCAAATGAACTTATACTCCTTGATGACCTTATTCCAGGGTCATACTCGAATCGAGGACTGGATGAGATTGCGACACGCGTGATGGGTATTGCTGACCCAGACGTAAGTCCTCGCTATTTAGAAATGCTTGATACTGCAAAGGCGTACTTCACGGCACTCGAGTCGGCACCAGAAAGTTCTGCTATGCAGCGTGCAACCCTGAAAAGACGGCTGAATGAACTTTCCAGTCAATATGCCGATAATCCCGCTTACCAAGCCTTTCTTGAGCTTGAAACGGTCAAAGCCCTGAAGGAGTAAATATCGAATGAGACCTGTAGACAAAGGCAGATGCATTACACGATTGAGGGCGTACGGGAATGCGAAGCCGGACCTCTTGTCGCGGATCGGAGAATTCTGCTCGTATTGCGAATGCTCAGGGGCTGCTCAACAGTTGCATATTGAGCATGTCTATCCGAAAGATCCACACCCTGGGCTCGCGACAAATTGGCGAAACTTACTGCTCTCATGCGCGACATGCAATACCTATAAGAGTAAATACCTCGGTAATAGTAGGCAGTCATGTCTTCTCCGTGCATCTCTTTGGCCGCACATCGATAACACGTTTAATGCATTCGAGTATCAGAAGAGCGGTTTGGTCCGTGTTCGACATGGTCTGTCGCCTGCTGTATCCGCCGAAGCCACGAGATTGCTTGATATGGTGGGGCTTATGCAAAGTCCTACGGTTGCCGCAAAGTACGAGGCCCTTGGTATTGCCTACGATGGAACAACCAGGCGCACAGAAGCATGGGGCATTGCGTCAAGAGCGCTGGAAGCATATAGAGAAAACCCAACCGCAAAGATGCTAGAAACCATATGTGACAATTGTTACTCAACAGGATATTTTTCTGTGTGGATGACAGTGTTTCGAAAATACGCTAATGTTCGACAGGCATTTATCAAGAGATGCAGGGCTGCGTGTGAATGCTTTGATGGCATTACGGCGAAACCGCTGACCAGGGGGCGAGTGTGAAAAACAGAACTTCAGAAGAGTCTTTCGAGTCAGCTATCGAGGCGCATTTGCTGGCGAACGGATATGTGACCGTAAAACCAAATGGTTTTGACCGGGAGCGGGCGATATTTCCGGCTGTCGTTTTGGATTTTATCCGTGAGACCCAGCCCAAGGTGTGGGGTAAGCTGGAGGCTCTGCACGGGGCGCAGACGGGCGAGCAGATTCTTGGCGACCTTTGCAAGTGGATGGATATGAACGGATCTCTTGCCACGCTACGCCATGGATTTAAATGTTATGGCAAGACTTTGCGGGTGGCCTTCTTCAATGCGGCTCATGACCTGAATCCCGAACTGGAAGACCGCTACCGGGCAAACCGTGTTGGTCTTACACGCCAATTGCACTTTTCTCCCCGATCCGAGCAGTCGCTGGATGTCACGCTGAGTCTAAATGGCATTCCGGTGGCTACTTTGGAATTGAAGAATCCGCTTACAGGGCAGACGGTGGATGACGCACGTAAGCAGTATCGTCATGACCGGGACCCGCGCGACCCGATCTTTGCGTTCAAGCGACGGACACTGGTGCATTTCGCGGTGGACACGGAAACGGTTTCAATGACCACGCGGCTTGCAGGCCCGGCAACACATTTTCTGCCGTTCAACAAGGGCTGCGAGGGTGGCGCTGGCAACCCTCCCGACCCGGCAGGCCGAACGTATCGAACGGCTTATCTATGGGAGGAAGTGCTGCAACGGGACAGCTTCCTTGATTTGCTGGCACGCTTTATACATCTCCAGATTGAAGAAAAACGCGACGACCAAGGGCGCAAGGTCAAAACTGAAAGCATGATCTTCCCCCGTTACCATCAGTTGCAAGCGGTGCGAATGCTGGTGGACGCGGCACGGCAGGAAGGCGTTGGAAGTAATTATCTGATCGAGCATTCGGCAGGGAGCGGCAAGAGTAATACCATCGGATGGCTGGCACACCGGTTGGCATCGCTGCATGACGTCGAGAACGAACGGGTGTTTGATAGCGTTATCGTAGTGACCGACCGAATCGTTCTGGATCAACAGTTGCAGGATACGATCTATCAGTTCGAGCATAAACGTGGTGTGGTACAGAAAATCGAGGAAAGTTCCCGGCAATTGGCCGAGGCTTTGGAGAACGCCGTTCCGGTGATCATTACGACACTCCAGAAGTTCCCGTTTGTTTCCCGGCAGTTGCTTAAAATGGCCGAGGAACGGGGAACGGAGGCTAGCGGATCACTGCCCACCCGTCGCTGCGCGGTCATTATTGACGAGGCGCACAGTTCGCAAGGCGGTGAAACGGCCACGGACTTGAAGGAGGTTCTGGGGGGCGATGAATTGCGCAAGGCGGCAAGAAAGCAGGCAGAGGAAGAAGGCGAAACAGATATGGAGGCTTTGTTCCGCAGCATGGCCAAGCGAGGACGGCAAGCCAACCTGAGTTTCTTCGCATTCACTGCTACGCCGAAGCATAAGACACTGGCCGTGTTTGGTCGGAATGGTGTGGCAAGCCACCGGTACACCATGCGTCAGGCGATCGAGGAGGAATTCATTCTTGATGTGTTGAAGCACTACACGAGCTACGGCACCTACTACAAGCTGCTCAAGGCTTGCGAGGATGACCCCAACGTTGAACGGAAGAAGGCGGCGAAAGCACTAGCTAGGTTCATGAAACTCCACCCGCATAACATTGCACAGAAGACCCAGGTTATGGTTGAGCATTTCAATGCGGTCACGCGGCACAAGATCGGTGGACGAGCCAAGGCAATGGTGGTGACGGGCTCCCGGCTGGAAGCCGTCCGATTCAAACAGGGTTTCGATAAATATATCAAGGCCAAGGGATACCCAATCAAAACGCTCGTAGCGTTCTCGGGATCTGTAACGGACAATAATTTGCCCAGCGTAAGCTACACTGAAGAGGAGATGAACGGGGGAGTGCGCGAAAAGGAACTGCCGGAGAAATTTTCAACACAGGAGTACCAGGTTCTTTTGGTTGCGGAAAAATATCAAACCGGTTTCGATCAACCTTTGCTGCACACCATGTACATAGACAAGCGGCTGGCGGGGATTCAGGCCGTGCAGACGCTTTCTCGACTGAACCGTATACACCCGCTTAAGGAAGACACGTTTGTTCTCGATTTTGTCAATGACCGTGAGGAAATTCGACGGGCATTCAAGCAGTATTACGAGGGTGCCGAGATGGGAGACGAGGTTGACCCAGCCCGCATGTATCAGATCAAGGGGGAACTGGACGCTTCTGGAATATATCTTGGTGAGGAAGTTGAGCGTTTCATTACCATTTACTTTAAGCCGAAGCAAAAACAGAGTGCGGGCGACCACCAGGCGATGAATGCTGCGCTGGATCCCGCAGTATCCAGATTCACCGCACGAAAACAGGAGGATGAGGACGAAGCTGAGCTTTGGCGGGGTAAGCTCAAGGCGTTTCTCAATCTCTATGGGTTCCTGAGCCAGGTTATCCCGTATCAGGACTCCGATCTCGAACGCCTTTACGTGTTTCTACGTCACCTTTCCGCAAAGCTGCCCAGGAGGAATTCCGGCAGTGCCTACGAGTTCGACGACGAGGTTCGGCTTGAGTATTACCGGTTGCAGAAGATCAGCGAAGGCTCTATCGACCTGAGAGACGGCTATAGCAGGCCGCTTGACGGGCCCTCCGAGGTTGGCAGTGGAATGGTTCGAGAGAATGCCGTGTCGCTCTCGCAGTTGATCGATGTTGTAAATGCACGTTTCGGGACCGATTTCAACCAGGCGGACCAACTGTTTTTCGATCAGATTGTCGAAGCGGCGATGGCAGATTCAGGTTTAAGGCAAGCTGCGGTGGTGAATCCCGGAGACAAGTTCGAGCTGGTCTTCAAGACGCTTCTCGAAACCCTATTTGTGGAGAGAATGGACCAGAATGAGGAAATCTTCGTACGCTTCATGAATGACCCGGCGTTTCAGAAGGTCGTAACGACTTGGCTGGCATCGCAGGCATACGAGAAGTTGCGGACGAACGTCGCGAACACATGAAGGACAACGTAATCATTAGCACTGAATGCGGCAATCATGTGGGCTGATAACGAAACAGATCAAGACTTACTCGGATTTTCAATCCATGCGGACTTACTCCGTTCCATTATCACAAACCCGGATATGCTGCCGGTTACGGTTGGCCTATTCGGCGACTGGGGTGGCGGCAAATCCAGCATCCTGAAGATTCTTCAGCGAAATCTTGCAGAAGAAACGGATTTTGCCGTCTTTCCGCTCCCGCGGAAACACTGCTCTCAGTGCCCACCACAGCCGTCTTTTCCAGTCTCTCTACTGTCATCGTTCTTTCCTTTCTTGCCCACCCTTACTCTTTCTCAGTTTGGTGTCTCACTTACATTGGCAAGAAGGGCTAAGGGGCAAAGAGTGGTCGGGGAGACAGGATTCGAACCTGCGACATCTAGCTCCCAAAGCTAGCGCTCTGCCAGGCTGAGCTACTCCCCGATCGGACAAATTTCTTGGCAGGTCGATCACTATCCATCATGACACACAGTATTTCAACACTTTTCTCCCTTTCAAGATTAGCGTCCATCCTGATTGTCAAGTCTGTAAAATTGAGCTACATTCTGCGCAATCATTTTGAGGTGTTATGAAAGATACAGAATTTGGCCCGCTACTGGTGGGCGATCAGGCGTTGTTTGATGAGAGCAGAGCGATGTGGCGGAAACAGCCCATCGATTACTGTGCTTTTGATGAGGGCTCTTTTGACAAACGGCAAAACAGGAGAACTATTGAACGGGCCGTCAAAGTCAAAGGTAACGGAACTTTTAAGAGCAAAGCGATCAGTACGCTGGAGTTTGCACCGTGTGACGAGAAGGGCTGGTGGTTTGACAGAGTGGACCTGCCTCAGAGCCTCCCGACAAGGGCTTCGATTCGCAATGTATGGACTACCGGACGAATCGTCAGCAATATTGTCCTGCGCAGCGGTACACCCAATAATTATATCCGTATGATCGAGCACATCATTGCTCTCCGGCTGGGCATGCATATTGATTACTTGACGGTTAGAATGGATTCCGGCGACCCACCTCTGTTTGATATGGGAAGCCTCGCTCTCGTGAACGCCATCGACCGGGCGGGCATTGTGGAGACGAATGAGACGGCACGCTATATTACCGTCAAAGAACCCGTCAGCGTCTGCAATTCTAAAGGTGCGTTTCTGACGTTGCTGCCCGCTCCACCCCACCGACTCGTACTGGATATTGATTGTGCTGTTGACTTCAAGACCGCAATCGGCAAACAACGCATCTGCTTCACCATGAGTGAAAAGGTTTTTCGCGAGACGTGTATTGCGCGCACTAATACCAGTGCCGCCAAAAAGGTGTTCTGTAATACGATCGGCAAAATTTTTGCCGATATCCGCAATCTGGGTTATACGGACAGCAATCTGCTCATCGCGGGGGCGACAAAGTACATCAATGAACCGCGCCTCATGCACGGTAAACAATCACTTGAAGCAGCCTGGCACCGGGCTTCTCTGGATCTGCTGGCAGCGATTGCACTGTTAGACAGAGGGCGCTTTGTCGGTAAAGCCATTTCCTACAAGGCGGGCCATACGCTGGATGTCGATATGATGACGCAGCTCTATTTAAATGATCTGCTGGTGGAGATCTGATCAGTTATCCGCAGATGTCACAGATTTAAATATAAGCTACCTTTACCTTTATTACAGCATCTTTACTGATGATGAACAGCTTACGGTAAGAATTGACCCTTCTTAAGCTTTTCTGGCAGATAGGTTTCCAGCACAAAGTTCAGGCCATGTTTCGCAAAAGCCTGTTGTTCAATGCGGACGCCCATCTTCAGCATCTGCTCCAGGGTCTTTTGCCATGGTTTATGGTGCTGAATAAAGGGATCATTTTTTAGAGCATCTTTGGCCCGCTTGATATCGACTTCTTCAAGGGGATGCGTCGCATCCTGCAGCTCATAATCAATGATATCCTGCGGAGTAACGCCCAGATACCGTGCCTGTGGCACACAGAAGTATTTGTTGATATGCGCCGCCTGACCCGAACCTGCTTTCAGCGTTCTATAGATGTTGCAGTAACCATAGGGATCACCGTCAGTGAAGGCGTAGAGAGGTATTTTTTTGTCGTCAATAAGACGGCGCAGAAAACGCCTGCAAGCCCGGGTCGGCACGCCACTCATAGAAACGAGGATACAGTTGGCCGTATCATAAAAGCGATGATGTACCAGGCGCTGGAACAGTGATGATGTTTCCACTACCAGCACAAATTTTGCTTTGGTATGAAAGCGTAAATGTTCGACCTGTGATGGAATGCTCCAGGCTCCGGTCCCCATTTTGGCACAATCTATTTTGATATCCTCACCCGTCAGGGGATCCTGATCTATACAAACAATTTCTCCGCACACATCGCCACCGCGCTCTTCCGGAATATAGCCCAGCTGCTCGCGGTTGATACCGAGCATGGCCTCCATATCATCCAGCAAGGTGTCGCTCTCCGGCTGCTGGTCAAAACGGCATTCTCCCCAGCTTTTGCTGTTGTAATAAACCTCGCGTTTTCCCGCTATGTCGTCCCGGTCCAGCAGGTCATTCTTTGTTGTCGCCAGCAATCGCATTGACTGGGCAAAGGTTTTGGCAGTGTTGTAAGATAATGTGCGCGTCGACGTTTTCCCCTTGATGACAAAATGCCCACTCCCGGTGTCATATCTCACATTTGAAAGTGATCGTATGGGAAAAACGAGTGACGGCTTCTGCTTCTTTTTCAAGATGTCGTTATAAATTGACTGTGTAACACGTACAATTTTATCGGCCGCTTCTTTCTTTGATACGACGTTTGGGCCTGACGCTTTTTTACTTCTTCCCGGCATAGTTGAATTCCTTTATTAAATGACCTTACCAATAAAGAACGAATAACGGGAACATAGCCACAAAAAACACCAGAAGACATAAAAAAATGTTTGTAGCCGCACACTACAGCTTCACCCTTGCCGCCTCGCAACTGCCGCATGTTGAACGCGTGTATAATCCAGGTTAAAGCTGTTACCCTGTTTTCCCGGATATATAGTTATCCTCACCTCCCGTTCGGGTACGTGCCCCCCGCGGTTTCTACACGTTTAAATAGACAGACAAGCCCTTTTTTACAGGTTCTTGCTGGAAATGGCGGCACAAGTCATGTATGAATACCCGTTATTTTGCAAAGAAAGAGAAGGAGAAATAGTATGAGTAAGACGTATAATATTGCCGTTATCCCCGGAGACGGTACGGGACCTGAAGTCACGCAGGAAGCTGTGAAGGTTATCAATGCGGCGGCTGACAAATTCGGCTTTACGTTAAATCTGCAGGAATATGATTTTGGCGGTGAGCGATATCTCAGGACCAATGAGGTCCTTCCTGACACGGCTTCTGAAGAGATGAAGCAGTATGACTCCATCCTTTTGGGTGCTATTGGTCATCCCGATGTCAAACCCGGCATTCTCGAAAAAGGCATTCTCCTGCGCCTCCGTTTTGAACTCGATCAATATATCAATCTGCGCCCCGTAAAACTCTATCCGGGCGTGCCTACCCCGCTAAAGGACAAGGGGCCGGAGCACATTGACTATGTCGTCGTGCGCGAAAATTCTGGCGGCATTTATACGGGAACCGGTGGAATTTCCATGAAAGATACGCCCCATGAAGTGGCGGTTCAGAGCATGGTCTACAATCGTTTCCAGGTGGAGCGCTGCCTGCGCTACGCGTTCGATTACACGAAGAAACGCAACAAAAAGAATACGCTGGCCCTCTGTGGAAAAACGAATGTACTGACCTACGTCTTTGACCTTTGGGAAAGAGCTTTTCATGAAATTGGGAAGGCGGATTACAAAGATATAGCGCGCGAATACTATCACGTGGATGCCACCTGCATGTGGATGGTGAAGAATCCTGAGTGGTTTGATGTCATTGTAACCGGCAACATGTTCGGCGACATTATCACAGACCTTGGCGCCATCACCCAGGGTGGTATGGGTATTGCGGCCGGTGGAAATATCAATCCGGAAGGTGTCAGTATGTTTGAGCCCATCGGTGGATCGGCCCCGAAGTATACCGGACAAAACGTCATCAATCCGCTGGCGGCCATCGGCGCGGGTGCCATGATGCTGGACGAACTGGGTGAAACCGAAGCTGCGCTTGCTGTCGAAGCGGCGATTATGGACGTAACGGCCAAGAAACTGAAAGGCATGGGGGCCGGACGCATGGGATATTCGACAACTGAAGTAGGTGATCTCGTTGCCGAAGGAATTTAATCCATAGTAGTTATCTGGAGCAGGGTCACCGCCGTCTCGGAAACGTTTACGGCCCTGAAATGGGCCGTCTTAAACAAGAAGGTATCAGAGGTGTTCATCTTATGAAAAAGTATCGTGTATGTATTGTCGGCGCCGGAGCAGTTGGCCGGGAAATGGTAAAACTGTTGCGTATGCGAATGTTTCCGGCTGAGTCGATTACCCTTCTGGCACGGAGCGAGCGCGAGCAGACCATTGACGGGGAAACCTATCAGGTAAAAGGTGCGACACCCGAGGCGTTCGAAGGGGTGGACTTTGCGCTGTTTGCCGGCACGGAAGGCGCTAAAGGCGCATCGCAAACACTGGGATGGGGTGCCGTCGAGCGCGGCTGCATCGTCATTGATAACGGTGATGATTTTCGTATGGATGACCGCGTTCCCCTGGTGATACCCGAAGTGAATCCCGATGCGCTGAAGGACCACAAAGGCTTTATTGCCAACCCAAACTGTTCAACTATTATAGCGCTGATGGCGTTGGGACCTCTTCACAGGGCCGCTGGCTTAAAACGGGTGATTGCCTGTACGTATCAAGCCGTATCCGGGTCCGGTGCATCTGCCATTCGAGAACTTGAAGAGGAAACCAGGGCATGGGCAGCCGGAAAATCCTATACCCCTGAAGTATACCCCAAGCCGATTGCTTTTAATGTCCTCCCCCAGATTGGCGGAGAAAAGGATGTGCCCGGTGTCACCAGTGAAGAACTGAAAATGCAGAGGGAGTCGCATAAAATACTGGGTGATGACTCTATCAGGATCTCAACTACCTGCGTGCGGGTACCCGTTGTCAACGGACACAGTGAAGCGCTGCATGTCGAGCTGAAGAATCCGCTCAGCGTGGAAGAGGCTCGAAAGGTGCTTTCAGAGGCGGAGGGAGTAGACCTCGTTGATGATTTGGGTGCATACGCCTTCCCCACCCCGCTTGAGGCCGCAGGTCATGAACATGTGCAGGTGGGCCGCATTCGCGTGGATCCAGCCCTGGACAACGGACTGGCCTTATTCGTAGCCGGCGACAATCTGTGGAAAGGTGCCGCGCTCAACGCGATCCAGATCGCTGAAAAGATGATTGAAATGAAGTTGGTATAACGTTCGGTGTTCAGGTGTTCAGGAGTTTGACCACCGGCGCTCTGACGGAGGCAAGTGTATTTCCAGGGCCTCTCTTCAGCCGTCACTATTTTTCATCTTCCACGAAATTCTACGAGGAACCTTTTTTAAACGCCCGAAAGCGCATATGATCGTATATGGACATATATAAATTGGTTCCGCTCTGAAGAATATGGCTACCCCCAAGCCGTGAAGAATAGGGATATATTTAAAATGATTTTGATATCCATGATTTTGTCAAAACTCTTCAACTTTCCTCTTCCTTTGCGTTTCTTTTGAGTTCTCTCGCGGCTAAATAAAAAGAGTTTCCAACCGTATATGAACGTATATGCACATATATAAATCGGTTCCACCGCGA
>CAYXEW010000005.1:0-51306 GCA_964464115.1 uncultured Verrucomicrobiota bacterium
ATGACACCGGCGTCATCTGTTTCTTTCTGTGATAGCTTGCCGACAAACACAATTTCAGAACTCCTTACCCCGAGGAAGTTGAAGTGACGCCATTTTTCTGTTTTGCGGAGCCGACGAAGTCGTAGACGAGCCTTAGATCGGTTCCCGGATAGATAATCTCAGCAGCGTTGAGATGCTCTAAAAGTTTGCTCATAGCCTGATCGGCGGCGGGCCTGGAGCCGCGATGCACGCTCACGAGCAGACGGTGGTTTTCGTGGTCGGGAAAGATGTCGGCCTCAGTGGCAAAGAGATCTTGTAACAAGCGTCGGGCGGCAGCCGTATCGATAGCTTGTCCGGTCATAAGCGTGGCCATGGCCGTCTCGGCGCGATAAGCAATCATGCGGATGCTGTCCATCAGCCGTTTGCGCCCGACGGCGGGTTTCTTGAAACGATCCTGCTCGTCCAGCTGATCCCAGTAGATATGCTTGTCCGTATCTTTGAGCCGAGCTTTCAGATCCGCAAGATCTTGCTCGAAAGCTTGGATTTCTTCCAAGAGTGCGGCCTTCCTTTTCTCCCACAGGGTGACCTTTGATGGCTCCTCCTGCGTTGCGGGGTGCAGTCGTCAACGACATTTTTACTTTCCCTTCAACGACAATTAAACTTCCCTAGTTCGGGGTGTAATAACTATAGCTGATTAATCTTCCTTTCCTGTAAAAGGGTCAGCCCGCACTTTGCAACATGCTCGTTCGGATTTTCTTTGTCTGTCGCCCTTCATGACTATCAATTCTCTCAACAGCCCTTGTTATATTCATCCGGCACCCCATATTCAACATATCTGACCGTGAGTCAATATAGAGTGCTCCTTCAACAACCAGGCAACCGCTTGTTTCTTCAACTCGTTTTGCCGCATTGACCTTATATCCTCCTCAGTCACTTTCAACCGACTGAGAGCCGCGTTCAGCAATTCTCGCGCGCCTCTTTCGCCATGCTCAGTGCGTTGAGCTCCACGGAAGTTATCAGAACCTTCTCCATCCAGCATGCTCAGCATCCTGTCCCTGAACTCAGATCCACTCCAGTCCCCTCCTCATTTGCGTTTCTTTGCGCTCTCTCGCGGTTAAATAAGAAAAAGTTTCCAACCGTATATGAACCTGTCTGCGTGCGGCACGCACAGGCAGGCGTATATGCACATAGTTAAATCGGTTCCACCGCGAAGTAGCGGGATGCCTGCTTGTTCAAAAATGGTCGCGGTGGAACGCGACCCTCCACTCCTTTACATTTGTGTATACCTCATGATTTATTTAGTTGCTGCTTCAATGGACCTGTCCTTTAACCGCCACTATTTTTCATCTTTCACAAAATATTACGAAGAGCCCTATCTTTCTGATTTTGATCGGGAGATTAAGCGGCTGGAAGGCGGCAAATGAACTTCCGAGTAGCAGACACCTTTACCGATAGCCTCGCCAAGCTAACGGGGGATGAGCAGAAGGCCGTCAAGACGACGGCATTTGATCTGCAGATGGATCGGGCCGAGGATAAGAAATTTTGGTCGGTCCGGGTCAGTAGCGATTTGCGCATGATCGTCATTGCACAGATGTCAGCCTGGTGTTGTGTTCTGTCCACTATATTTCTTTATTTGCGGCTTTGCCTCGCCAGTTTATCCATGATTGAATGAGTCAGGAGAATTTGAGTTATGGAAAATGTTGATTTAAACAAGTTGCGCAACGATATGCGTAAGGCAGATGAGTTGAGACCCGTTGTCATGGAGGCGGGCATTGCTCCATCTTCCTCCGGTTCGGTGCTTATTAAAATGGGTAATACTGAAGTGATTTGTGCTGCCAGTGTGGATGAGAATATTCCCCGCTGGATGCGTGCGCAGAATGTGCAGGGTGGATGGCTGACCGCCGAGTACCGCATGCTTCCCTATGCCACGGATCAGCGCAAACAACGGGCCTCTGCGGTCGGTAAAATAGATGGACGGACTCAGGAAATACAGCGTTTGATCGGCCGTTCGCTGAGGGCGGTTGTAGACCTAAAGAAGCTCGGCCCTCGTACTGTTTGGATCGATTGCGATGTCTTGCGGGCCGATGGCGGCACGCGCACGGCCTCGGTCACAGGTGCCTATGTCGCAATGCGGCTGGCAGTTGATCAGCTTCTGAAAGATAAAAAGCTGGCGGTCGATCCGATACTGGACAGTGTGGCTGCCGTCAGTGTCGGTATTATTCATGGTCAAACACTGCTGGATCTATGCTATACGGAAGATTTTGAAGCGTCCGTCGATATGAATGTGGTGATGACCGGTAACGGGCGGTTTGTAGAGGTTCAGGGTACCGCTGAAGAGAGCCCTTATACACAGGCAGAGCTGGATGCTATGACTGCTCTCGCAGCTAAAGGTATCCGGGAATTGACGGTGATGCAGAACAAAACGGTTCAGGCAGGGTGATGGTGTTCATGCCGACTGTATGAGGTTTTGCCACTCCGCCCAGGACGTGGCGGCATTAGTCATGTCATTTCCTGATAAAGTCGTTCAGGTTCTTTTGTACTTTGTCCAGGATGTCTTTTTTAAAGTCTTCCGGCACGGTATAGTGGTGGGTGTGTTCTAGTTCCTGAAATACGCGCTGTGCTATTTCGTATGCAAAATCTTCCAGTTTCATCAGCCGTTTATGTTAGAGCTGCGTTGCCAGGAAATAGACGAGTACCGCCGAGGTCGCCACGGCAATGATCAGCAGTACGGCCAGCCCGGCCGGGGGTTCTTCTTCCTGCACGGCGCTCAGGTTCGGTGTTACCGTCATCATGGGGGGGGCTTCTTTTCTATTGGCCATTTTGAGATTGCCCTCTGCGCGCTCGGGGCTTGCTGTGGCGGACTGCCTTATTTGGCTCGTCTTGTTTTGTGAGCCGGCCTGTCCCAGAATACCGGTGGTCGTGCTAATTTTGCTGGTTGCACTCTTTGCCTCTTCGACGCTAATGCCTTTGACTTCCATGGTACCCACCGTAGACGGCGCTTTTTTAACGGTATCTTTAGTGAGGCGAATAGTGCCCGGTTTTTTCATCCCCGCCGTCGATTCTTCTTTTGGCTTGATATGGTTTCTGGTGATTTCTTCCACCATCGACAAATCAATAGGCATGGTTTGATGTTTGGCCGTTTCTAATTGTTCTTCCGTGGGTTCGAAGCTGGAGAGGTCAATTGAAGAGGTATCTTTTTTGGCATCTTCGGCGTCGGCTCTGGTAGAGGTCTCCGCGGCATCTGTTTCTGCGAGGTCTATGCGAATGGGGGGGATTTTAGCATCCTTCTCATCCACAGATAAATTCGGCTTGTTTTTGTCACTCATGTCTGCTGTCATCGCCTAAACTCCTGATATGATCTGCGTGTAAGATAGTAGGTTGAAGGGGTGGGGTCAAAGAAAAATAGCGCAAACGTTTGGTTGGACACGATGCCTGCAATACAACGGTTTAAATGGGTGGTTTTGATTGGTGCTGTGATGTTGAGCTATCCAGCCTCCCTCGACGCCGCGTCAGAATGCTCCCTGCTGACATCGCGAGACAGAGTTGGTATTGAAGCGGCCTTGGGGCATCTCTGTATGACGGAGCGGGATTTTCAGTTTCACAAGGATGTCGCCGATGCGTGTGATTCCCTGTGGACCATGCGCGAGATACTGCATGATCCAGTCGTGCTGACGGAAACGGCAGCCTACGTCGAGCGTGCGTTATCCAGCACCAACGGTGAGGATTTACTGATGACGGCCGCCCGGTTGCTGGAGTTTACACCGCTGGAACGCGCCCCTGTTGTTCGGGGGACTCCCGTTGCCGCGTTGCAGGATTATGCCGAATGCCCGGCCGAACTCAGGGTTGCGCTTGCGGCCTTTCTCCAAACAGCTCAGGCCGTTAAGGTACAGGCGAATGCGGCCTGCTCTGCTCTGACAACAACGGACCGGCACTATCTCGCTGCAGCTGAATGGGGCAGCGTATTCAGGGTGGAAGACGTGCCGACCGTTCGCGAAAAACTTCTCGGCGCCGGCTTGAGTGGCGCGGCCATCGACACCTCTATCAGGGAAAGCTATGCTCTGGATCCCGAACCCTCTGCGCGTAAGAGAATAGACCTCTCAAATCGTGTGCAAATGCGTGATTTACTGCAGGCCTCCGTATGGTACTGGCAGGCGCTGCAGGATCTCGCGGACCGTCTGTCTGCTTTTGATGAGTGGCCTGCGTCTCCTCTCGTGCTGGATACAGAGGCGGGGCGGGTGGTGATCGGGACGACGGGCGCAGACACGTACAGGGATTCAGCGCTTTTGATTCTCGATCCGGGGGGCGACGATCTGTATACCGCCCGGGCCGGAGTTGCGAGCAGCCTGATCGATACACCGGTAGCGGCCATTATTGATCTGGATGGCAATGACCGCTATCAGTCTGAAGAACTCCTGGCCGCCGGTTCGGCTTTTATGGGCATTGCCATGGTGCTGGATGTCCGCGGTCATGACAGCTACACGAGCTCTTATGCGGGAAGTGCTTCCTCTTTTTGGGGTGTGAGCATGCTGGTTGATAGCGAGGGGGACGATGTTTATCGCGCCCGCGCGCTTTCACAGGGATATGCTTTTTATGGCGTCGGCCTGCTGCTGGATGTTGCCGGACGGGATCTCTATGATGTCGGGTTTCTCGGGCAGGGCTGTGCCGGTTATCGCGGGGTAGGAGCGCTCCTCGACCACCATGGCAATGACAGCTACAGTGCCGGCGGAGTGGAGCCGGATTTCCATCGTGGGCCGGGCCGCTTTCTTTCGTTGGCCCAGGGTTTTTCGATAGGCATGCGCCCTTTTGCGGGTGGCGGGTATGGGGTGCTGTTGGATCGTGAGGGCTGTGATAGCTATCGGGCCGATATCTACGGGCAGGGTGCAGGGTATTGGTATGCTGCAGGCATGCTGCTGGATCAGAAGGGAAATGACCATTACCACGTACATCAATATGGTCAGGGAGCCGGTATACATTTGAGCGGCGGTCTGCTGGCGGATGGCGGTGGCGATGACGTGTATAGCGGCTACAGCCTGGCACAGGGTGCGGCCCATGATTATGCGGTGGGTATGCTGCTGGAAGGGGGCGGCAACGACACGTATACGGCGGATCATCACGCGCAGGGGCGCGCCATGAATAATGCATTGGCGCTCTTAATTGACCGCGGCGGGCGCGACACCTATTTTGCGCGCCGCCATGATCAATGCCAGGGCATGGGCAATGATGGGGGAGAACGCGAATACGGCAGTCTGGCTATGTTGCTGGATCTCGACGGCCTCGATTACTATTCGGGGGGGGCTTCGAATGCCAGCCGCCGGCTTAACCCTGACTACGGCATCGTACTGGATGCCTCGATGGCGACGGGTCTTTTGTATAACTCAACCCTTTTTTCTGATCGGAACAAACCCGTTATACCGCCCGCTGTATCGTTGGATGTGCAGAAAGATGAGCGCCCCGCAACCCAGCCCGCAGCGACCGTTTCTTTTCAAAGTGCCGCATACGATCGGGCGCTGATGGATGAGCTTATGTTTCATGCATCCCGCTATCCTTCCACGCCGGAAAAGCGCCGGAAAAAAGACGAGTCCAAAGAGAAGCTTTACGCGCACGAATCTCGGGCCCTGGCCTATTTGGTTGACCAGACCTCTTTAGATAACCTGTGGATGCATGTGTTTGCATTTGAACTCAACCGCTTATTGGAAGCTGAGGACTGTGTCCCCGTGCTGCTCAAGGCCCTTCAATCCCCCCGTTCCCGCGTGAGAAAAACGGCTCTGTATTTTCTGGGCTTTCATGAGACACCAGAACACGCTGAACGAGTGCGGCCTTTTCTCAGTGATATAAAGTGTGCCGGCGCCGCGCTGCGGACACTGGGAAAATGGCAGTACACCAATGCCGTCGAAGAGGTGTTGCGCTTTGCAGATGACGATGATGAACGCCGCCGCGTTCTGGCGGTAAACGCCTTGGGCTCCATCGGGGCTCCTTCCTGTGTAGAGCCGCTGATTCAGAAACTGGAAGACCCCTTTTTTACCGTTCGTGAGCGTGCCCGCTGGGCGCTTCAACAATATGGAACGGCCATTGAAAGAGACCTGTTGCGCCATCTCCCCGAAAGCGGAGGAATTAAACGCTGCCATCTCGTGCGCCTATTGGCCGAATGCGGTACCGAAAGGAGTCTCACACCGCTTCAGGATCTGTTGACATCCGAAAATGACGACTTAAAAAGAGATATTCAGACAGCCCTCTCGATGATTCGAGACCGCCGTGGTGGCGACTAATGCAGGTGGTGAACTTCAAGTGCCGGGTACGGGTTGATACGAGCCATGGCGGGGTCTTATTTTATGCTATATGCACCTGCAGATAAGAGCGAACAGCCAACTCATCGGCGGCAATCATTTCCTGTCGGGTCGGTTTTCCCTCCAAGGCATCCAGAATCTCATGATGAGCTGCTCGCCCGATGGCCTGCTCAATCGCTTTATTGAATTTAGCCGGGTGGGCTGTCGCCAGGCAGATCATGGGCACCTTGCCAGCAAACGGTTCCGCGGCATGCACTCCCACAGCCGTGTGAGGATCCAGGATGTAGTGGTGCTGTTCAAAGTACCTTCGAATGACAGCCAGTGTCGCTTCTGTATGGCCCCTCCCTGCAGTAATCACATCGTCGACCGCATCGCCATCGACTACCGGCACGCTCAGTTGACCGGTCGTCTTGAAGGCCTCCATCATACTCTCTACGCGCTTGCCGTCACAACCCGCTTTGTAAAACAAATAACGCTCAAAATTACTGGCTACCTGTATGTCCATAGAGGGACTCAGGGTGGGCACGACCTCGCCGGTACTGTATACACCGGTTTGAAAAAACCGGTACAGAATATCGTTCTCGTTCGTGGCCAGTACGAGGCGTTCAATCGGCAGTCCCATGCGTTTGGCGTAATAGCCCGCAAGAATATCGCCAAAATTACCGGTGGGAACGGAAAACTGTATCCGGTCCGATCCCGTCTGTTTCATGACCTGAAAAGCGGCATAAAAGTAGTATACAATTTGTGCCAGTACACGGGCCCAGTTCACAGAATTGACGGCCCCCAACTCATGGTGCGTTTTAAAATCGACATCGCTGAAAATGGATTTCATGATGGTCTGGCAATCGTCAAAAGTGCCGTTGACGGCCAGGTTAAACACATTGTCGTCGAGTACGGACGTCATCTGTTTTTCCTGCAGAGGACTTACCCGTCCGTCCGGATGCATAACAAAAATCCGGATACGATCACGTCCCCTGACACCTTGAATAGCCGCGCTTCCCGTATCGCCGCTGGTCGCCGCCAGGATATTGAGATCGCGGTCCTGTCGGGCCAGTATATAGCTGAACATGTTACCGAGAAACTGGAGGGCAATATCTTTGAATGCCAGCGTGGGGCCGTGAAACAGTTCTAGTATATAGAGTTCCCCGACAGGAATGGTGGGGGCCACCTCGGGATGACGAAACGCCGAGTAGCTCTTTTCCACAATTGTTTTCAGCTCAGCATCAGGCACATCGCTGAACAGGCGTATGATCTCAAAGGCCAGGTCGGCGTACGTGAGGTCGGCCCACGTCGCCAGTGTATCGGAAACGTCGGGAATGTGGCTGGGTATGAGCAGCCCGCCGTCCGGGGCCAGCCCCGTCATGACGGCCTCCTGAAAACCCATGGGCTCCGTTCGGCCCCGCGTGCTGATATATTGAATAGATTTCATCAGCTCAGTTTACGGTGCCAGAATCAACCATCATTGGTTCCGTGTTCTTTAGTGCCGGTGATGCAGGCCGGTCGTATACCAACCTGTTTGCGCTTATCGAGCTCGTCAAAGATTCGGCGCAGCAACTCCTTGCCATGCTCATTTTTTTCCGGGTTGTCACTGTCGACCATTTTGTGGGCATAGTAGATGGCGTGGTGAATCTCGTATCCATTGAGATTCGGTATATCCTCGGGATCTTTATCCGTAAACTCAAAGCCGTAACGCCAGTCTTTGGGTCCCGGTACGACCATTTCTTTTTCCTCGGGCAGTTCGTAACCCTTTGTGGCCTCGGCCAGTTCGGCGAGCACCTTGCGGGTCTCTTCAATTTCATTGAGGCACCAGTTCCGGTTGAATTCACAGGTCACGCGCGGCGGCGGCGGCCAGCGGCCGTCGGAGTTGGCGGAATTGGTCATATGGAACCAGAAACGCTCCACCAGATCTTTGAACGTGTCGATATTCTCGGGCGCTTCGACAATCGGCTGGTATCGCTGCTTGTACTCGTCGCGGTTGGCCTGCAGCAGCGGCTCCCATGCGCGCGCTTCCGGGGTGTTAGCCCAGGCGCTCGCATAGGTGCGGTGCCAGGCAAAACCGTCTTCTACAAAGAAAGGTTCTTCGACCGGTTCAATTGTTTCACAGGCCTCCTTGAACGTGATCATGTCGCCCTCTTTTTTGACGGCGGCAATGAGTTTGTCCAGCTTTTCGCCGGCGGTCGGATCTTCCTTGAAGGTCTGCGAGTAATCGCCTTTGTATTTGATGAAGTAGTAACCGGTGGTGCCGCAGTACTCGGCATCATCGGCAATAATAACGGTGGCGCCCTCATCCCTGTCACCCGTCCACTGCTTCATGTTGTCGACAAATTCCTCGACCGTCGTACTGCCGCGGAAATAGGACAGGTATTTATTGATCAGCCGGTCCGAACGGCAAAAGCCGCCCATGCCGGGCACCACGTTTTTAAATGGGCGGTGCAGGAATTTGCAGTTGGGATCCAGGTCGTACCAGGGCAGGTGTCCGCCCCAGTTCATATCATGGGTGCGGTTTCGCTCCGTCCATCCGTAATCCCGGTCGTTACAAACCATGTATGATTCGAAATCGAGAGAGAGGTATTTGACTCCGGCGCGTGCGAAGGCGTTGGGAACGTACTGTTTCCAGGTACATTCGGGGTTCCAGAAACTTTCGGCCCGCTGCCCCAGATATTTTTCATAGGTCCGCTGGGCAAACTCACAGGACCAGTAACCGTCCTCTTCGGGGATGTTGGCCATGATCGGGTGCGAGTAGGGGGCACCCATGAATTCGCACTGTCCGGATTCCATGGCGGCCTTCAGTTTTTCGAGCACGTCGGGCGTTACGCTGGCCATCTGTTCGATCGTGTAGCCCGATGCTTCAAAGATGTATTTGGCGTCCGGATGCTTGGCAAAGCTGTCGAAAATCACTTCATAGGAAGACCGTATGACCCGCTCATAGCTCTCCGGTATCAGGTACGCGTAATTCAGGTTGGCGTGAAACAATGCTATGTACTTCATCTTATTCTCCAGTTTGTCATTTATGAAACGGTCCATAACTTAATTTACCGCCACCGCATGGCAACCTTTTTTTTAACATTACTGCACCGGCGAACAGGGTACCGTTCCCGTTTGCTGAAAAGGCTTTTTGATCTTTAGCGTGGATTATGCATGCGTTCAAAATGCTGTATTTTCAACTAAAACAGAAGGCGAGTTTTTACCGCCACATCGAGCGCATTGATTTCAACTTTAACTTTTCGTGAGACGCTTTGATCTATATCCATGATCAGGTAGCCGATACTGTCACGGGTTCCGAGGTATTGCGATTCAATATTGGCACCCGTCGCTGAAACCACGGTATTAATCTTCTGAAGCGCCCCGGGTTCATTGCGGTGAATATTCAACAGCCGATGGGCATTGTGAAGGACGGGCAGTTCGATCTCCGGGAAGTTCACGGCCCCGCCGCTGGCACCCGTATCCGAGTATTTAATCAGGGCTGAAGCCACTTCAATGCCAATATTCTCCTGTGCTTCCTGTGTGCTGCCACCAATGTGCGGAGTGAGAATGACGTTTTCCAGTCCGCGCAATTCTGACTCAAACGGTTCCCGGTTGGACTTCGGTTCCAGCGGATAGACATCGGCGGCGGCACCAGCGAGATGTTCCGATTGCAGACTTTCTCTGAGTGCCGCAACATCCACCACGGAGCCCCGACTCAAGTTCAGCAGAAAAGAGCCCTGCTTCATCAGGTCGAGCTCTTTCCGCCCGATCAGGTTGTGCGTCCGGGGCGTTTCGGGGACGTGTAGCGTGACAAAGTCGGAGATGCGAAGCAATTCCTCCATCGCATTCAGCTGGCGCGCATTGCCCAGCGGCAGTTTCTTCAAAATATCGTAAAACACGACATTCATGCCAAATGACTCCGCCAGCAGGCCGATTTGAGGTCCAATGTGCCCATATCCTATGATACCCACGGTTTTGTGCCGCACCTCGTAACAGCCGCTGGCCGATTTATTCCAGATGCCGCCGTGAAGTTCCATGCTGCGCTGGACAGCTTTTCTCGAAAGCATGACGATGTTGGCCATCGTCAGTTCGGCGACGCTGCGGGTATTGCTGTAGGGCGCATTAAAAACGGCGATACCCTGCCGCGTCGCAGCTTCGAGGTCGACCTGGTTTGTTCCGATGCAATAGCATCCGACCGCAATGAGGTTCTCAGCCCGTTCCAGTATGCGGGCGGTCAGTTGCGTTTTCGAACGGATCCCCAGTATGTGAAGGCCTCCGACACGGTCCAGCAGTTCATCTTCACTGAGGGCGTCCGGCTGATTGTCAACCGTGTAGCCAGCCTGTTGAAAACACTCAATCGCAGCGGGGTGCACACCTTCGAGCATTAGTACATTTATTTTGTCTTTAGGAAACGATGTTTTTTGCATAGCATCACTATCTTCCAGACCTTGGAAAAATGAAAGGTAAAAAATTCCAGGGATTGGAAAGGGCTTTTGGACGCTCAGGAAATCCTAACAACAGAGTTTTTGCCAAACCATATTTTTAGTGTTAACGTTGCGGCAAACACGCTGGAGATTATAAATAATGAGAAAAATATGTGCGGTTACACTGTCCTTCATCTTCTTACTGACGTTCATCTGTTCAGCGTCGGCCGGAAAGGTCATTCGCCTGAATGCCCAGACCATCGACACCGATAAATCGTTTCCGTCGCACCGCATGCAGCTGAAGGCCTTTGATGGCAGGGCCCTGCATTTGGTGCAGTTTAATGAGTCCATTCAGCCGGACTGGGTGAAGGAAATGGAAAAAGCCGGCCTGCAGGTGGTCGTCTACATACCTGATAACGCTTATCTGGTCTACGGTTCGTATGAGGCGCTCAAAGGTTACCAGCAAAAGGCGGCCGTCAAGTCATACGTCCAATGGAACGGCCGCTATCTGGCCGAAGACAAAATCCAGCCCTCCGCCCGATCTCAGGCGATGAAGCAGGGACGAAAGACAGCCCTCTTCAATACGGGCGATGAATACATGATTCAACTCGTGGCCGACGCCTCTGCCAATTCAAATACGCTGGCTCTGATTGATACGCTGAAGAAGCGGCCGATCCTGCGGCAGAAAAAAGTGCTGCAGTATTACAATATAACGGTTGCGCTTCCGAAAGCAGCGGTGGAGGAGATTGCGGAGCAGCCCGATGTGGTGTCGGTGGCCGGTTATATTCCGCGCAAACTGTTTGACGAGAGGCAGGGTCAGATCGTGGCCGGGAATTTGGCGGGAACGTCACCGTCGGGACCCGGCTATCTTTCATGGCTCCATTCCATGGGTTTTTCACAGTCCCAGTTTAACGCCTCTGGATTTGTGGTAGACGTTTGCGATTCCGGGGTGGATGACGGGACGACCAGTCCGAATCACTTCGGGCTCTATGTCACCGGTACGCTCAGCGCCGCCAGCCGCATGGTGTATAACCGCGTGGAGGGGTCGCCCAACAGCGGCAGTACGACATCCGGCTGTGACGGACACGGTAATATCAATGCCCACATCGTGGGCGGCTATAATAATCTTTCAGGCTTTCCGCATACGGATGCGGCCGGGTATCGCTACGGTTTGGGGGTGGCACCCTTTGTGCGAATGGGCTCCTCGGTGATATTTGATCCGGACAGTTTCACCTATCCCGACTACAGCGACATGATTTCACGGGCCTACCGGGACAACGCCCGCATCAGCACCGACAGTTGGGGCGCCGATACCTATGGTGACTATGATGCGGACGCACAGGAATATGACGCGTTGGTTCGTGACGCCCAACCCTCCGGGGCGGCGCAATCAGCGGCGGGAAACCAGGAGATGACCATTGTCTTTGCGGCCGGGAATGCAGGGCCCTCGTCGGGTTCCGTCGGTTCTCCGGGCACAGCCAAGAATGTGATTACGGTGGGGGCTGCGGAAAACGTGCATTCCCATTCAACGGCCAACGGCGGCAATGATGCATCGGGAAATGACGGTTGCTTCACGGCCGATGATGAAGCCGACAGTGCGGACGATATAGCCTCGTTTTCCAGTCGCGGTCCCTGCAGTGACGGGCGGACCAAACCGGAAATTGTCGCGCCGGGTACCCATATTACAGGGGGGGTGGCGCAGGACTCCCCGGCACCTTCACCCGCCTCAACCGGAAATGACCTGGCCTGTTTTGACGCGACCGGTGTGTGCGCGCTGCCGGGCGGCGGCACCGCCGGTGATCCCGACAATTTCTTTCCGACCAATCAGGAATTCTATTCGACCTCATCGGGTACGAGCCATTCTACACCTGCGGTCGCGGGTGGCGTGGCGTTGTTGAGGCAGTATTTTATTAACCAGGGGTGGAATCCGCCGAGTCCCGCGATGGTAAAAGCGTGGCTGGTCAATGCTGCCCGCTATATGTCGGGTACGTCGGCTAATGATGACCTCTGGTCCAATGATCAGGGCATGGGGGGGATGAACCTGGGCATGGCTTTTGACGGGGTGAGTCGCATTCAACGGGACCAGGAGTCAGTGGATAAATTTACCGCCAGCGGGCAGACGAGGACTTTCAGCGGCACCGTGATTGATGCAAACAACCCCGTGCGCATTACATTGGCGTGGACGGATGCCCCCGGCTCGACGAGCGGATCCGCCTATAACAACGACTTGAATCTCACGGTATCCATTGGCGGACAGACCTACAAGGGCAATGTCTTCAGCGGCGCCCACTCGGCCTCCGGCGGCACGGCTGACCCCCGCAATAATCTTGAAAGCGTTTTTCTGCCAACGGGCGCGGTCGGGGCAGTGGTTATTCAGGTGGAAGCTTATAACATTACATCTGATGGCGTCCCGAACGAGGCACCGTCGCTGGACCAGGACTTTGCCCTGGTGGCCTACAACATCAGCGAGACTCCTGCGGCGGTCATTGTTGCAGACAGCGATTCGCTGGTTTCTGAATCGTGCGGCTTGGGCAATGGAGCCATTGATCCCGACGAAACCGTCACACTGCGCATCGGTCTGAAAAATGTCGGGACGCTGGACACCTCCAATGTAGTGGCCACCCTGCTCGAGCAGGACGGCGTTACCTCCGCCTCAGGGCCGGAAAGCTACGGGGCACTGACCTCAGGTATGGCGGCGGTAACCGCTGATTTCACTTTTACTGCCACAGGCGCCTGCGGCGGTGAAGTGACAGCGACGCTGAGCTTGCAGGATGGAACGAACGACTTGGGAACGGTTTCTTTTGATTATATGCTGGGCGGGCAGACGCTTTCTTCTTCTGCTGTGGTGAACACATCATCCATTCTGATTCCAGCCGGGGGCACGACGGAAGGAAAGGCTTCGGTCTATCCGTCAACGATGGCCGTGTCCGGGCTGCAGGGGCTTATCAGCAAGGTCTCCGTTGGATTGTTCGGTTTGAGCCATACCTATCCGGATGATATGGATTTCCTACTGGTCGGGCCGGGGGGCGAAAACTGTTTAATCCTTTCAGGGGTCGGCGGGAGCGACAGCATCAGCGGAATTAACCTGGTGATCGATGATGATGCCGGCTCCTACCTGCCCGGATCATCCCTCTCATCCGGCACCTATAAGCCCACACAGACCTACGGGAATAACCCGTCGGATACGCTGACTTCGCCGGCCCCGTCGGGACCCTACGGAACTGCACTGGCTGAATTTCAGGATACGCTCCCCAACGGCACGTGGTCGCTTTACATCTATGATGCCTATGCCGGGGATACCGGGTCGTTGGTCGACGGATGGAAGCTGAATATTGAGACCTTCGAACCCCTGTGCTGCGGCAGCAATCTGCCGCCCGTCCTGGGCAGCATAGGCGCAAAGTCGGTCGCCGTCAGCAATCTGCTCAGCTTTGAGGTAACGGCATCCGATCTCAACGACGGGGATGCCATCACACTGCTGGCCAGCAATCTTCCGCCCTGGGCCGCCTTCACTCCTGTCACCAATACGGCCCACGTCACCAATACCTTTACCGGCACGCCGGTTAACGAAGGCGTCTACACAACCACCTTCTACGCCGTGGACAAGGATGGGTCGGATCAGGAAACTGTTATTATCACGGTCAATCCGGCGGGCGGCAGCGGAGGCGACTGCGGTCTCATTATATCGGAAGTTGTTGAGGGCGGTAGTTTTAACAAAGCCGTTGAGCTTTATAATGGCACCTCGGCTGACATTGATCTCAGTGCGGGCAGCTACACGCTGGCATTCTATTTTAACGGAAACACCTCTCCCCTCACCACCATCAGTCTGACCGGAAGCATTCCCAGCGGGGAGACCTATGTGGTTGCCGACGATGGTGCCAATGCCGCCATTCTGGCAGTAGCCGATCAAACTGACAACGGATCCTTTTATAATGGCAACGATGCGCTCGTGCTGAAAGAGGGCAGTACGGTGGTGGACAGTCTGGGGCAAATTGGCAACGACGTCGATTACAATAAGGATGTCACCCTGATTCGCAAGCCCGACATAACGGAGGGGGATACCGTCACGGGTGACAGTTTTACGGTATCGGATGAGTGGTTTTCTCTTGCAAAGGACGTGGTGACAAACCTGGGAGAGCATGTCATGAACTGTTCCGGTGGCGGCGGGGGAGGTGCCCCGTCCATTTCCGTTGAGGGCGGCATCAATCAGTCCGTGACGGTCAGCAACCTGCTGAACTTTGACGTAACGGCCACCGAAAGCGACGGCGATACGTTGACGTTGACGGATGTTGCATTGCCGGCCGGTTCCACCTTCAACGCCGTCACCGGGCTTTCCCCGCAAGTGGCGGCCTTCAACTGGACGCCCGCACAAACCGGTTTCTATCAGGCCGTCTTTTCCGCGACCGATGTCGATGGCGCCGCTACGCAGGTGGTGTTCATCACCGTGACGGAAGACACCCCGGCCGGTTCCAACCTGTGGATTAATGAGATTCATTATGATAATGCGGGTTCCGATTCAGGAGAAGGTGTGGAAGTGGCCGGACCTGCCGGCACGGCCTTGAGCCGCTATTCTATTGTCGCGTACAACGGCTCCACAACCTATGCCTACTCAACCAACGCCTTTTCCGGCACGATCCCTGACGAAGGCTGCGGCTATGGCGCCGCCTGGGCGGCTATTTTGGGATTGCAGAACGGCGCCCCCGACGGCATAGCCCTGGTGCTGGATGGCTCCACCGTCATTCAGTTCCTCAGTTATGAGGGCACCTTCACGGCGGGCAACGGTCCGGCCGCGGGCATGACCTCCGTCGATATCGGCGTGAGCGAAGGCTCCGCGACCGCACCCGGCAACACCCTTCAGTTGCATGGCTCCGGCGACGCCTATACCGACTTCACATGGCAGGAGGCCACCAATGCGGCATCGGCGGGCTCCCTCAACAGCGGGCAGAGCATTGCGCCCTGCGGAAGCGGCTCGCCGGATTCCGACGGCGACGGCATCGATGACGACTGGGAGCTGGTCTACTATCCGGACCTGACCAATGCAAACGAAAGCACAGACAGTGATGGCGACGGCTTTATAGACCTGCATGAATTTCTGGCGGGGACGATTCCAACGAATGCATCCTCCCTCCTGCGTTTGACGGATGTAACTATCGCTACGCCGGCGGCATCGAATGTAGTGATTGCGTGGACGAGTGAATCCAACAAGAGTTACCGTATTTTCTATTCATCCAATTTAATTGATGGCTTCGCGGGCTGGATGTCTAATATTTTGGCAACGCCGCCACAGAATATGGTGACCAATGACAACGCCGGCAGTCGCGGCTCCGGGTATTACAGAGTGGAGCTGGAGTAGTCTTTTCCAGATGGCTCTACGCCGTAATGATGTAAGCCGTCCACGACCCCAGCGGTATACTTTTGCGGACTGAAGTAGAGGTGAAGCGGAGCCCCTTTTTGGGTGGATGCCGCTTTCAGCTTTTGTTGAACCCATGCCGGTGTATTGGCGACGATGACAGCCTTATAGCCACTCATAAAAGCGGGGAGATCGTTGCCGGAGTCGCCGGCGTAGATCATTTTTTCAGGAGCCAGTTCAGTTATCTTCAGCAGATAGTGAAGCGCAAAATCTTTGGCGACCCCGACAGGCAGGATGTCAATGAGGCCGATGTCCTTTTTGGAGTCGATACTGAAAATCACATTCCCGTGGATCGTGTGTCTTGCCAATACGGGCTCGATGAGCTGCTTTACGTCATCGCGGCTCAAACGGGCATCGCAGTAGAAGCTTGCCTTGAAGGGGGCCTGGCATTCTCTTTCCTGTGGTCTTACGTCTTTGCTGTCTTCAAAAGCAGACAAGACATCATCCCCCCGGTGACCGCCCATACGTTTTTCCAGCAGGTCCTGGTAGGCTTCATCGTTTTGCCAGGTTCCCTTACTACGTGTATAAACGCTGGTACCCACATCACAAACACAGTAGTCCGGTTCCGGAAGCTGCCATTCCCCCACGCCTTGAAGGGCTAGCTCCAGCCGCCGCCCCGTCACGTAGGCTATAGCCATGTGACAACGCCGCTTCAGTTCATGCAGCTGTTCGATGGCTTTTCGATAGGACGCTGCATCATCCAGCGGAATAACCGTTCCATCCATATCACTGGCGAGTAAATAATTCATGGCGATCCCTTGACTACACTAGCTGAAACTCTATTCTTAAATCGTTGCTGAAATTATAGTAAAGCTCATTGTATGCTCGAAAATAAAGAAAAAAACAGGGTGCTCATCGTTGGGGAAGTACTGTTTGACTGCTTTTCAGACGGGCGCAAAGTGCTTGGTGGCGCTCCTTTTAATGTGGCTTGGCACCTAAAGGGAATGGGACTCGATCCCTTTTTTGCGAGTCGGGTCGGGGACGATGATCCCGGTCGTGAAATCCTGTTCCAGATGGAAAAGTGGGGTTTGGACCGCACCGGAATGCAGGAGGATGGTACGCGCCCGACCGGTCGCGTCGACGTCATCGAGCGGGGGAACGGTCATACCTTTGATATCGTTCGGGACTGCGCATACGATTGTATGGATGCCGCGGCTGTTCTCAACACGATGCCGCCGCAGCCAGCGCTCCTTTACCACGGGTCACTGGCCTTTCGTTTTGAGCACAATCGGAACGTATTGCGGCAGCTGCGCGATGCTTGCGATGCTCCGGTATTCTGCGACATCAATCTTAGGGAACCCTGGTGGGAGCCCGAACACACAGCGCAGTTGCTGCGGGCTGCCTCTTACGTAAAACTGAACGATGAGGAGCTGGATATCCTCTCAGACGATGCGGTGGATACAACGGCCGATCTGGATGCGAAGGCCGCCCGTTTCTGCGAGCGATATGATCTCCAGTGGCTGATTGTTACCCGCGGAGCCGGTGGGGCGCTGCTCGTTGATCGCGAACATGGAATATGCAGGCATGATTTATCTCCGAATTCCACACCACCGGTCGATACAGTGGGGGCGGGTGATGCGTTTACGGCTGTTGTCATACGAGGTTTAACAGAAGGTGTTTTCGGTGCGCCGCTGTTGGCGGCCGCTT
This sequence comes from uncultured Verrucomicrobiota bacterium, assembly GCA_964464115.1. Classification (GTDB taxonomy): domain Bacteria; phylum Verrucomicrobiota; class Kiritimatiellia; order CAYTQP01; family CAYXEW01; genus CAYXEW01. The sequence goes on from CAYXEW010000005.1 coordinate 17,706, forward strand.
CGACACTGGCTTCTCGCATCTGTTCGATCCGGGGGGCGACCACGTTCGATTGGTCGCTTTACAAAGGGGTGTTGAACAATGAGTGAAAAACGCTATATAGCTATGTTCAGTGTGCACGGTCTCCTGCGCGGGTTCGATATGGAGCTGGGGCGTGATTCCGACACCGGCGGCCAGATTACCTATGTGGTCGAGTTGGCCCGGGCACTGCATGAGTGTGAGAGTGTCGGCCGCGTCGATCTATTTACGCGAAAAATCATCGATAAGAATATAGACGCCAGCTACAGCGTAGAACGGGAACCGCTGACGGACCGGGTGACCATCGTACGGATCCCATGCGGCCCCCGCCGCTATCTGAGAAAGGAAAGTCTGTGGCCGTATCTGCCGGGGTTTGTAGACAATACGCTACAGTATTTTCGCAGCCGCCGCCGTGTGCCGGATATCATTCACGGACATTATGCAGACGCCGGCTATGTCGGGGGGCAGCTCGCCCGACTGCTGGGCGTGCCCTTTGTGTTCACAGGACACAGCCTCGGCAGAGTCAAGCGTGAGCGTATGGAGAAAAAAGGTGCCCGGATGGAGGTGGCCGATCGCAAGTTTAACTTTCCGCGCCGCATCGAAGCAGAAGAATTTGCTCTGGAAACGGCTTCACTGGTGGTGGCCAGTACCCGCCAGGAAGTGCGCGAGCAGTACGAAGTGTACCACCATTACAACCCTCACCGCATGCGGGTTATAGCGCCCGGCGTCGACCTCAAGCGGTTTTATCCTCCCGAGGGTCCGGTGAAAACGCGCATGAGCGAAGAATTGAAGCGTTTTTTGAAAGACCCTGAAAAGCCCATGATTCTGGCGATGGCCCGTCCCGATGATCGTAAGAATATAGCGACGCTGGTGCGTGCTTATGCGGAAGATAAACAGCTCAGAGAATGGGCCAACCTGGTGCTGATCCTGGGCAGCCGTGATGATATTCAGAAAATGGAGCATTCGGCGCGGCGGGTCCTGGCTAATTTGTTTTATCTGTTCGATTTTTACGACTTGTACGGGTCCGTGGCTTTTCCCAAGAGCCATGCCGCTGAAGAAGTCCCGGACATCTACCGGTTGGGCACCGCTAGCAAAGGTGTTTTTGTAAATCCCGCCCTGACGGAGCCTTTTGGGCTGACGCTGATTGAAGCGGCGGCCTCGGGTATGCCGATTGTCGCCACCAATAACGGCGGGCCCAATGATATCATCGAAACGCTGGACAATGGACTGTTGGTCGATCCACTTGACGGCGGCGCCATTGCTGCCGCCCTAAAAAAAATTGTGTCAGACAGCGGGGCCTGGCAGACCTATTCCGAAAATGGTGTGGAGCGCTCCCGAACGGCCTACTCATGGAAGGCTCATGTCGATACATACATCGACCGCCTGAATACGGTTTTTGAAGAAGAGGGGGAAAAGACAGCCGTAGTGCCTTCGCATCGGAGCCGCCTGCCCACGATCGACCGCGTCGTGGTGACGGATGTCGATAATACGCTGACAGGGGATGATGAAGGAACAGCCGCCTTTTTGAAAGCCCTCAGCGATGCGGGTGAGTTTACGGCCTTCGGTATTGCCACCGGAAGGAGCAAAGAGAGCGCGCTTGAAGCGCTGAACGAAGCGGGGGCCCCGGTGCCGGATATTATGATCACGTCCGCCGGCGCCGCGATTTATTACGGCGAAAAATTGACGCCTGACGTGAGCTGGGAAAAGCACATTCATTACCGTTGGTATCCCGACTCCATACGCAATGCTCTGGATAAGTTACCGGGGCTGTACCCCCAGCCAAAGGAACAGCAGCATCCCTACAAATTGAGCTATACGATCAACCTCGAGGAATCCCCGCCGATCCACCGCGTCCGCAAATATCTTCGCGAGTGTGAGTTGCGGGCCAAAGTCATCTTTTCACTCGGTATGTATCTCGATATAATGCCGATCCGCGCGTCGACAGGCCTCGCCATTCGATACCTGGCATTCAAGTGGGGACTTTCGCCGGATCATCTATTGGTGGCCGGTGACTCCGGTAATGATGAGGAGATGCTGGACGGACATACGCTAGGTGTGGTCGTCGGCAACTACAGTAGCGAACTTGAAAAACTGCGCGGTCGTCCCCGCATCTATTTTACTGAAGCCTGTCACGCCTGGGGCATTCTCGAAGGTATTCAACATTATAATTTTTTTGGTGAAATTAACATCCCTGTAAAAGACGAGGTATCCAATGAAACAGAATCTACTTGAGTATTCACTGCAGCATAAACCGGCTGTCTACCTATTCCTGAAACAGTGTGTGGAGGCCCATCGCGCATTTCTGCTCAAATCCGATTTGGTGGATATACTGGAGAACTGTAAAGAAAAGGATGGCGGAGCCGCCCTCAAAACATCGGTGTTTGAACAGGCCATCTACCATGCGGAAGAGGCCGCGGTTCAAGAGGGGTGGGTTTATCTTTCGGTCCGCTGGGATGTGGCCCATTGGGCCTACTGGCGCTTCCAGGTAGATCAGATTCTCTGCCAGGAGGTCTCGCCCACCGATTTCCTGGTGTTCAAGGAAAGCATTGTCGAAACGAAACAGCCGGATGATGCATGGGACCTAGAGCTGGATGTGTCACCGTTCAAGCGCAATCTGCCGATGTTGCGACAGACTCGTTCCATCGGCCATGGGGTCGAATTTATGAACCGTCACCTGGCGAGGACCATGACAGATGCAAAAATGGAAGGGTTGCTTGAATTTCTCAAGGTGCATCAGTACCGCGATGTGCAGTTGCTGCTTAATGATCGCGTAAAAGACCTCGATATGCTGCAACAGGCCCTGCGTGATGCGCGAAACGTGATAAAGAAAATCGACCCCGCGACAGAGTGGTCGGATTTCGCCGGACAGTTGCCAAACAACTGCTTTGAAGCCGGGTGGGGGCGGACGGCGGCCGGCGTGGTCGAGATGATGACGCTACTGCTCGACTTGATGGAGTCTCCCAGCAACAGTCTCCTCGAAGAATTTCTGTCCAGAATACCCATGATTTCCAAGCTGGCAGTCCTTTCCCCGCACGGATATTTCGGGCAATCCAATGTGCTGGGATTGCCGGACACCGGCGGACAGGTTGTGTACATCCTGGACCAGGTGCGCGCACTGGAAAAGCAGATGTGTGAAGACCTGTACCGCCAGGGTCTGGATGTCGATCCAAAAATTATTATCGTGACGCGCCTGATTCCCGATGCGGGGGATACGACCTGTAACCAGCGCATCGAACCGATTCTCGGAACCAATCATACGTATATCCTGCGCGTACCGTTTCGGTATGAAAACGGGGAAGTGGTGTCGCACTGGATATCGCGTTTTGAAATTTGGCCGTTTCTGGAGCGCTACGCCCGCGACGTGCAGATCGAACTGCTCGGCGAACTGGGCGGTAAACCCGACCTGATTATCGGCAATTATTCTGACGGCAATCTGGTTGCGACACTGTTGTCCAGACAGTTGAATGTCACGCAATGCACTATTGCTCATGCTCTGGAAAAGACCAAATACCTGTACTCCGCCCTGCACTGGAAAGAACACGAAGAGCAGTACCATTTCGCATGCCAGTTTACCGCTGATTTGCTGGCTATGAATCATGCTGACTTCATCATAACCAGCACCTATCAGGAAATAGCCGGAACGGATGAAAGTGTCGGCCAGTATGAAAGTTATATGTCGTTTACCATGCCCGGTCTCTATCGCGTTTTAAACGGTGTGAATATCTATGATCCAAAATTTAATATTGTCAGCCCGGGGGCGGATGAAGAGGTCTACTTCCCGTATTTTGAACATGACCGCCGCCTGGTAAACCTGCATGATGATATACATGAAGTACTCTATGGACCGCCTCATGAAGGGGCGCGCGGACAGCTTACGGACGCGGAAAAACCGTTGCTCTTCGTCATGTCGCGCATGGATTCTATCAAAAATGTGGCGGGTGTTGTGCAGTGGTATGCGGAAAACGAGGCACTGCAGGATGCGGCCTGTCTTTTTCTCGTCTCCGGCAAGGTGGACCCCGCCACCTCCAGTGATGCCGAAGAGCAGGCGCAGGCTCGCCTCATCCATCAGTTGATGGATGAACACGGGCTGGATGATAAGGTCCGCTGGGTCAATTCGATGTCGGACCGTAATTTCAACGGTGAAATGTACCGTGTTGTTGCCGATAAAAAAGGCGCGTTTATTCAGCCGGCGCTTTTTGAGGCCTTTGGTTTGACAGTGATCGAAGCCATGAGTTCCGGGCTCCCCGTGTTTGCAACCTGTTATGGAGGTCCGCTGGAAATCATTGAGAACGGCGTTTCGGGTTTTCATATCGACCCAAATCGGGGGCAGGAGGCCGCGGAGATGATGGTCTCTTTTTATGAGGCTTGCCGTCAGGATTCGACCCACTGGGATACGATATCCCGGGGCGCCCTGAAGCGCGTAGAGGAGGCTTACACCTGGCGCCTTTATGCCAATCGACTTTTGACGCTGTCACGCATCTATGGCTTCTGGAAGCATATGTCCAATGTGGAATCAGAGCCGGTGGGGCGTTATCTGCAGATGTTCTACAGCTTGATGTATCGCCGCCTGGCTCAATCAGTGCCGGAAAAATAGAAGAGCGCATGGTTACCTATCGGACGTTTGATCCGAAAAGGGGATGACTTTCAATGGTAGTTTGAATAAAAAGGGCTCATCCTGTCAATCATGAGGCCGCTTAAACTGAAAACAATTCCATAACAATACGCTATTAATAAGCTAACAATCGGGTCTCTATACTGGACGGCATAGAAATAGAAAGGCCTGTGTGTATACCAGGCTTCGCCCATTGTTTGAAAAAAACTGATTTCGCAATGAAACGCCGAAAAAAAAGTATAGTGTGGCTCGTTGTGGCCCTCTGCTCGTCGTTGTACACGGCGGGTGCCGAGTACGACCTGGCGCCGCAGGACTTATACACAGCCGGGCTCGCGAAGTTCAGCGAGGGTGACTATATCGGCGCCCTTTCCTATTTTGAGACACTGGTCAACAAGTTTGGTGAAGAAGCTGAATTGCGCGAATCCCTCGAGCGCGTTCATTATGCGATGGGCTGCTGTTACTTCAATAACGGCGATATGGAGGGGGCGGCTGAAGCCTTTGGTCGCTACATGAAAGAATATCCCAAAGCACGGTTCTACGACGAAGCGCTCTTCCGCGTCGGCTCCGCCTATCAGAACCTGGAAAATTATGATAAGGCCATCGACTATTTTCAGCGGTTGGAAGTAGACTTTCCGACGTCGCCGTTTACAGAGGACGGCCTCTTTCAGGTGGGACTCTGCCATACCTTTAAAGAAGACCATGAGCAGGCCGTGCAGAGTTATAAAAAATTTATTCGCTACTATCCCTCTTCCGATTTGGCACCGCATGCGTCTGTCCTGCTGGGACGTTCTTACCTGTCGCTGGGCACCTGGCGTGACGCGCTGGAAATTATCAAAGATGTGCGCGTCGAGTGGCAGTCGGCGGATTATAAGGCACAGCTCAACTTTCTCGCCATGGAGATCGGGGATATTGCCTTCGACGAAACGGAGTATGACCTGGCCCTGCAGGCCTACCGGCGCGTACGTACTAAAGAACATTTGATTCGCACCCAGCGCGAATGGATGGACCTGCTGCAGCGCCGCCTCTCCTATATTAACCGCCAACGCATAGATCCCAAGACCATCAATGAGCATTTTCGCCTGAAACGCCGTATTCAGAGCTCCCTTTCCAGGGCGGGGAACACCCTGGATGAGTTGATTGAATCACCCAATCATGATGCCCTGCTCTATCACCGCATCGGCCGATGCTTCTTTAATAATGAACGCTATTGGGAGGCGCGCGTGGCCTTTACCCGCGTGGTCGAAGACGCGGTCACCGAGGATGTCCGGGAGTCCGGCATGTTTGACCTCGTTATGGTGCTCGCCAGACAGCGGAAATTCCCCAAAACGATTGCCCAGGCCGACGTCTACCTCTCCGAATACGGCGAGGTTCAGAAATACATTGATAACAACCGAGTGCCGACGATTGGGTACATCCGGGCGGAAGCGTTTATCAATGACGAGCGGTTTGAAGAAGCGGAACCGGCCCTGCGCGATCTGATGAATCGGTTCCCCGAGCACAACCAACTGGCACGCATTGAGTTTTACCTGGCACTGTCTCTAGCCATGCAGGAGCAGTTTGCTGAATCTATTGAGATGTTTGAGCGCTGGTTGCGTGACTATCCGAACCATATCATGCATTCCGATGTTCGCTATTGGCTCGCAGTGGCTCTCTATTACAGCGGCAATCATGGCGCGGCCCTGCCGCGTTTTGTAGACTATGCGAATCAGAATCCGCTGTCGATCTATACGCCGGAGGCCGAATATCGCTCGGCCATGTGTATGTATTCGCTGGAGCAGTTTCAGCATGCTGCGGACACGCTGGAATCCTGGTTGCGGAGTTATCCCGACCATCACTTTGTATACGAAGCCCTCATCACGCGCGGTGATGCGCTGGCGGCGATCGGCAAACTCGAAGAGGCTCGTGCGAGTTATCTGGAGGTGTCCCCGCTGGCCGGCCCTTATTATTACATGTCACTGCAACGCTGTGCTAAAGTGTACAAAGCCCTGGATGACCCCTTCTACTATAAAGAAATGGCGGCCATCTTTGAGCAGTTTATACACGAGCATCCGGATTCCCTGAACGTCGTGGATGCCGCCTATCAGGCGGGCTCCGCCCTGCGCCAGATTAATGAAATCGAGCGCGCCCGGAAACTCTACTGGGATAGTATTGAGCGGTATGGAAACCGAACCGACTGGGAAGGGTTTACACCGCTGTTTGATGATTTGCGCCACCTCTACGGTGGTGATGCTGTGAGGGAGCTGGAACGACTCATCGAGAACGCCTACCGCGATGCCTACGCCGAAGGACTTTTCACTCTGGCGGTCCGCTACAAGTGGGCGCTGGCTCGTCTCAAGCCACTGGAAGGGGATGAGTTGGTGGCCGTGAATGAAATCGAATCCAGGTTTGATAAGGAGCATATGGGGGCTGAAGAACTGGTAGCCATTTCGGAGACGCTGTTGGCGGCTGATCAGCGCGCCCGCGCCCGCCCTTATTACGAATACGTTTACAAAACCTTTCCGAAATCCCGCTATCTGGCGCTCGCCCTGATTAGAATGGCGGAAGATGCCCTGGCTGAAGAAAATGTGGAAACAGCCTTTGCGCTGGTCGATAATGCGCTTCAGCGGGCGATGGACCCCGAAGCACTGATAAGGGGGGTCTATGTGCGCGCCCGTTGCCTCCATGCCTTGGAGCGTTATGAGGATGCCATCCATGATTACACACAAATTTTGGCTCACCGCACAGCGCCGCGCCCTATGAAGCCCGAGGCCATGCTCGGCATTGCCGACTGTTATGAAAAAAATGGCGAGCTGACCAAAGCGGTTCCTTATTACCAGCGCATTTATGTGCTCTATGGAGCCTTTAGCGATGCCGTTGCCAAGGCCTACTGGCGCAGCGGACAGGCGTTTGAAGAGATGAATGATTACACCGCAGCATCCCGGACGTATAGAGAAATGGTGGCGAACGAAGCACTGGCGGAGTATCCGGAGTTTGAAAAGGCCAAAGCCCGCCTGGCAGAATTGGGGGAGGCTGTTGATGCCGGTTAAGCATGTCAGGACGCGGTGGGTACTGCTGGCAGGGCTGGTGCTGTTTGCCTGTGGTTCTTTTGCTCAGGATCGTGCGGACGGTCTCGGCCCCTTTACCATGCTGACCCGGCAAGGTGAGGTGACGGTCAAATTACTTCGCATGGACGATGATCTGGTCTGGATACTGCGCGAGATCAGTGCTGGCGATTGGCTGGAGACAGCAGTGGAAACGCGCGAAATTATAACCGTTCAGATGGAGCGGCCCACTGTTTTGAAAGCATTGGATGAAGAAGATGTCGAGCTCGATCCGGTGAAGGTGCATGTTTCGCTCAAGGAGCTGGTGGAGGGTCACGCCCCCTTCAAAACGCTTTCCGGCATGTATTACTATGAAGCCGCTTTTAAGAAGGCAATGCTGTACGAAAAGGGTGAAGACTGGAAGCGGGCACTGGCGCTTTACGAGCGTATTTACCCTGATGAAGAAGCCCGCGAATGGGCCGATAAAGCGCGTGTTCATGCCGGTCTCTGTTATGCCAAAATGGGTGATGGAATCAAGGCACTGGATTTGATTGATCTGGATGCACTCAATGAAGACGACATAAAGCTGCTGTCGGATGGATACTATGCAGTGGGTAACGCCTTGTTTGAAAGCGGGCAGTACGAAGAAGCCCTGATGCATTATTTATATCTGGTTGTGTTTTATCCGTTTGTTGAAAACAATGAAATACGCTGCCTTTCGGCTTCACTCAGTTGTTATGAAAAAATGGAAGACTGGCCGGCCCTCGCCAAAGGTTTTACAGCTTTGCGCAGTCACTATCCCGAGACGCCTGAAACGGCTAAAGCGGAGGCGTGGATGTGGAAATATGAAGAACAGCTGGCCAATGAGGCCAATTTCAGTATTAAGGTTCTGGAAGGGGCCGCGACAGACGAATAAGGTGTTTTGCAGTTTATACAAGTAATTAGAAAGTGAGGAAAAATTAGTATGATGAAACTGAATAAAGTGTGGAGCGTGATACTGCTATGTGTGTTCACGGTAATGGTGTGCGCCGTATTTGCACAGGAAGGCGGTGAAGCCGCTGCCGAAGCAGAGCAGAAACTATCCCTGTATGATCTCATTTCCCAGGGCGGTTGGGCGATGATTCCCCTCGGACTCTGTTCGTTGTTGCTGGTGTCTATGATTATTATGAATGCCAGACAGGTCAGCCAGAAAAAACTGATACCGGAAGAAGTTGTCGCTGACATTCATGCTTCCTCAAAAATGCAGGACTTCGGTGCTGTTTGGAACAAAGTAAATGCGGTCGACTGCTTTTTTACACGGGGCCTGAAAGCGGGCCTACGCCACGTCAATGTGGATGACGTGGCTTCCTCTGTTCCACGCATGGAAGAGGCCATCGGCGAAGCTGTAAGCCGCGAAGAAGCCCAGATATCGTTTTGGATAAATTTTCTATCCCTGATTGCGGGTGTGGCACCGATGATCGGTCTGCTGGGTACGGTTTCCGGTATGATTGGAGCCTTTCAGCAGATTGCCTCCGGCGGTATGGGTAAGCCGGAGCTGTTGGCTGGCGATATTGGTGAAGCGCTCATTACGACTGCGACCGGCCTGACAATTGCCATTCCTGCCGTATTCAGTTACTTCCTCTTTAGAAATATGCTGGGCCGTGTACTGGCCAGAGCGGAGGAGGAATACTCTATGGTTATGGATGAACTTGCGGGTACCGGAATTGTCGAAATGGAAGAGTAGACAGATGACACTTCTCATGGGTGGTGGTGTTTCTGCACACGCTTAAGAACGCCGTTGAAACGCTGCCTTCCAGAGAATCGTGAATAAGATTTGTTCATATGAAATTAAAGCGTAAATCTAATATCGATGCCGAAGTCGACATGACACCCATGATTGACATGGTGTTTCTGTTGCTGGTCTTTTTCATGTGTGCGGCCACGATGTCAAAGGTGGATTTTACTCCTGAAATCAAGTTACCGATTGCCCCGAAAGCGGATGTGCCCGAGGATTTGCGGAATCGCGGCACCATTAATATCCTGCCGGTGGGCTTCATTACCGTCGACGGGGAAGAGGTTACGGAAGACAAGCCCTTTATGGTGTCGGGCAGTCTCGTCACGGCAGGTGACCTTGTAAAAATTATCGAAGAGCGCCGGACGGAAGATCCGGATGTCCGCGTATACATGCGGGTTGATCGCAATGTAGAATATTCACGGGTACAGGAAGCGATCAAGGCGGCCGCTGCCGGTGGAGTGTATGATATTATTTTCGCCTCTTACCAAAGTAAGGGTGGAGAGTAATGCTGAAAGCTGAAAGTGGAATGTTAAGTTTTGAAAATTAAGCGTAAAACATCTGATGATAAAGTGGAAATTGCGATCACACCGATGATCGATTGCGTATTTCTGTTGCTCATTTTCTTTATGGTCACATCGACGCTGCACCGGCAAGAGGCCGATATCAGCTTTGCCCTGCCGGGAGTGGCAGAGCAGTCAGACTCCGTGGACATCCCGGATGAACAGGTTATACAAATATCGCCGGAAGGTCGAGTTGCGCTGAATGATTTGGAATACGATACCCCCGAAGAGCCGGCCCTGCCGGAACTCACAGAAATGCTGACTCGCTTTAAAGCGACGGCGGAAGCCAACAAAGTAGAAGCGATGATCACCATAGCGCCGGCCCTGACGGTCAAGCATCAGCGCATAGTCGACGTGCTCAACGCCTGTGCCGCCGCCAGAATAGAAAATGTGACGTTTGCGGTGGAGGAGGAAATGTAATGGTTAAAAAAGCTGCCAAAACGCTTCCCCTCGTGAGCCTGATTACCAGTATCGTTGTGCATGCTATACTCGTGTCCGGCGCCGCTTACGTAACGGTGCTGGTGGTGCAGGGTCGTCAAAAAGTGATGTTTGAAGCCAAGAAGACGCCGTCGATTCCTCCCAAAAAACTGGAACATACGATTCGCGTCAAGCAGATGCAGCAGCAGGCCCGCAAACCGCAGTTGCTTTCCCGCCTGGCGGCCAATACGGCTTCCAAGGTGGCCCTGCCTGAAATTCCGGATCTGGCCCCGCCCGAGAAGAAAGATATGCGGGATCAGTGGATGGCGCAGCAGATTGCCGGAGATGCGCTGGGTAATGCCGGTGCTGGTGGAAAAGGGGCCGGCCGCGGTCTTACGGGTTCGGGCGGATACTCCGACACTAAATTTTTCGGAGAGAATATCAGGACTCGCGCGATTGCTGTTCTCTTTGATGTGACGAGTACGGTATTTGATTCTGGGGCCATGGAGTATGCCCAGGAAGAGACGGCCCGCCTATTGAACTCGCTCAACCCGGCTACCAAGTTTACGACTATAGCCTTTACGGATGGGGCCCATCCCTTTTCCAGCAATATGGTGTTTGGACTGCAGAGCCGGAAGGAAGAAGTTATTCAGTGGGTCAAAGCCCTTAAAATGAATCAGCGCAATGCAAGTGATCCGCGTTACACCGGTTCGACTCCTTTTGAAAGTATTAAGCTGGCGGCCGAGTTGGGGGCTGAAACCATCTTTATTGTAACGGACGGCGACTTGCCTTATATCGCCCCCCGCGGGGAATATAAGAATAACGAGGTTAAGGGTCACCGTGAGGAAATGCTGCGATTTGCAAAGACCTTGGAAGTGAGTTTCGCGCGACCCATTAAAATCTATCCAGTGCTATGCTATCCGAAAGCCGACAAAGAATTTGATGAGGCAAAGGATTTTTACAAGAAGCTGGCCAGGGCCACCGGTGGTCGTTTTAAAATCGTCGATTAATCGGTTGAGCATTTTGAATCAGCACAATGGAGGGCGGACTTCCACGTCCGCCGAAAAGGTTGTGCGGGAGCACAACCCTCCAAGGTTCGCCGAAAAGGTTGTTCTGAACAGAACCCGTTCGCAATGTTTGTTTTTTGATTGTCCTTTTCATATACTTTCGGTTGAATGCATACATATTTCCATTTGAAGAAGCTGTATACTGGAGGCTGTTATGATTAATGCTGTGCGTAATTACCTGAACGAAGTGCCGTCCGGAGATATAAATCCGGGTATGCTGGCCTACGTGGCCAGTTTGACCAAGGTGGCCGAGATATTCCCTGAGATTGCCGCATCGATCGTCAAAGAATTAGAGGATCAGCGCAGTTACCTGAAACTCATTGCCAGCGAAAACTACTGTTCTTTATCAACCCAGTTAGCGATGGGCAACCTGCTGACGGATAAGTATGCAGAGGGGTTTGCCAATCACCGGTTTTATGCTGGATGTGATAATGTGGATGTGATTGAAACCCTCGCCTGCGAAGAGGCGAAAAAGCTGTTTGGTGCAGAGCATGCCTATGTGCAGGGACACAGTGGCGCGGATGCCAATCTGATTGCCTATTGGGCCATCCTGAGCACGCGTGTGCAGACACCGCTTCTCAAAGAACTGGGAGAAAAAAATCCCTCAAAACTTTCCCGCGAGCAGTGGGAACGTATTCGTGGACAGACGGGTAATCAGAAACTGTTGGCGCTGGACTATTATTCAGGCGGCCACCTTACACACGGGTACCGGCATAATGTGTCAGCTCAGATGTTTGATGCGCACAGTTATGCTGTCTCCGAAAAAGACGGGTTGCTCGACTATGATCAAATTGAAAAGCAGGCCATGGACCTCAAACCACTTATTCTGCTGGCGGGATACTCGGCTTATCCCCGGAAAATCAATTTTGCACGAATGCGCGAAATTGCGGATAAGGCGGGTTCGGTATTTATGGTGGATATGGCTCATTTTGCGGGGCTGGTGGCAGGCAAGGTGTTTACCGGTGAATTTGACCCGGTAAAACATGCCCATATTTGTACGGCCACCACGCACAAAACACTGCGGGGCCCGCGTGGCGGGCTCGTTTTATGCAAGGAGGAGTTTGCCGAAGACGTCAACAAAGGATGCCCACTTGTTATCGGTGGGCCGCTTCCGCATGTGATTGCGGCCAAAGCGGTAGCTTTTAAAGAAGCTAACCGTCCAGCTTTCCGCGAGTATTCGGCCCAGATTGTCAAAAATTCATCTGCTCTGGCTGAGGCCTGTGTGAGCGAAGGGCTTGATGTCGTGACGGGCGGGACCGACAACCATCTACTTTTGATCGATGTGCGACCGCTCAATATTACCGGCCGCCAAGCTGAAAGTGTAATGCGGGAGTGCGGTATAACACTGAATAGAAATTCGCTTCCATTCGATTCAAACGGCCCTTGGTACACCAGCGGGTTGCGCATCGGGACCCCTGCCGTTACAACCCTGGGGATGAAAGAAGATCAAATGCGGGAAATTGCTTCCATTATAAAAAGAGTGCTGGTGGAAACCAAAGCGGCTGCAATCAAATCCGGACCGAACGAGGGCGGAATCAGCAAGGCCAAATATCATATTGAAGACGATGCCCGGGATGAAGCTATGGCGCGGGTGAAAAACCTTCTCAAAAAGTTTCCCGTTTACCCGGAGCTGGATTTAGAGTTTCTCAAAGAACACTTCCAGAATATCGATGTTGGCTAATCAATGAATGCCGGTATGTCCAGACTGTTAGATAGGAAAGAGGCTGTCGACGTAAGAGAGCAGCTTTCAAAAGAGGGAAAGAAAGTCGTCTTTACCAACGGTTGCTTCGATATTCTTCACACGGGCCACCTGCAGTATTTGACCTTTTCCCGTGAGCAGGGTGATGCCTTGATCGTAGGGGTAAATTCCGACGCCTCCGTGCGGCGCGCCAAAGGTGATAAACGGCCGGTTGTACCCCAGGAGGACAGAGCCCTTATGCTGCTGGGTTTGAGAGTCGTTGATTATGTTGTACTCTTTGAAGAAGACGAGCCTGAAGAGTTAATAGCGGCCCTCATTCCCGACGTGCTGGTCAAAGGTGAAGACTGGGCCCATTATGTTAGCGGCCGTGAAATAGTGGAAGCGCATGGCGGCAAAGTGGTTTTGGCTCAATTTGTAGAAGGCCGCTCGACGTCGAATATTATTGAGCGTGTGCTCTCGGCATATGCTCAGACTACGTGCAGCTAATAGAGTATGAGTGTGACGCGTGTTTTATGTGTTGGATAACGTTATAGCGGGGCAGCGATGAGTGAGTTGTTTGTAGTGACAGGCGGGGCCGGGTTCATCGGCAGTCATATTGTAAAGGCTCTGAATAAACGGGGGCACGATCGCATTATTATTGTCGACGAGCTGGAGAAGGGCGACAAATGGAAAAATCTGCGGGGTCTTCATTATGAAGACGTCGTTCAGCCGGAGCCGTTTCGGCATACCTTTGTTGATGAGTTGTTGCCCGACGAGATTGATGCCGTCTTCCATATGGGGGCCTGCAGTGCAACCACCGAGACGGACGCCGATTACCTGCTCGACAACAATTATAGGTATACCCGCGATCTATGCGAGTGGTGTCTGGGGCATGGGGTGCGTTTTATCTATGCTTCGAGTGCGGCAACGTACGGAGACGGAGCTCTTGGTTACTCAGATGCCGATGAAAAAACGCCGCTCTATACACCCCTCAATATGTACGGCTATTCAAAGCATATGTTCGATATGTGGGCCCTGCGTCGCGGTCTGCTGAAACAGATTGCCGGGCTTAAATATTTCAATGTATATGGACCCGGTGAGGCCCACAAGGGCGATATGCGTTCCGTTATTCATAAGGCCTTCGGACAAATTCGGGAAACCGGAAAGGTGCAGCTCTTTAAATCTTATAGGCCCGAGTACGACGATGGCGGCCAGGTGAGAGATTTTGTGTATGTGAACGATGCTGTTGTCGAGACGCTGTACTTTTATGACAATCCGGATGTCAGCGGCCTTTTCAACTGCGGAACGGGCAAGGCCCGCACATGGAACGATTTAGTGAAGGCCGTCTTTGCCGCGATGGAGCGGGACCCCAATATTGAGTATATTGAAATGCCCGACCATCTGAAGGATAAATACCAATACCACACCGAAGCCGATATGAATAAAGTTCGCACTACTGGGTTTGATTATGCATTTCACTCTCTTGAAGATGGTATTCAAGACTATGTGCGGGAGTATTTGATGACGGGTAAATAGTTGTTACTCACGTTCTTGATGCCGCCGCCGCACATGCCCCGATCACCACGGCTTTGCTGTGGGCGCTTCGCATACGTATGCACTAAAACGTAGCGGGATGATATCGAAAATACGGCAGAGATAAGCTGATGAACCAAACGAAAATAACGTATACGGGTCGATGAAATTCGCCTTCGAACTGATATGTTTTTTTACATCAGTCGGTCTGTTTTGGCTGCCATGATGAGATCGTTTTTGTGCAGATCGCCGATCTTGTGTGTCCACCACCGAACAGTTACTTTTCCCCACTCAGTCAGTAATGCCGGATGATGTCCTTCGGCTTCAGCCAGCCCGCCGACTTTGTTGGTGAAGGCCAGCGCCTCAGCAAAACTGCCAAATGCATACGTGCGCCTTAATTGAGGCATACCGTCTGTTTCTTCAATATTCCACTCAGGATGCTCAGCAAGAAATGTTTCCCGTTCTGCTGCTGTGGCTGGAGGTGCTCCCGCCCTGCACGCTTCGCATGTCAATGTTTCGTATAGCTCTGTCATAACGAGACCAGTATATCCCGATTTACGCTGTTTACAAGGAAGAGCCTGACTTATCACAGTCAGTGTGCAATATGGCCGCTGATCGTTTCGGGCATAAAGGGCATTAGAATCATGAGCAGTCCCCAGGCAATCAGACAAGCGACAAGAGAGGACAGTGCGCCGATCTTCAACCAATCAAAAAACCTGATGCCGCCGTGAGATTGTTTTTCAAGCATACCGAGCGCGACAATATTGGCCGTACTTCCGATCAGCGTTATATTGCCGCCAAAACAGGCACCAAAAAGGAGGGCCCACCAAAGCGGCATGGCGTGCAGTGTTTTGCCAAGGGCTTCAATCACGGGGGAAAAGGCGGCAACGAAAATCACATTGTCCACAAAGGCAGAACCGATGGCGGTCGTCGCCATGATGGAAGGAATGAGTACAGCCATATTGGTTCCAAAGTTTGATACAAAGGCTTCGGCGATCAGTTCGGTGACACCAGTATACTCAAGTGTGCCGGCGATAGCGAAAAGTAGCATAAAAAACAGTAGCGTCCACCAGTCCACCTCCGTTTCGACGTAATGCCTTGCGCGATCTCTTCGCGCTATCATGATGAGCCCGGCGCAGGCCAGCGGAGCAACCAGCAGCATACTGTTAATTTCCAGCCCCATCATTTGTTCGAGCTGGTGGTGTGAGGCGATAAAAACCAGCGTAAAGAGCAGCACGGCGAGGCCCCGCTTATAGGGCACTTTGACTTTGGGTACAAGGCTCAACTGGCGGTCGATGCGATCTTGGAGATTGGTGTCAAAGGCTTTTAGGTCATCCCTGAACCACCACATGGTAAGCGCAACGGTGGCTGCCAGTGAAGCCAACATGATGGGGAAAGCCCATTGGATAAAGTCTTCAAATGTCAGCCCAGCCTGAGTCCCTATAAAGATGCCGACAGGATTTCCCATCATGGTTCCTGCGCTGCCCACATTGGTGCATAAAACACAAATAATGAGGTAGGGCGTGGGGTTCAACTTTAAACGGTTGCACACCTGGAATACCAGAGTGGCAATAAAGATAATGGAGGTCACCTCGTCGACCGCACAGGCGAGAAGAGCCGAAGACACAGCCGTCGCGGCTATAAACTTTCTGCCACTCATATGGGGTATGGAAATCAGGGCCTGCACCACCCATGTGAAAAATCCTAGATCTCTGAGGGCTCCCACCACAATCATCATGCCGACAAGAAACAGAATAACCGGTAGGGCGGCCGCCTCTACAAAATGCGGTATATTCAGCGACTTTGTAAAAATCAAAACGCCGATCCCTAGAAACGCGATGGCCAACCGAAATGTCCAGAAAAAGAGTGTTCCGAGAATGATAGCCAGAAAGACGCTGGTGGCTATGCTCTGATGGGCTGTCAGTCCGATCTGTATCCCTCCAAAAGCAATGCCCCCGCTGATACCCAGTAATAGCAGGACGCGCAGAATTAATTGAGGGGTTGTCATGGTGGCGGTACTGTTTTCAGAATGCATAGTTACCTCTCTCGAATTAAAGGATAAAATACAAAGGGTGGAAACGGATCAGTTGCATCGCTACATGATCTCCTGCCATCGTTCGTTATTGGCACCGTACAGATATCCATGGCTGTTCTCCTACTCCCAGAAAATTTGTGACGTAAAACGGCTGAGGCTCACAATTCCCAGCAGGTGAGAGCCCTCTGTGATCAGTATTTGCCGAACTTCATCCTTCAGGAATATTTTAGCCAGTTGTATCGCCGGCGTATCCGGGCCGACAGCGATATAGTCCTGGCTCAGAAAGTCAGCGACTTTTGTGCTCTGATCATTGCGCAGCAGTTCGGCAAACGGCTGAAAATTCATAATGGGCGACAAATCGTGCATCCAGAGCAAGTGCTCAGGGAGGCAGAGTTTCAGTAAGTCTTCCAGCGCAATGACCCCCCTGACATCCTCTTCCTCATCGATGACCGGAACGAGGCTTATTTTCTTGGCGCAAATCGTTTCAATCGCGTAGCCGAGCGTATCGCTCTCCTTCAGCGTGACGGGGCGGGCAATCATGACATCCCGCGCAGTCAGGTGCGCGGGTAGCGATGCAATACCGGAAGTCAGTACTTCTATCACCTCTTTCGGAGTTTCGCAGGAGGCCAGCCGTTTTGGAGCGGCCGGTTCGCTCAGCTCTTTCGAAAGGGTGGCCACCAGTTTTAAATAAGCAGATGGATCCGATTTAGGCGTTAATACCAGTATGATAACGTTCACGATATCACCATCGGCCGTTTCAAAATCAATACCCTCAAGCGATGTGCCAATGGCCACTACCGGCTTATCCATCGGTTCGATGCGGGCGTGAGGCAGGGCTATACCTTTTGAAATAACCGTTGGCGCCACCTTTTCCCGTTCTATGATCGCCTGAAGCGCTTCCTGTTGATTAAAGCCGCCGATATTGGAATGCAGCAGCGTAATCAGCTGGGCCAGCACTGTGTCACGATCCCTGCCGGGAATTTTGCAAAGTATGTTGTCTTGTTTTATGAAATCAGTAAATCGAACGCTTTTCTGTATCATGATGATGGCTCCCGACTAGATGGACATTTTTGGACTATACAGGGCCGGATCATAACAAAAAAGTGGAAAACGGCTAAAATCATGAATATGAAGATCTCGCTGCACGGCGGGATGCTCCAATGTATGGAAACCTCGGGTTGTAAACCTTGCAATGATTGGAATGTCAGTCTTTATGAGACGCTTGCAGTTAACTGCTGGAACTCATCTTCCGGCACCTGTCCGCTTTCCACATCACGATAGCTGTCTTCTTCAATATGATGCGTGGAAAACTCGATCAGTTCGCTGTCTTCCAGACCGGTAAAACGATGACGCTGTCCGATAGCAATGTGCTGCCGGTCACCCGGCACAAGCACCTTCTTTTCATCATCCATTTCCAGGAGGACGCGTCCCTTAATGACGTAAAAGGTTTCGTCTTTAATCCTGTGATGATGGATGCTGCAGCGGTAGCCTTTTTTTAAAACGAGTTTCTTGCCACAATAGTCTTGGTTAACAATCCAGTGTTCTTCGCCCCATACTTTAGGGTAAACCGGAATCGGTCCTGTCATTGGTTCGGTCATAATTACACCTTTTTTCAAAGTAAATAACAGTTTAGGTCATCATCCTTTAAATCTGCTTATTGTCAACAGCATTGAGCGCTCGATTGAGTATAACCGGAACGATGCCCACCAAGGTGATCGATATGGCATGCCGTGCCCTTTCGTCTGTTATCGCTATCGCTCATAATGAAAGCATAATGTGTTCTTGCTATTTGGCGCGTCCGTTTTATGGTGAACGCAGGCGCAGAGAAAATGGTTGCAACGAATGAAGATTTTATTCATAACGCCAAGACTGCCGCACAGCGGCGTCGTCAGCGGACACCTGCTTGTTCGGAAACGGATTAAGACGCTGCTTCGCAGGGGGCACCAGGTGGATTTAGTGACCTTTGTCACAGCTGAGGACGTTCAGTACATTGAAGAGGTTCGCTCTTTGGTCAATCAGCTTGAACTCGTGCAGCGTCCGCGCTTTAAATCCGGCCTGATCAATTTTCTGCAGTTCTGTTACAGTCACGTTCCACCCCCGTATATCAACGACCGCTCGCGCTCCATGAGCCGCTGCGTGGGCAATATGATGAATCGTGAAAAATATGATTTGATTATTGCGGAGTATTCGAAGATGGGACAGTTTCTTTATCGCAACCGCTACCTCTCATCGGTCCGTAAAATCATCTCCTGTCACCACTCGCCAACGGTTTCCATGCGAAAAAAGCTGCGGTTGTTCGGTCATGGCATAACCGCCATAGCAGATCAGTTGTTCATCAATAAAACGCAGCAGTATGAGTTTCAAATGTACCGCGAAATGGATCGCGTGCTCGTCCTCACGGCGGAGGAAAAGAACGAATTGCTGAGCTATGGACTGAATGTGCCGGTAAGTGTTATTCCCAACGGTGTGAATGTAGACTATTTTCGCCGCCCCGGCTCCGTCTGCGTGGAACATCCGAGCCTGTTGTTTACCGGCTTTTTTGCCGATTACGCCAATGCCGACGCCGCCCGCTGGTTTCTGAAAAAAGTGTGGCCGGCGCTGCGCTCCCGCCACCGGGATCTGCATATTTATCTGGTAGGCCCCGAACCGCCTCGCGAATTGCAGCAAATGGCGGCCCAAGATGATCGCGTTGTCTTGACGGGCCGGCTCGACGATGTGAGGCCTTATTTGAATCGGGCGACGGTGTTTGTTTGCCCCATTCGAACGGGTTCGGGCATGCGCGGAAAAATCCTGGAGGCCATGGCGTCAAAAGTGCCGGTGGTGACGACCCGCATAGGCAGCGAGGGGATTGATACCAAGACGGGCTTCAACTGTTTTGTCGCTGATCACGAGGATGAGATGGTTTCAGATATTGAGCTTTTGCTGCACGATTCGCTGTTGCGTGCCCGTATGGCGGACCGAGCCTATGAGATGGTGGCAGAGCGCTACACCTGGGAATACGGCGTCGATCGGCTCGAAGAGATTATGAAGGAAGTGACGGGCGACCGCCTGTAACACTTTTACCGCTCCGGTAGACGGTCGCCGGCTGCTCCGTTCGTGTTGGATGGGTGAACAGCGCGCCCGGCCGGAAGGCTGACATAGATGTGATTGGTAACGTATTGCTTGCGCAGGTGGGTTACCAGTTGAATGCGGATCGCCTCCGGAAAACTGCCGTCACGATTAGTCCAGGCGGCCTTCCACTCATCGTTTTTAAACGTATCCACTTCGAGTTTCAGGGCCTTGCGGCACAGCGCGTTTGTTTGAAAACCTTTCATGGAGCCGGGGCCGGCCACGGCCCGCTCTTTCCTGAACAGCGTCAGCTCACCTTTTCTCCCAGGTTGGATAGTATAAGCGACTTCGGTGAACCGTACCCGAGGCAGCCCCTTTCGCCATATACCCGAAGTTCTGACAAAATGCAGAATATCTTCACCGCTCTGCTCGTATTCCGGTTCCAGCAGAAGGCCCTCCGGAAGATATGCGTGGGCTGTTACTTGTTTGAGATCATCCGCCATGCGGTGAAGGGCTGTCTGGGGTTCTGTCTTCTTATGCTGATGCTGCTGACGAGTCCAGACATTACTGACGGTGGAAAAGGTGAACGCCAGCAACCCCAGCACAACGGCACCCAGCGCGATAGCTATCAACAGCTCAATTAACGTAAAACCCCCGCTCCGTTCAAAAGGCGGGCCGCCCCTCAGCTTTAGCTTACAGCACATGATCGGCTTTTTCAGGAGCAGAGAAAGAGCCGGTAAAGCAGAAACAGCACCGCGGCAACAGCCAGCGTTCCGACTACCGAAATCAATACAATCCAGAGCGTTTTTTTGCTCTTCCGTGTTCCGAAAGGCGATATGTTGTCAAATGCGGTGGGGGCCGTAGCGGGACCGCTGGACTCTTCAACCCGGGTGCCTGTTGAGACCTCTTCTTTAGGCACAACGGCATCGTTTGCATCAAACATGAATTCAAGGTTGCCGAGTTGAACTAAATCTTTGGGTTTCAGATGGGCTTCTTCAACTTCCTGCCCGTTCACCCTCGTCCCATTGGTAGACTTCAGGTCTTTCAACGTGTACTGCTTGCCTTCTTTGGTGATCCTGGCATGGCTTCCGGATATGGTGGGGTGTTCAATGGTAATGATATTGTTGCTGTTGCGGCCGATGCTCACCCGCGATTCATTAAATTCAAAAATCTCACCTTTGATATCTGCTGACATACCTATTAACATGGCCATAGCGGCAACCTCCGGTCTTTAAAACCCAGTTTTTTATTGATGCATGTATGATTTATAACGATCACACAAAAATAAAGCAACCCACACTTTTTGTTAACTTTTTTCCTTCCAAACGTTGATACCTCGATAAAATGTGGCGACGCTGCGCCCTGTGAACCTTCGCCCCGCAAAGCAGCTGTTGGTGGAGCGCGAGGCGAACTGCGCCGGATCTACCTGCCATTCATCCCGCAGATTCAGTAGCGCGATATGAGCCGGGGCCCCCGGCTGCAACGACGGCCGCTCCGTCTGTATGATGTCGGCCGGCGCTGTCGTCCATTTCTTCACCCAGTCCAAAAGTGTCATTTGACCGGATTTTACCAGCGCCGTATACGTTGCACCAATAGCCGTTTCCAGCCCGACGACCCCGAAAGGAGCCTCTCTGAATCCCCGCTGCTTCTGTTCATGGCTGTGTGGGGCGTGATCGGTGGCGAAGCAATCAATGACTCCGCTGACTATTCCCGCAGTCAGTTGCTCCTTGTCTGCACGGGAACGGAGCGGGGGATTCATTTTAAAATTCGCGTCCTCACCAGGTATATCTTCATCGCAGAGTACCAGATGATGCGGCGTCAGCTCTGTCGTTATGCGAATGCCTCTTTCTTTGGCCTCGGCCAGCAGGAGAAGGCTGGCCCCCGCTGTTATATGCTGTATGTGCAGGTGACACCCCGTTTCTTCCGCCAGCTCGATGTCCCGCCTGACCACATCCGTCTCTGCCGTGTCCGGAATGCCGGGCAACCCCTTTTTAGCGGAAACGGCACCCCTGTGCATCACCCCCGTTTTTTCAGCTTCTCTGGATTGTGCATGATCCATTACCGGCCGATTCAGCTCTGCCGCCCGCAGCATGGCGGCCTTCATCGTGCACCGATCCGTAACCGTGGAACCATCGTCGGTAAAGGCCACGGCACCCGCCTGAACCAGGGCTCCCAGGTCTGCCACTTCGCAGCCCTCCCTGCCGCGCGTAATACAGGCGGCGGGCAGCACTTCGGCGCAGCCGGCTTTGACGGATTCTCTGACCGACCATTCCAACAATTCCGGAGAGTCCATGGGGGGCGTTGTATTGGGCATTGTCACGACCCTCGAAAAGCCGCCCCGGGCTGCAGCCCGGCAGCCAGTCGCAATTGTTTCCGCCTCCTCGCGGCCCGGTTCGCGGAAGTGGACGTGTATATCAATGAAAGAGGGAACGGCCGTCAGGCCCGTTGCATCGATGACCTCGCAGCCGTCCGGCAAGCGTGCGGGCTTAGGCACAATCAGTCCCCCCTCAAAGTACAGGTCACCCGTATAAGTCTTGTCGGTGGCAGGGCACACACACACCGCATTTTTAAGCAATACCATTTTTGGCTCCATATCAAATCCTCGGCTCTTTTGTGATAAAGGCTTGGCTGTTTCGTAACAACGTAGTATATACACCATTGTAACGCCGTTTCCATAAAGTTGTGAATGGATTTGAGATATGAAAAAACTGAGTTGTCTCTTGCTTGCGATCGTGTTCTTGGCCGGTTGCTCTACCACGTCTTCCCGCATTCATAAACATGCCGCCCTGTTTGATTCGCTGCCCCCCGAACAACAGGTTCAGATCAGGGCCGGCGAAGTTGCTGTCGGCTTTACAGAACCCATGGTGTTCATGGCGCTGGGGCATCCGTCCCGGCAGTATACCCGCGTTACGGCCGCCGGTGATTCAGTCATCTGGTCCTACGTCGGCTATCAGACGAAGACGGAGCGGCAACGGGTACAGGGCGGTTTGTTTCGGGTAAAGGCTTCCGATGGGAAATATTATACCGTTCGGGACGATGCCTGGATTGATGTCGATACTCGCATTGAATATGAGATGACCCGGATCGAATTTGTTGAGGGGCGCGTCACCGCGGTTGAACAGGTGAGTCGCTGAGGTCGATTTCTTCGGTTCATGAATCAAACCGGAGCGGCTGACCCGTCGTTTCGTGAACGCTGATCCAGAGGTCGCTCTCCGGATCCACTACTTTCCTGTCTCGCGTCGCCAGCGCGATCGGGACGTGAATAAAATAATCGTTGAGCAGTCCAATCAGCATATCAGTTTTTCCGGCCATAGCGGCATGAACGGCATTTCTCGCGAGGCGGTCGCAGAGCAGGCTGTCATCGCTGTTGGCCGGTACGCTGCGGATAATATAACTCGGATCAAAATACTTCACCGTTACTTCCATACCGTTTTTATCAAAGTAGTCTTTGATGATTCCTTTCAGATAAATGCCGATGTCCTGAAACACGACATTGCCCGAGGCATCAATCTGCGCATCCTTTTCGTCGAAGAGATGCTGGCCCGCTCCCTCTGCGACAGCAATGACAGCATGACTTTTTCTGAACAAGCGTTTTTTCAGCAGTGCCAGAAAGCCGGAGGGGCCGTCCAGATTAAAAGGGATTTCAGGAACCAGGCAGAAGTTCACTTCCTGGCTCGCCAGTGTGGCTGCGGTCGCGATAAAGCCGGACTCGCGGCCCATCAGTTTGACCAGCCCAATGCCGTTGGGGGCTCCCTTGGCTTCCACATGAGCGCAGTCCAGAACCTTGCGGGCCTCTTCGATAGCGGTGTTGAAACCGAACGTTCGTGAAACATAAAGAATGTCGTTGTCGATCGTTTTCGGGATGCCGATGACTGAAATCGGCGCTTTGCGCTCTGCTATTTCAGCGGCAATGGCATGAGCACCCCGCTGTGTGCCGTCACCGCCGATGCAAAAAAGAATCTGTATGTTGTGACTCTGTAGAAAATCGACTGATGTCGCGACGTCCTGATGCCCGCGCGATGAGCTGAGAATCGTTCCGCCGACCTTGTGGATATCCTCCACAATGTCGTGCGTCAGTGTGATGGGAGGTAGGCCGTATTTAGGGATAAGGCCACGAAAGCCGTGCTGGATGCCGTAGACTTCGCGCACCCCGTAAATATAGAGCTGGCGGAAAAGGGATCGGACAACATTATTGATGCCGGGGCAAAGCCCGCCGCAGGTGACAATGGCGGCGGTCGTTTGTCCGGGCACAAAAAAGAGATGTTTACGGGCTCCCGCCTTTTCAAAACAGATGTCCGGATCTCCGTCCTCGCCGTTGTTCTCCGTAATGTGATGGCGCACCCGGGCTTCATCCGGGGTGAAGTTGCCCACGCCGTCTCCTACAACTGTCGAGAGGGGCAGGGGCGACATGGTTTGTCCCTTTCCCAAATGGCTCACTCGTACATCATCGTTAGTTAAATTCATCATCTATCTCGCTTTTAAAAGTGCTCATCCTATCGATCCTATTAATTTTTGCAACAGTCGGATGGTTTGTTTTATATCAGGATGAGCGCGGGGCGCGCGTCTGTCGGAAAACTATTCTGCCAGGGCCCAGAGGTGAAACCGGCTGTTTTTGTCGAGCTGATCGGCGCTTCGTACACTGTACAGGTCTCCGCATACATCGCGAATCAGAATGCGTCCCCCCGGCATTTTTCTGGGCCACTCATCCAGCTCCGTTTGAAAAGTCCTGTAAACACCATCAACCTCAACCTCCCACAGCCGAATTTCCAACTGCTTTCTGATGTTCAGAATGCGGGTGATTTCCAGGGTGTGGGCCCCGACTTCCAGGGCCTCCTGCAACAGCTCCCGGGATTCATCGTCCAGTTCAGAGATGTCGTCAACCAGTACCAGTTCACGACCTTCCAAATTAAAAATGGCAATATAGTGATGGGGCGCTTTCCATGGAAAACAACAGTAGGGCCGCACAGCGGTTTCCGGGCCATCCTGTTGCGCCATCATCAATTGCCCGTCAGCTCTTTTCGTAAATGTTGGTGTTGTATTACTCATTTTTTCAGCACGGTTACTCCGTAATTTTATACTATACCGCAAATTGTTCATGCAGTTGATGCTGTAATTCATAGAGATGCTTAAATACGCCATCTTCCATTTGCAGCAGTTCTTCATGTGTGCCGGATTCGACCAGTCGTCCATCTTTTAAAACCAGCAGGCGGTCGGCCCTTTTGAGTGTCGACAGCCTGTGGGCAATGGCAATAACAGTCCGCCCTTGAACCAGCCGTTGCAGCGCTTCCTGGATGTTGCGTTCCGTTTCAGTGTCCACGTTGCTGGTTGCCTCATCCAGGATGAGTATCTGCGGATTGTGCAGAATCGCGCGCGCGATGGAGATGCGCTGGCGCTCACCACCCGAGAGCGTTTGCCCCCGCTCTCCGACAGCGGTCTCGTAGCCCTCGGGAAGCTTGCAAATAAATTCATGGGCATTGGCCGCCCGTGCGGCTTCAATAATGGCGGCGGGGGACGGATCGTCCAGTCCGTAACCGATGTTGTCCAGAATGGTCCCGTGAAAGAGATAGGGCTCCTGCAGGACAATGCCCACTTTTCTGCGATAGGTGCCGAGGTCGAGGTTCCTGATATCGTAACCGTCTATTTTGATTGACCCTTCCGAGACATCATAAAAGCGGGCAATCAGGTTGATAAGGGTACTCTTGCCGGCCCCTGACGGCCCGACTAAACCGATCATTTCGCCTGGTTTCACCGCGAAGTTGATGTCGTGAAGCACGCGCCGGACGCCGTCGTAGGAAAATCCGACGCCGGTAAATGTAATGCCTCCATCGAGGTGCTCGACCGGAACGGCATCACCCTGCTCCCGGATCTGTGGCTGTGTGTCCAGAATCTCGAACACGCGGTATGCCGAACTGACCGCTCTGTTCATCATGCGGGTAATTTGTCCAATGACCTCGAGAGGGTGCATAAACATCATCACATAAAAAAGAAAGGCCACAAAGGTGCCCGGTGACAGCGTCGGGGACCCGTTGCCGAGAACGCGCGGCAGTGCAAAAACCCAGACGGCGACCGTCATGGCATGAAATGAAAGCATCAGGCGCGGCCAGAAATTGGTCCATACCACATGAACATCATTGAATACATTCATCGAATCGCGGTTGCGCTCGCCGAAACGTTTGATTTCACGAGCCTCCTGATTAAACGCTTTGACCACACGGATGCCGGGAATCGTGCCGGATACCAGTGCCGTCAGGTGAGACCACTTGCGCCACGCCCGCAGAAAGATCCGGCTGATTTTCTTGCTGTGCCGGTAAAAAGCCCAGAAATAGAAAGGTACGGGTACCACCATAAGCAGGCCCAGCTTCCAGTCCATATAGACCAGAACGCTTCCCAGCCCAATCAGCATGAGAATAGACATGCTCACTTCAATAATGCCGAAAGCAATAAAATCCCAAAGC
The DNA here is from genome assembly GCA_964464115.1 of uncultured Verrucomicrobiota bacterium. GTDB lineage: Bacteria > Verrucomicrobiota > Kiritimatiellia > CAYTQP01 > CAYXEW01 > CAYXEW01. The sequence continues at coordinate 43,920 of CAYXEW010000005.1, forward strand.
CTGTCTGTATCCGAGCTGACTCGGCTGATGATGCTGCCCGTCTGTTTGCGCGAAAAGAAACGCATACTCAGGCTCTGTAGATGATCGTACAGATCCCTGCGCAAGTCATGGGCCACGTACTCTCCGAGACGTGACATGGTGCGCAGCCGGATCCACAAACAGAGAGAGCGCACTGTGAATACCGTTGCGAGCAGGGCAATACTGCCCCAGAGAATGCGGGCGGAATCGTCGCCGACCTCCGAAGGCTTACTAAGATAGTCAATAATAAAGCCCGTCAAGTAGGGGGGCACGAGGCTCACAATAGTTAGAATGATTGCCGCAATGGCTCCGATTATGAGTTGTCTTTTATAAGGTTTTAAATAGCCCAGCAGGCGCCAGATCACGGCCATGTTATTGCCCGACACAGCGGCCTGCGCCTCGCGAATCGGTCCGGCAACAGCGTCGGCATAAAAATCATCCGGATAACCGTGTGATGCAATAGCCGATGAAGAGAGTCTGGAATCCAGCAGGGCTTTGATGCCCTCCATCGCTCTCTGCTGTCGCTGTGTATAAAACAACTCGGCGAGGGGGGGCGTGTCGGGTCCCTCCGTCAGTATGAGCTGGTGACAGCTCAGTCCGGTCGTTTCGTGGACGCGGTGAACACGGCTTCTCTCAAGCACCTGGAAGGTCATCCCATTCGGGTCCGCAAAAATGAGGAACTCTTTTGTAAGTATGACCCAGCAGGGGGATAAACGCAGGCTGGCATCGAGATCGGTCAGGGCATAGAGCAGCATCGGCCCGTCTTTAAGGGCTTCAACCTTTTTTTGAATGGCTGGGCTTACCCGCTCCGGCTGATTGGTAAAGCGACGAATAAGATCGCGATTGAAGTCGCCGGTATGCGTAAGGCTGTTTTCAACATCATTGTGCATAGGCCATTTATACCACATAAATGAAGCAATCAAAACCTGGGGACACATATTTCACGGCTACTGGATAATCAGCTTGTGGAATCCATAGCTGAAGGCTGGATAGGTGGAGCACATTCTGTGTTGGCGGTTCTCTGAGAGGTTGATGAAGTGCATCTCCGTGAAGTACCGTATTGAAGGCAACATGTTAACAATTTTTATTCAGAGCACACTTGCCTTGAATTGAACAGATGTGGTAACCATGAAAGCTCTTAGTATCTAAACCAGCTTCTTAGGGTACGTACCCAAACAGTATATGAACGGAGAGAAGATAGCATGAACAACCAGGAAGTCAAAATTATCGACGGCAACGAGGCAACTGCATACATTGCCCACAAGACAAATGAAGTATGCGCAATTTACCCGATTACACCGTCTTCCAATATGGGGGAATGGGCGGATCAGTGGTCATCCGAAGGTAAAACCAATATCTGGGGAACGATTCCGGATGTGGTTGAACTGCAGAGTGAGGGCGGGGCCAGTGGAGCCGTCCACGGAGCCCTGCAGGCCGGATCCCTTACCTCCACCTTTACAGCTTCACAGGGCCTCCTGCTGATGATCCCCAACATGTACAAGATCGCCGGCGAATTGACATCTACCGTTTTTCACGTTTCAGCCCGTTCTGTCGCCTGTCAGGCCTTGTCTATTTTCGGTGATCACTCCGATGTGATGGCGACCCGAAGCACCGGCTGGGCTATGCTCGCCTCGAGCTCTGTGCAGGAATCGATGGATAATGCTCTGATTGCCCAGGTGGCTACACTGGAATCACGCATTCCATTTTTGCATTTCTTTGACGGTTTTCGCACATCTCACGAAGTGTGCAAAATTAATATCATCCCTGATGACGTCATCAAGGCAATGATCGACGATGAACTGGTGATCGCCCATCGCGTCCGCGGTATGACACCTGAAAAACCAATTATTCGCGGTACGGCGCAGAATCCGGACGTTTTCTTCCAGGCCCGTGAAACGGTTAACAAGTTCTACGAGGCTACCCCGGAAATTGTTCAGAAAGCCATGGATAAATTTGCCAAACTGAGCGGCCGCCAGTACAAGCTGTTTGACTACTACGGTGCTGAAGACGCGGATCGTATTATTGTGCTGATGGGCTCGGGTGCCGAGACGGCCATAGAGGCGGTAAACCACATGGTAGCGCAGGGTGAAAAAGTGGGCATGGTTCAGATTCACCTGTACCGTCCATTTTCCATGAAGCACTTGATGGGGGCCATTCCCGCCACCTGCAAGAAAATTTCCGTTCTTGATCGCACTAAAGAGCCGGGTTGCGAAGGTGAGCCTCTATATAAGGACGTGGTCACAGCTGTTAGCGAAGCACAGTCCGTCGGCCTTCTACCCATGCAGGAAAAGCCGGTTATCGTCGGTGGTCGTTATGGTCTTTCTTCCAAGGAATTCACACCAGCTATGATCAAAGGTGTGTTTGATGACCTGAATAAGGAAAAACCCATGAATAATTTCGTGGTGGGTATTCATGACGATGTTTCAAACCGCAGTATTGCATATGACCCATCCTACATCACCGAGCCCGACAGTGTCTTTCGCGGCATGTTCTTCGGCCTGGGTGCGGACGGCACCGTGGGCGCCAATAAAAATTCGATTAAGATTATCGGGCAAGAAACGGATAACTATGCACAGGGATACTTTGTGTATGACTCCAAAAAAGCCGGTTCTCGGACCGTCTCTCACCTGCGATTTGGACCGAACCCGATTCATTCAACCTATCTGATTCAGTCTGCCAACTTTGTGGCCTGCCATCAGTTTGTATTCCTGCAGCAGACCGATGTGCTGAAAAATGCGGCCGAAGGTGCCGTCTTCCTTCTGAACAGCACGTACGATAAAGACCAAGTCTGGGACAAGTTGCCCAAAAAGGTGCAGCAGCAGATGATTGACAAAAAATTGAAATTCTATGTGATTGACGCCTACAAAGTAGCCGGTGAAACCGGCATGGGGTCCCGCGTGAATACCATCATGCAGACCTGTTTCTTCGCTATCTCGGGCATTTTACCCAAGGATGAAGCCATAGCGAAAATCAAAGGGGCCATCAAAAAGACCTATGGCCTCAAAGGTGAGGAAATCGTCAATAAGAATTTCAACGCGGTCGATCAGTCGCTGGCCAACCTGCATGAGGTGGAAGTGCCGGACCAAGTGACCAGCCAGATTGAAATGCCGCCGATTGTCGCCAACGAGGCTCCGGAATTTGTGAAATCGGTGACAGCCGAAATTATGGCCGGCCGCGGTGACGACCTGCCCGTGAGCGCCTTCCCCAATGACGGTACATATCCGACGGCAACGACCCAGTGGGAAAAACGCAATATATCATTGCAGGTACCTGTTTGGGAAGAAGATCTGTGTATCCAGTGCGGCAACTGCAGCCTCGTTTGTCCGCACAGTGTTATCCGCGCCAAGATCTGTCATAAGGATGCTTTGAAAGATGCTCCCGAAAGCTTTAAAGCGATCGAGCTTAAAGGCAAAGATATTCCTGAGGGTACGATGTATGTCCTGCAATCGTCCGTGGAAGACTGCACCGGTTGTGGTCTCTGCGTCGAAGCCTGTCCGAAAAAGAGTAAATCAGAAGTCGGTAAAAAAGCCATAAATATGGGTGCCAAAGAGCCCATTCTTGAGGAAGAGCGCAAGAATTGGGCGTTCTTCCAGTCGCTTCCTGATGTGGACCGGACGACGCTGAAAATGGACTCTGTCAAAGATATCCAGTACACGCGTCCGCTATTTGAGTTCTCCGGGGCCTGTACGGGTTGTGGTGAAACACCTTATGTCAAGTTGCTGAGCCAGATGTTCGGCGACCGCGCTCTGATTGCCAATGCTACGGGTTGCTCGTCCATCTATGGCGGCAATCTGCCGACGACCCCCTGGTCGCAGGATGCCAATGGCCGCGGGCCGACGTGGTCTAACTCACTCTTCGAAGACAATGCTGAATTTGGGTTTGGCTTCCGTTTGACAATCGACAAGCAGCGCGAGTTTGCGTGCGAACTGATGTTGAAGATGAAAGCTGAACTCGGAGTTGATCTGGTGGACGCCCTGATAAACGCCGATCAGAATACAGAGGCCGGGATCGCTGAACAGCGCGCCCGCATCGATCAGCTCAAGACGAAGCTGGCGGGAATGAAAACGATGGAAGCCCGTCACTTGGAATCCATCTGCAATCAATTAGTAAAACGGAGTGTATGGCTGCTGGGTGGCGATGGATGGGCCTATGACATCGGTTATGGAGGCCTCGATCACGTACTGGCTTCAGGACGGAACGTGAACACGCTCGTACTGGACACCGAAGTGTATTCCAACACGGGTGGACAGGCGTCCAAATCAACCCCGCGCGGTGCGGTGGCCAAGTTTGCTGCAGGCGGTAAGCCGGCCGGCAAGAAGGACCTCGGTATGATGGCGATGTGTTATGGCAATATCTACGTTGCCCGCGTTGCCCTGGGTTCGAATCCGCGCCAGACGCTTAAAGCCTTTCAGGAAGCGGAGGCCTATGACGGGCCCTCTCTCATTCTGGCTTACTCGCATTGTATTGCGCACGGTATCAACATGCAGAAGGGCCTCGACCAGCAGAAAAAAGCGGTCGACAGTGGTCACTGGATGCTTTACCGCTATAATCCCAACCTCGAGGAAAAGGGCGAAAACCCGTTGCAGATCGATTCAAAGCCCCCGTCCATTTCAATGGAGGATTATGCCTACAGCGAAATCCGTTACAAGATGCTTACGCTGAGCAAGCCCGAAGAAGCGGCGAAATTGATGGAGCTTGCAAAAGCCGATACACGGAAGCGCTGGGATCTCTACCAGAAGTGGGCAGGCTGAGCGAATCGTGAATCAATACAATATACGTGATAAGTCTTTACTGAAAGTGTACAGGAAAATACGAAAGGAAAAATAAACCATGGATCTTCGCACCAACTACATGGGATTAGAGTTAAAAAATCCGCTGGTGCCCTCCGCATCTCCCCTCTCTCAGCATGTCGATGACATTAAGAAGATGGAAGATGCCGGGGCTTCAGCCGTTGTTATGTTCTCTATTTTTGAGGAACAAGTTCGCCACGAAGAAGAACAACTGAATTACCAGTTGGATGCCGGCACAGAAAGTTTTGCCGAGTCGACGTCGTACTTCCCTGATCTCGGAGAATATAACGTAGGCCCCGAACAGTATATTGAGCTCGTTCGGAATGCCGTTCAAGCGGTGGATATCCCGATTATCGGCAGTTTGAATGGAATTTCCAATACCGGGTGGATCGACTATGCCAAACGCCTGGAAGAGGCCGGCGTCAAAGGTATTGAGCTCAACGTCTATTACATTCCGACAGCGCTGGATCTCGATGCGGCCGCTGTTGAAGGCATGTACCTGGATGTGCTCAAAGCGGTCAAACAGGCCGTCAGTGTACCGGTGGCCATCAAGCTTAACCCATTCTTCAATGCCATGGCAAACACGGCAAAAAAACTTGATGATGCCGGCGCGGACGCTCTGGTGATGTTCAATCGTTTTTATCAGCCGGATATCGATCTTGATAAAATGGAAGTGGAAGCCGGGTTGAAGTTGAGTACGGCTGATGAAATGCGCCTGCCTTTACGGTGGATTGCCATTCTCTGCGGTAATCTCAATGCGTCCATTGCCGCGACAACAGGTGTTCACACGGGCATGGATATTGCCAAATACCTGCTGGCCGGTTCTGATGCAGTGATGACCACATCAGCACTGCTGAAAAACGGTATTGGTCACATTGAGACGATGCTTAATGAATTGACGAAATGGATGGAGTCCAAAGAATATGGATCTGTTGCCGAAATGAAGGGGGCCATGAGTCAGAAGTCAGTGGCCGATCCGGCCGCTTTTGAACGCGCCAACTACATCAAGGCATTGGAAGATTACAAAAGTAAATACGTAAGCGCATAACCGAAAATAAGAGGAGAGAAAAAAATGAAAGTTAAAATTGATGCCGATTCCTGCACAGGTTGCGAACTGTGTGTAGATACATGTCCTGAAGTATTCGAAATGGCTGATGACGTGGCTGTTGCTAAAGCAGCTGAAGTCCCGGCTGATGTAGAAGAATCTGCCCGCGAAGCAGCTGAAAGCTGCCCGGTCGAATGCATTGAAATAGAAGATTAAAAGGAAACCCCTTTTTTTCATGAAAAGCGCGGTCAAGTGACCGCGTTTTTTTTGGTTCCCGTTAGATTCAGGGGGGCAGGTCCTTACTGACAGCCTTTCGTGAATCTTTTTTTTGACGTAAAACCATTACCGCTCGAAAACCAACGGGTAAAATTTAAAATTGTAGGGCTGGAACGGTCGCAGACCTTCCAGCCGCACCTCCATCGACAACGGCGCGAAGGCTTGCAGCCATTGGTGCCCTACAATGCGATCCACCATTTTGTAGCGTCCGGCGAATTACCAGAAGAGCGGGAATATATGCCGGCAAAAAGCGCGAAGGGGGGTGAAATGTTTTCTTGTGTTTAGCGGGGGGACCTCTTCGGCCAATTCTCAACACCATTTCCAAGCTGGGACAATCCGCACCGTCCCAGCATCAGTATTGATGACTTCTTCCTGTCGTTATGGCGTTTTTTATGAATAATACAGGTTACAGAATGAAAAGATCCCAAAACCCCGAAAAAATTTGTCCGGTATGCGGCCGGCCGTTTGTATGGCGGCGCAAGTGGAAACTAAACTGGCAGAACGTTATTTATTGCAGTGAACGATGCAGGAGAACCCGAAAGACTCCGGCCTCGTCTGGTTCACAACAAACCTGAGAGTGAACGACAAGATGGCGCTTTTTCGCGCGGTGCAGGATCATCATCGGATTGCCGCGGTGGTTTGTTTTGACCCTCACCGCCCACGGAGTAACTTAATTTTTCATTTTACGGGAGAGCCCGCGGCCTCGCGGGCAAGTTCTGTGTGCGGACGCCGGCCCCCAGTATCTCAATGCTATAAATGACCCACGGATAGCAGGGCCGACCCACGGATGGGGAAAGGGCTTCTCATCCCGCTCAATATTTGTTTGGAGTGCGGCAATCTGAATTGCCGCTTTAGGGGGAGCGGAGCGATGGGACCCAGTATTTCAATGCGATAAATGACCCACGGATGGCAAGGCCGTCCCACGGATGGAGGAAGGGCTCGTCACCGCACTTGTTTGTTTGGAGTGCGGCAATCTGAATTGCCGCTTTGGGGGAGCAGAGCGACGGAGAAAATGGAAAAAGGGCTTACCCCGTTTCCTTTTCTGATTTTCTTGCTGGCGGCATGGTCTACAAGACGGTCTTTGCGCGGATTAAGTATTTGAAGAAGAGGATGAGCAAGGATGCATCGCTGAGGAATGTTTATGAACAATGCAAGAGCTGTTTATCGATTATCGAGACGTGAGCCCTATTATATATTGTTGCATTGGTAACAGTTTAGCTGGTATTGACATTGGTTTGCTCAATTAATTTCACATTGT